>JBARHQ010000200.1:0-17869 GCA_049799315.1 Thermodesulfovibrionales bacterium | reverse complement strand
ATTCCCGAGCAGAAAATTTATTTTTTCAGCCAGGTCCCTCTCGTCGCCGGTTTTAAACGACAGGCCGAACCCGGCATCGACGGCGTATCTTAATTCCGGAATATCGCTGACGATCACCGGCTTGCCGCAGGCCGCGGTATCCATTATGATCAATGGTTGTCCTTCGTAACGTGACGGGACCACCATAAACAGGCATTTACCAAGGAGCTTCTCCTTTTTCTCGCCCCAGGCGTATCCTGCAAATTCGGCGCGTCCGTTCTCGACGGCGTCTCTGAATAAGGTCCTTACAGCCTCATCGTCCTTTCCCCCTCCCACGATCACGAGCCTGCTCCCGACGAGATGCAATGAGTCATGAAGGGTATCAAGCCCCTTTTGATTGATATGGAAGCGGCCGATAAAAAGCATATAATCTTCCTCTCCAGGCTCAAGGCGCAGGAGTTTTGGGTCGAAGCCATTGGGCAAGACGGCGATATTTGCCCGCAAGCCGAATATCTCCTTTGCAGCAGGCAGTTCGGCCAATGCATTTTGAAAAAACCGGGGGTAGTACTTTTCGATCAGGAAGAAGGGAATGCCCAGAACCGCGTACTTTTTCAGATGCCTCAGGCCTTCCCGCTGGTGCAGCTGGATCACGGTATTCTTATGCCTCAAGAAAGAAAAGACCGGGTTGTAAGGGGCAAAATCCTCCACCACAATATCGTAGTTGCCGGCATTGGCCTTAACGTATCGTGCCGCTCTCGCCGCGAAGCAAAAAGTACTCATCACATAGTTGTTCCGACTGCTTCCTACATACTCATACCTGATATTATCTTCATTATAATTCTCTGCACCAGGATACTTGCCACATACGACAGTAATCTCATGCCGGTCCGAGATCCTCCGGTACAGCTCGCGCACCCTGACCGCCCCGCCGCCGCCGACCCAGGGGTTATTGATATGGTCGTAGATGAGGTGAAGGATCTTCATGGCGTCACCGCATGCCACAAAACAGCAACTCGCTTGACGGCATATACAATAATCGGTTAACTGGATTAATTCAGGAAACCGCCTTTTCTTTTTTTACTCTCTCCTGAAGCCACACTTTGATAAGAGCGCCTCTATCAACTCCGATCTCATGTCGAATGGCATCAATTTCCCTCACAAGGGACTCCGGGACATCCAGAGTAATTCTGGTCTTCTTCCCGGGACGGAGCAATGTTGCCTTGGACATATCTATCAGGTCATGCACATCTTCTCCGGCCTCGAATCGCCTGTCAAACTCTTTTGCGGTTTCAGAGTGTTTCTTTTTCATAGAGATAGACCTCCCTGGCTCTTGAGCGCCTCACTGAAATGATTCGTGTCGCTGTATTTCGCATCGTGAAAACTGCTGTCCAGCATTTCCCCTGGATTTTTCCGATCACAAGGTTTCTGTTTTCAATTGGATGAGGGGCATGGATTTCAAGTCTGTTTTCATCAAGCCAAAGGCCCTTTGCTGTCTCAAAATCAATGCCGTGTTTGAGCTTATTTGCATGACTCTTGGCCCCATTCCACTCAAATATCATAGAAATATTATACAGCAACTGATAATTGCATGTAATTATTGCCTACCTCGGCGAGACATTCTTCTCCCAGAGCCTGTACAGGAGCCTCTTAAATCCCAACCCTATTAATACCTGTTTTGCCGCATTTCTAAGAACAGTGATCGCTGCTGAGAAATAATAACCATGCATTGTCAACGCACGCACGCTCTCACGGAATGCCTTCCGGTATTGTCTACCGCTTGTACCTGTGTCTCTCATGCAGGCGATCTTATAGTTCAGAAATGACGGCCGGGTATATTTCGTAAGCCTGATCGCAAACTCGTAATCCATGGCGACTTTGAAGTCCAGCCTAAAAAGACCTATCTCATCATAGACCTTTCTCCTGACAAACAGTGTCGGATGAGGGATGTACATACGCTTTTTTATCTCGGAAGGGTCGGTATCTCTGCCCCACGTAAGCAGGGTTGTCCCGGTGACAGGGTCGATAAAATCCTGTATGCCATAGAGGGCCTTGACCTCGGGAGAACGATTGAATACATCAGCAATTTGCCCTATAACCGTAGGATCAGCGTAAAAGTCGTCGGAATGGATTATCCCTACGATGTCTCCCGATGACATGCGAATGCCCTTGTTCATGGCATCCGAAATACCTTCGTCCGGCTCAGATATCCATTTTGAAATTTTGCTTTCATATGTCTTGATTATGTTGATTGTGCGGTCAGTAGACCCGCCATCTACAACGATATACTCGATATTTTCGTAGCTCTGGGTTACCACACTGAGAATGGTCTGTTCGATATATTTTTCACCGTTGAAGACTATCGTCACAACGGAGACAAGAGGTTTGCCCGCCCGTTCCGTCATATTACCTGAAGACATTCTCTTTCCAATACACCTTTCCATTTAGAACTCCGGAAAAATCATGTGCCTCGAAGTAATATTTATATACTCCAAGGCGGTTTTTCTCTTTTCGAAAGCCCCGGTCATATACATTCCAAAGTATATGCTCCATTGATTTTTCCGTAAGATGGCATTTATATCGTGATATCCTATTCATGAATCCCCGCCTGAGAACACATTTTAAATAATAATTTACATCGGTCTGCATATGCCAGAAAGCGACTTTTCTGCCATTGAAATAATCTACGCCATCGATCCTCTTATATTCAACCGGAAGCAACTCACTGTAAAAATCGTGAAATTCCAGCAGATTTTCAAAGAGGATTAAATCAGTTTTTTTCTTGATGGCAGAAGGTGATTCCTGCGGCAATTGGTCCGTATGAATCAAATGTGAAATAAGATCCTGATCGTGGCTTATTATTTTTTTGAACCTGCTACCGCTCCATTTGTCCAGGTATGATTTTTCCCACCCATGCCTTTCCTCCCATGCGATGGCAGAATAGGCATCTATGTCCTTAACAAATTCAATAAGACTTTTCCTGTATTGTGCGAGCCAATCGCTTTTCCCGGTTGAGACAAAGGCCGGGCAACCCTGCAGAACAAAAGTAAGCCCACCCAGTTGTTTTTCAATGTTTTCAGGAATTTCGTTAAAAACGATATCAGCATCGTAGTGCATGACCGGCTCATGACCAAATATGTCTTCTATGACAAGCCATCTTAAAAAACATTTCTTCTCGAAATCTCTGTATCTGTTTAACTGCGGGTACTTTTTTTCATATGTCTTATAGATCTTTTTGCAATCTATTAATGTGTATCCCAGCTCTTTTAAATCCCCAATATAATTATGATCCAGTTTTTCATAACCCTCTAAAAAAAGAATCTGCAGATTGTTCTTTGAGCCCAATTTCAAATTCCGTTTTCCAACCCATTTTAAAGGTATATTAATTTCAAAATGGTTTGCATCGCGCGTCACATATACAGCAGTTACGTGATACAATTTTCCCCCATTGCCCTATGGATTATGTCGAGGATCGCCCTGCCATGCCGCTCAGGTGTCAGGTCCCTTATTTTTTCGTAGCCTGCTCTGACTATATTTTCCCGGAGCTGATTGTCCATCAACAGAGTCTGCAGCTTTTCAGCAATATCGTCAGGACTTTTCGGATCAAAGAGCAGCCCTGCATCTCCCACCTGCTCGGATATCCCGTGAACATCGGAGGTCAGCACGGGGCATCCCGAGGCAAAGGCCTCCCATACCGGTATGTTTGCAGGCCCGAAAAAAGTCGGCATGACGAGGGCCCTGGCCTTCCGGTAAAGGGCAACTTTCTCCTCTTCAGAGACATAGCCGAGATAATGGACCATCCCGCCGAGACCCAATTCTTCTGCTTTATTGAGCACATCTGCCAGCGCCCCTTTGTCGGAACCGGTGAAGACGGCAGGCATGCGATAATTGTATTTTATCTGAAGGGTCTTCATCGCCTGTAAAAGTGCCATATGGTTTTTGTGATGCCAGAACTGGGCCGGGTAGTAGATATATTCATGGGGGAGGTGGAATTTTCCCAGTATCCTGTTTATGTCTTGATCGGACATCACATCGAAGAACTCCTCTGAGGGTGCAGTAGACAGTATACTGATCCTCTCGGCAGGGATCTTATAGAACTTCATAACGTCCTTTTTTCCCCTCTGGGAATCCACCAAAACGACCCTTGCCCTTGTTGCAACCCGCGAGTATATGATATCGCGAAGCAGCCTGTCATGGAATCGTATTTCCGGAAGATTCTTGTAATATTTGTGCATGAGGTCATGGACGGTAAAAATATACGGTATTTCAGAATAATAGCCCACAAGGCATGTGGTGGCGTCTATGAGCAGGTCGAGCCTGCATTTTCTGAGATCCTCATATTTCTTTCTGAAATACGCCGGTCTGTATGCAGGAAATAATAATTTAACGACCTTTCTGAAAATATCAGGCAACGGTTTTTCCCCTGAAATCCTGAAAGCATGCCAGTTTCCTGTGTCATAGTCTGACGCTGGAAAGTCAGGGTCCGTATAAAAAACAAAAAAATGGTGCCCGGCAGTGTCAACTGATTTAAGGGAATTCATCATGGTAATCAGATATTGATAGCCGCCGCCTACAGACGGATTAACTGTCGCCATTATGCCGATGTTCATCTCACCGCCTCAAATAAATCACCCCGCAGCAAGCTGCGAGGTATCTAAATATTTCCCCGCCCTTCACCCCCACCTAACCTCCCCCCTCAAGGTGGAGGAATTTCTTGGAACACCCGATGCAAAGCATCGAGGAATTCTTTTGATTAACAGCACACCCACCTGTTCAAAGACCGATGACGAATTTCATGGAGGATGGGGAGATGTCATTGCCGCAGAGTTGCTTTTTCACACGGCTTGCAATACAAACGTTACGTTCCAGTCTTTTTCCGACACGCCTTCGGCCATGCCCATAAAAGGATGGACGGCCAGCAAGGTAAACCCCTTCATTCCTGCAAGCAGTTCCAGTTCCTGGATGAACAGGTATCTCATGCGGTGCACTTCGACCGTCTCCGTGGCGATATTCGTCGTTTTGTCGATGCTGATCAATGTGTAGTGGACATCAACCCTGTTCTGGTCGGCATGGAGCACAGGCCGGGCAAAGCGGTAGACTGTATGGGTAGGTGATTCCAATTTCTTCAGTCTTTCCGAGGGGCGGTCCGAAAGGACCCCGGGCCCGTGCCAGCAGTCGAAAATAAAGAGCCCTCCATCGCTCACCTGTCTGCGCGCAGAACCGAGGGCATCAAGCAGGTCGTCGTTAGTCGTCTGATAACCCATCACGGCAAACATGGAGATGACCGCATCGAACTGCCTGTCAAGTTTAAGATGTCGAATGTCGGCCTTGAAGAACTCCACGTTGAGTTGCCGGTCCATGGCCTTTTCCCGCGCCGTCTCCAGCATCCTTTCGGACAGGTCAACCCCCACGACGTTAAAACCGCGCTCAGCGAACAGCAGGGCATGACCGCCAGTTCCGCATCCCATATCGAGGAGAGACCGTACGGCAACAGGTGAATAGCGTTTAAAGAGATTCTCGATATAATCGCATTCCCCCGCATACTCCTTTTCCCCATACAGGAGATCGTAGAATCGGGCATAGTCGTCAAAAATCCCGGTCATATCTGGCCCGCAAAATGGGGAATGGTCCCGCAGACCGGGCGCAACTTCTTATGCATGCTCATTCTCCGGCCCCCTCGAACCTCGTCTTGTCTTCATCCCCCACGTACGGCCCCTGTTTCACTTCGATGATTTCAGATTGCTCCAGCATAGTGAAGCCGTGGCCTCCGGAGGCAAGCAGTATAACGTCTCCGCTCTTTAGTATACGGGCTTCAAGGTGGTTGCGGTCATCATCGTAAAAATCCACTTTTACCCTCCCGCTGCGAATAAAAAGCACTTCCTGGGTAAAATGGACCTGCCGGGGCACAGGGTTGTGAGAATGCGGAGCGATCTTCTTTCCCTCAGGGTGGTTCATATAGGCCAGCTGCTGGGAGAAATCATTAGGGGTGAAAAAATGAAGTCCCTCGGCCTTATATCCTGCGCTGATTATCAAGGCGATAATTATATCCCCCGCTTTCACTTCTTCAATCATGTTGCGCCCAAGGTTGTTATCTCCTCAGCTATTTGGCAAAAGGTCAGTGGGACAAGGGAATTCAAACTTTTCTCACCACCGCCAGTGCACTCCAGTCGGACATAGCGGGCTGAACAGAAAGGTCCTTCCAGGTCCCGAAATCCAACACCTCAAAGCCGCAACAACTCAAGAACAGCAGGATCTCATTCTTGAAAAAATACCTCATCTTATGGATCTCGGTCATTCTTGCTGTTATCCTGTCTCTTTCAGAAATAATCACTTCATGGGTCACAGAGACTATGCAATTGTCATGATCATGCAAAGGATCTGTCAATCTCATAATTCTCCTGTCTCCGTCAGTATATTCTTTCCACCTTTTTTCCGGCCTTAAATTTATCACACCGGGGCCATACCAGAAATCGAAGATAAACATACCTTTCTCTTTCAGAACATTCTTTACATACAGCAGAAAATCCCTGATCTCATCATTTGCATTCATATATGAGATAACATCAAAAAGCGTAATGCAGACATCGATAGAACCCGGGGCAATCGCGTTTCTTTCACTGGTATGGTAAAAACTAACTTTTTCCCGATCTTTAAGCTTTTGTTTGGCAATTCCAAGGGTGTTTTCATTTTTATCTATTCCGGATATCTCATACCCCTTCAACGCAAGTGCTTTTGCATGGGTGCCCGTGCCGCAACCGTAATCCAATATCTTCTTTGTATCGGGTTTATATTTCCCGATCAGCTGCTCGATTAAATGAATTTCCCCTTCATAATCTTTGGTATTGTACAGGAGATCATATATGTCGGCATATTCACGACTAAAAGAGCTCATCATAGGTGCCTTTCAGATTTTGACCTTATGGTTATTGCTTTTATAAATCGACTCTATCATTTTTATGACTTCAAGGCCGTCTCTGCCTGAGGGCTTTGGTTCGATCCCCTTCCCTATATCATCAAAAAACTCCTCCAGTTCAAGAACGTATGAATTTGGTTTTACGTGACCATAATTGATTGAATGGATTTCCCCTTTTCCCTTCAGAGACTGCCAGTAAACATTGTCACCCCCATGGGTATCGAATCTTCCGTCCACTGTTATATAACCATGAGTTCCATTGACCTCAAAATGGAAATAACCGGCGAGTTGACGCCAGGAACTGTTAATAGTTGCTATTTTCCCCTTTCCCGTAAGAAACACTCCGCTTGCCGTATCTTCTACAGGACAGTCTTTCCAGTATAGGTTTGAGAAAAGCCCGCTCGCTTCAACAAAGTCACCGAGAAACCACCTTGCTATGTCCAGCAGGTGACAGCCATTGTCAAGAAGGGTCCCGCCTCCGCTGATATCTTTATCCCAGAACCATGTGTTTTTAAGACGTTCACCGTTATGTCCTATTCTCCCATTAAAACTGATCACCTCTCCGATATCACCGCTTTTTGCTATCTCATAGGCCCTTCTCACGCTCTCGAAATATCTGTGATTCGAGCCTGTCTTTAGCAGTTTGCCTGTCTCTTCAGCAGTCTTGACCATCTGATAAGCTTCCTCAGTCGTCCTCGCCAGGGGTTTTTCGCACAAGACGTGCTTGCCTGCTTTCAGCGCGCGTATTGTTACCGGTGCATGATATTTATTGGGAAGACAGACAATTATTACATCTATTTCTTTATCTTCAAACAATCCATCAACACTATAATGCCGGACAGCCAATTTCCGGGACGCTGCCTCTGCCTTGTTAACATCTGCATCAGCAACACCGGTCAATTCTCCATTCGTACATGCTTTTACTGCGGCGGCCCTTTTCTCACCAAAGGAGCCTGAGCCGATTACACCAACTTTTATCATAGTCACTTCCCTACCTCCCCAGCTTCTTAAGGGCGTCGGTTATAGACACAATCTGTTCTTCCCTGAGATTAGTGCTCGAGGGGAGATAAAACCCGTCATTCCACAATTTTTCCGAGACAGGCATTTCCGTGCCTTCTTTAACATAACCCTTCTTTATCATCACGGGCTGTTTATGCATCGGATAAAAGAAATCCCTCGTATCGATGCCATAATCTGATTTAAGCAGTTTCATTACCTCCTGCTTGGAACGGCCGTATTTCTTCTCATCAATGAGAATGCCATACATCCAGTAAGAATTCTTTATAGTATCGGTGCTTTGGGGCGGCAGGGTAATACCTTCAATATCAGATAAAGCCCGATTATACAGTTCGGCATTCCGAATTCTTTTATTGATATACTCCGGGACCTCCTCGAAGGAGGCATAGGCGTAGGCCGCGGTCAGATTGTTCATCCTGAAATTAAACCCGATTTCTTCATGAATAAATCTTGGTTGTCCGAAGGCCTGGTCTTTCAACATGGCCGCCCGCCTGGCAAGTTCTTCATTGCTGCTGACAACCATCCCTCCTTCGCCGCTTGTCATGGTCTTATTCGCGTAAAAGCTGAAGCAATTCAGATCACCGAAACTGCCCGCCTTTTTTCCTTTATACTCCGTCCCGATTGCCTCCGCCGCATCTTCAATAACAGACAGTTTGTATTTTCCGGCAATCTCCATAATCCTGTCCATATCTGCAGGATATCCATAAATATGAACAGGGATAATCGCCTTTGTTCTTTCAGTAATGGCCTGCTCTATTAATCCGGCGTCAATACACCAAGTGTGGGGATCGGAATCGACAAAGACTGGACTGGCCCCATTATGGACTACACTGCTTGCAGTCGCTATCATCGTAAAAGAAGGGACAATTACTTCATCCCCCGGTCCTATTTTCAGAGTAGCTATGGCCAGATCCAGAGCCGTGGTCCCGTTGGTTACTGCAATGCCAAATTTGACACCAATAAATGAACTAAACCCGTCCTCCAATTTTTTCAAGAAATTAACCTCATCATCCAGACACAAGGACGAAACCCAGTTCTTTCTGATGACCTCGCTTACATACTTCTCGGCATTCTTAGGAATAACGGGGACGCAGACCGGGATACCCATGAGCATTATTCTCCTTTTTAAAAACTGGCAATTTCCCTCATAAATTTACGTTCGAATTTTAACATAACCGACTGAATTTAGCCACGCAGGAGCAGACAAAATGCTGTCGATTAGCTCCTTCTGACAGCTTTTTTTATTGTTCAAGAATGGTTCGTTGCTCGGTATCAGAACAGTTCATCTTCTCTAATTCAGACATCTCATTGACAGTCAGTTTATTGATCTTATAGACTACGGTAAATTCCCGGGAAAGTCAGAGTACGGCAGAAAGAATACAATTGCAGACCTCCAATAAAATAAGCGCGCCTCCTGTATGGGCTTTATTATTTTTTGTCGTTACCTCGCTCATTTTTTGTCGTTTTATATTTTACGGATTGGACAACTGGGGTATTTTGGATTGGGACCAGCATTTCCTTTATCACGGAGTTCCCTACAAGACTGTTACGGAATATCATCAGTTTCCACTCTGGAACCCTTATTATTGCGGTGGCAATGTCATGCTTGCAAACCCCCAGTCCAATTTTCTTTCCCCGTTTTTCCTTCCGGAGTTGATGTTTGGCGTAGTAGTCGGCCTGAAATTGGAAATTTGGCTGCATCTCCTCACAGGAATGTATGGGATGTATCTTATCTCTTCAAGGCTTTATAATTTCCCTGCTTTTTCCTCTCTTATTCCATCAGCAGTTTTTATGCTGTCAGGGATGTATGCGTTCAATATCGCCGCCGGGCAGACCAATTTCATGTCTGTTGCATACCTCCCATTCGTTTATTACTTCTTTATCAAAGGAATAGATAATCTAAAACATGCGATTGTTGCCGGTTATTTCTTTGCCCTAATGGTATTTGAAGGCGGGACCTACACCGTGCCGCATACTGCTCTCTTTATTATTATCATCAGTTTACTTCTGACAATCCAGAAAAGGAACTGGTTACCCTTGCGGGCCACTCTTCTTTGTGGCATTACGGGTGGTCTTCTAAGCGCAATCAAGCTTCTGCCGACCCTTGAGTTTATTAAGATGGTCCCCCGCTATACCGATTCCACCGACGCTTTGACTCCGGAGCTTCTCTACCGGACCTTGCTCGATCGTGTTCAGTCCTTGTCTTTAAAGGGGTTCCCCGGACAGGTCTGGGGTTGGGAGGAATATGCTCATTACGTCGGATTTTTACCCTTATTATTGGCTGTGGCAGGTGTCGTTATCTATAAAAGAAAGGAATGGCCCTTGATAGTTACAGGGGTTTTCTTTCTCACCCTGGCGTGGGGCAATTTTTCAGACCTGTCTCCGTGGAATATCCTGCATCACCTGCCTCTTTTCAAATCTCAGCGTGTCCCTTCACGTTTCATGCAGCATTTCATTTTTCTGGTTGCAATCCTTGCCGGATTTTCAGCAGCGAGGATAGAAACAGCACCCTTTCTTGAATCCCGAAAAAAGTGGTTGCCTCCGCTTGTCCTTGCCCTTTTGCTATCCATAATTACCGTGGATTTGATACGTGTAAATTCCGGAGTATTTGCCGAAGCCTTTCCGCATCAACCGCCTGAGATCCATAAAAATGACGCCTTCCGTCAGATTGTCGGGAAGAATACGGAGATGTACCGGGGGTTCCTTGAAAATTCCGGTACGTTGGACTGCTACGAAGAAATGCACCTTCCGACAATGGCGGTTCCTCTGCCGGACAGGATGTATAGAGAGGGCGAGGCGTATCTTGTCGAAGGGGCCGGGCAGGCCGACGTAACGTCCTGGTCCCCTAACAGGGTTACCATCCATGTAGACGGCGAAGGACTGCTACTCCTGAACCAGAATTACACCCCCGGCTGGCGGACCAAAGAAAAAAAAGAAGTTTTCTCATATAAAGGGGTCATCGCGACGAAAGTCGGCCATGATGAAAAAGAAGTCACCTTTTATTATCTCCCCACGACATTCTTAATTGGCATGCTTGTCACTGCCGCGACAATATTGGCATCAATCCTCCTTCTGCTGAAGCTGCCGTCCCGTAAAAAACCAGGAGTTTAACAATTCTGAAATGAGATAGAGCCTGCCTTCCCCTTCAGCGGAGATCGGGATTTCCCCCCTTCCTTTTATAGATTTTCCCGATGATTTTCTGTGCTGCCTCAGGGGCCACCCCGGCCTTCTTCAGGATCTCCCCGAATAGGAAGACATCCTCGGCGTCAAGACTCCGCGTCAGGATGAGCAAAGCGATATAGCCACAGATATAGAGCAGAAAATAAACAGGCAGCATCCAGAAATATAGGGGGAGACTTTTGGCCACTGCATAGATGATTGCCCCTATGACTGCCGACCCTATGACAGGCTTCAGGAGGCCGGAGGCGATAGGCTTCAGGCCGCTGTGTTTGTAGAGGACATAGGAGTAGCCGCCCCCTGTGGCCAACAAGGAGACCATGGAGGAGAGCGCAGCGCCTTCGGTCCCAAGGCCGATCTGTTTTATGAGAACGTAGTTCAGGAGGACGTTCAGCAGAGTACCGGCTGCACAAACTTTCATGACCGCTTTTGAAAGACCTAAGACAAGAAGAAGCAGGATATTGGTCCCCATGAATGCATTAAACAGATAGCCGAGGGAGAGGATACGGAGAGGGAGGACGGAATCCGCAAACCGTTCGCCGAACAGTAAAGTTATAGTCATTCCGGGAAAGAAAAATAGGATGAAAAAAATGGGAAGGGTCACTGAAATGATCCATTTGGTCAGCACCTGGTATGACCTCGCCAGATCCGCCGACCGGTCCTGAGCGTACAGTTCGCCTGCTATCGGCATATAAACGTTGTCGAGGGCCATGAGGGGCAACGTCAGGAAGACAGCCAGTGAAACGCTCACGCTGTATACCCCTACTTCCTCTGCAGACCGGTACCTGCCGAGCATCAGCGTGTCGGCCCAGCGTAAAATAAGGGACGTGATATCCAGCGAGAGGATAGGGACTGAAAACTTCAGCAGTTCTCCGACATAACCGCCCCCGCGAAATGCAAAAGGTCCTACGCCGGTCTTACGGTATCCATAATACGCAATCAACACAAACACTGCCGCCATTGACAAAACATAGGCCCAGATGATGCTTATGAAAGACAGGCCGAGGAGGAATATGAGACAAAGCAGACCGAAAAATAACAAGGGTTGCCCGATGTCCATAAAATAAACCTTGGGAATTATCGTGCCGTATCCCCTCAGGATGGAGGCGATAATAAAGGCCATGACGAAAACAGGTATGAAGAAAGACATCACCATCAACGGCGTTGAAAGTTCCGGCTTGTAGAATATGTATCGGGAAAGCACCCCCGAAAACAGGAGCAGGACGACGCAGGCGCCTGTACCCGCCGCCGCCCCTATCATAAGAGAGGACCGGTGAACAGCTGCTGCTTCCACTTTTCTGCCTTGTCCCAGGAAGATGGAGATGTACCTGGTAGCGCCTTCCCATAGCCCCACGCTTGCCATCATCGAGACGATACTGACAACTGCGATGACCAGAGAATACATGCCCAGGTCTTCTTTGGACAGATTCCTTACGAGCAAGAGCCTTATGACAAACCAGAGTGCCTGGCTCGCCGCCATCCCGGCAAGGACAAAGGCGGTACCTTTGGCCGCCGTTCTAAGTGATGAAGTGATGCCGTTTGACATTTTTAATTATACCTTATTTAAAATTTAGTAAACGGCGACAATACGGAGGATTCCGGACCACAAAAAGATATTTGCGCCCTGCTGGCTTCTTCTGATTAACTGAGACTGGTGGCCCCCTTTATCTGCCCGTTGGCATCCCGCCAAAAAAATGCAACAAATACCTCGCAGTATATATAATAGAAGATGGTGTGGTCTGTTGATAAAAGATCTTTTTACCGAATCTTGCTTTTAGGGTTTCTCTTCCTCCCGCTCCTTGCAGGTTGCAGCAGGTCAACCCCTTCAGTAAGCCCGAAAGAATCATCCCCCCTTCCCAGGGCCACCGCAATGGAGGAGGATAATTTCCTGCTTATCGGGCTGGTTCCGGAGCATCGCGTCTTCGCCCAGTTCGATCGGTACACGCCGGTTGCGGATTACCTTGCCGGCGAAATCAGGAGGAAAATCAATCTGATTGTTATACCGGACTATGGAAGTTTCACGGACGATTTTCTCACAACGGGGATGGACGCCGCTTTCCTTGGGAGCTATTCCTATGCAATCCTGCATGCACAGTCCGGGGTAGAGCCCTTGGCGCGTCCTGAAGGCCCTGACGGACTGTCCACGTATCACGGTGTCATCTTCACGAGGAAAGACAGCGGCATCAGAACGGCTGCGGACATGAAGGCAAAACGTTTCGTTTTTGTTGACAAAGTCTCTGCCGCCGGCTATCTTCTGCCTCTCGTATATTTTAAAAAAAACGGCATTGAAGATTATCGGAGCTATTTCAAAGAATGGTACGTTGCGGGTACCCATGATGACGCCATCTATGATGTTCTCGACGGCAAAGCCGACATAGGGGCGGCAAAAAGCACTGTATTGGCTACTCTGGCAAAAACCGACCCCAGGGTTTTGTCGGAATTAGAGGTCCTTGAGGTGTCTCCTGAATTTCCCGAAAACGCCCTATGCATCCGCAGGGAGCTTGACGCCTCCCTCAAAGCTGCCCTCAAAATGGCCCTGCTGACCATGCATCAGGACCCCAGAGGCAGGGAGGTCCTGAACAAATTCGGAGCCGGAAGGTTCATCGAGACTTCCGATACTGATTATCAGCCGCTATATCAGTACATACGCCGTGCCGGCATTGATCTTGTTGATTTCAGGCATATGGACGAATAGTGAAGAAAAAAATCATCCTCTGGTTAAGTCTTTTTTCGATGATATTCCTTATCTGGGGGGGATATATTATCTACACGGTGGAACAGGCTACCAATACGCTCGACAAGCTCGTTACACTTCACAAGGTTGAGATAATGCGGGAGGACCTTTCTATCAGGATCAGGAAGGTCCAAACCGACCTGAGTCTCAGGAATACGCATTTTTCCCGTGACGTCTTTCTCATCATGAAAAACGTCAGGAATATGGCCGATGCCGCTAACGGGTGTTTCATGTGTCATCATGAAGAGGCTGTGGTAGAGAGGCTGACCAACATACAGCATCAAATTGAGCAATATAAAATAGCCATCAGCCGTATATTAACCTTACGGGCATATCCTGAGCGGACGAAGGCGGTGCAGGACACGGCACTCCTTATAGGAGAGCAACTGGCGTTGAATGTAGACAACATGCTGGAGTTTACAAGCAACCGGCTGCAGGACAGGACGCATTCAGGGCTTGCGCAGATAGACAACACGAAGAAACATCTGTTCGTTCTGATTGTGGCCTGGCCCCTGCTTGCAGGTGTCCTTGTCCTCATTTTCGTGGGCGGCATTACACGACCCGTAAGCAAACTTATTAATGCCATCCGCACGATTAAGAGCGGCGATCTCAATTACCGGGTTGATGGGCTTCACGATGAATTCGGCGAGCTGGCCTCAGCCTTCAACGAAATGGCTGCGTCACTCAAAGACCATATAAGCAGGATCGAAGACAGCGAGAAACGCTATCGCCAGCTTTTCGAGAGTGCGGGCGACGCTATTTTCATACTCACTGCAGATGGCGACAATTCCGGGCAGATCATAGCTGCCAACAGGGCTGCGACCGAAATGCACGGCTATTCTGCCAGTGAACTGGTGACTATGAACATACGGGACCTCAATCCTCCTGATACTGTCCCGGAAGTCACCGGCTGGATAAGGCGCATTCAGGCAGGTGAGTGGCTCAAGATGGAACTCGCTCACTCGCGGAAAGACGGGAGTGTTTTCCCGGTCGATGTCAGTGCGGGACTTATGGAATCCGACGGCCATAAGTATGTGCTGGCCTTTGACAGGGACGTCACCGAGAGGAAACAGGCTGAAGAGGAGCTGCACAAGAGCGAGCAGTTGAAGTTGGTAGGCGAACTTGCTGCCGGACTCGCCCACGAGATCAAGAATCCCCTTGCAGGCATTAAGATATCCATGGAGGTACTGCTCCAGGAACTTACCCTCTCCGAGCCTGACAGACATGTCCTGCTGATGGTTGTCACCGAGATTCACCGGATAGAAGTGTTAATAAAGGGACTGCTGAGCTTCACCAAGCTGCCGAGACCCAATTTCTCTCTGGTCAATGTAAACAGGCTTCTTGACAGGGCGATGGAGCTCTATCTCAAGAGCCCGGCCTTTGAGTCCATTACGGTCGTGAGGGACTACAGTCCTGTCCCCGAGATCATGGTGGACCCTCAACAGTTGCAGCAGGTTTTTCTGAACCTTCTGCTCAACGCAGCTGAGGCGATGACCGGAGGGGGAACCCTGACGGTTAAGACGTTCATGGATGCAGGAAACAGCACCCTCACAACTGAGGTGATGGATACAGGCACCGGGATGACCGAAACGATCCTGAAAAAACTTTTCCAGCCTTTTTTTACCACAAAACAAAGAGGAACAGGTCTCGGGCTCGCCATAACGAAACGTCTCATCGAGCAGCAGGGCGGCGTCATAGCAGCCAGAAACAATCCAGGCGGAGGGTCAATCTTCAGTGTCACTCTCCCCACGGTACAATCGGAGGTGAAGGTTCATGAAGATTAAAGGGAAGATATTCCTTGTCGATGACGATGAGCTTATTGTCGCGATGCTCACGCGCGTATTGAAACAGACCGGATACGACGTCCGTGCCGTGACTTCGGCAGACGACATCGTCTCCCATATAGAGGCGTGGGCGCCTGATATCCTCATGCTCGACATAAACCTCCCCGGGAAAAGCGGCATTGAGATCCTTCGGGAAATTGGGACCAGGCAGCTGAACTCAGTAGCCATAATGCTGACCGCGGACGACTCTGCCGAGACTGCGGTCAAGGCCATGAAACTCGGGGCTGCCGACTACCTCACAAAGCCCTTCGACATCGAGGAGGTAAAGATCGTCATTGCCAATGCCCTTGAAAGGTCCCATATGAAACAGGAACTGGAGTACCACCGGCAGGTAAGCAGTTCTCTGTTCACAAAAGAATTGATCGGAAATTCTCCCGCTATCCGGGAACTAAAGTCAAAGATCGACAAGATGGCCCATGCAGGCATCTCCACAATACTCATCACCGGTGAGAGCGGAACAGGGAAAGAGCTCATGGCCCGGTATATTCATAATGCTCTTAACGGCGGTCCGGATACCAAGTATGCCCCCTTCATAGGGGTCAACTGCGCCGCCCTGCCGGAGACCCTCCTTGAAAGTGAGCTCTTCGGGTACGAAAAAGGGGCTTTTACCGATGCAAAGTCTGATAAAAAGGGCGTCTTCGAGCTGGCAGAAGAGGGGACTCTTCTGCTTGACGAGATAGGGGAAATGAAGTCAGGTCTCCAGAGCAAGCTGCTCCGGGTACTGGAGGAAAGAAGCTTCAGGCGCATCGGGGGGAAGGAAGAGGTCCCGATCGATGTAACGGTCATGGCTACAACGAACAGGAATCTGGCCGAGTCATTGAGCAAGGGAGAGTTCAGGCTCGACCTCTACTACCGGTTAAACGCCTTTTCCCTTGTCATTCCACCTCTGAGGGAGAGAAAGGAGGACATCCCCCTTCTGGGGAAACATTATCTGTCTTATTTTTCAGCCAAATATAACCGTCACGCAATAAAAGACTTCTCGCCGGAGGCGGTTCTATGCATGATTTCCTATCCATGGCCGGGCAATATACGAGAGCTTAAGAATGTAATAGAGAGGATCGTTGTGCTTGAAAATATATCAACGATAACACCGCAGCATCTGCCACAGGAGATCAGCTATCAAATACCTGCCGCCCCCACCGAGTCCGCCTTCAGGATTGTCCTGCCCGAGGCCGGGATATCTCTTGATGACGTGGAACGGGACCTCCTGCAGCAGGCACTCGAAAAGGCGGATCACAACAAGACCGTCGCGGCAAAACTGCTCAATATCAGTTATGATTCCCTAAGATATCAGGCCAGAAAATTCGGATTAGACTAGAATTAGACTGGGGTTAGATTGGGGTTAGACTAAGGGGGCAGTCAGGACGCCCTTCAGTTTCTCGATGTCGAAGGGCTTTCCAAAAAATCCTGAGGCGCCGCGCTGGAATGCGTGATCTCTCACCTCGTCATAATCGTTCGAGGTCATAATAAAGACTGAACTGTCCGGGGATTGCTGTTTTATCAATGCCATCAGATCAAGCCCGTTGATATCGGGCAGGTTGACATCAAGAACAACCCTCCCGTAAAATTGCCTCCCAATCTCAGTCAGGGCCTTAACGCCTGTAGTTACGGCAGCAACATGATGGAAATCTTTTTCAAGGTAGTGCTGTAAAGCGAATAGCAGAAGTTCATTATCATCAACGATAAGAACGTTCTGAGACTGATGATCCATCCATACCCCTTCTTGCCTAACATTAATAGTCTATAGTGAGATATATAATGCAAGATGCCTGCCACCTCAATGGGAGAGTGCTGACGCACGGGGTTAAAGACGGAGATATACAGGCAGGTCTTGTGTAGAACCAAGCAATTCAAGGCGTTATGCGGTATTGAGGGGCAGCGCTAAAACTGCAATTGTGATCATCATTGTATGTCGTAAGATCAAAAAAAACAGGAAGACGGTGATATCACCGGACACAGGGCGGTGATATCACCATTACTGAGGAGTTCAAAAGCATGAAGACGTTGACGGGAAAATCCCCCTATCCTCCCTTTGCCAAAGGGAGGTATCATGCCCCTCTTTGGCCATCACCCGCGTCCCCGGTCTTTTATCCAGCAGTTGCCATAGGGGTTGAGGACAATCCATTTCTCTGGATTTCTGATACCTCTGACAGCAGGTATAATCGTAACCTTGTTGTATACCCGGAAGTTATAAAGAACAGGCTAAAG
>JBARHQ010000199.1:0-3584 GCA_049799315.1 Thermodesulfovibrionales bacterium | reverse complement strand
ATTCAGTCTATCCCCTGCAGTCAGTCAAAGGGCTGCAGCTCATTCCCCTTGAGGAAAGGCGCACGGCGCAGAAGATGCTCCCTCCTCTGATCAAGGGCTATATGTGCACCGGCGCTGCACTGTGCGGAGAACCGGCAGTCGACACCACCTTTGGGACGACGGACTTCTTCGTTATGCTCGAGACCGACAGACTGCTCGGCCGCTATAGAAAAAAATTCTTCCGGGAGCCGGAAAAGGAACTGTGCCCGGTATCGTAAGGGCCTCGAAAATACTCTTGCTTGTACTGGTCCTGGCTGTATTGCTGCTGCTTGGAATGACACTGTCCGTGCTCATTGTATTCGGAAGAGGGTTCCAAACGAAAGCGCGGTCCCGCTGCATGATGCTCGGGTCGAGGGCCATCAGCCGGATCCTCGGTCTCAGGATCGATGCCGCGTCGGTGCCCGCTGTGTCAAAAAGCATGTTCATTGTGAGCAACCATTGCAGTTATCTCGATATCTATGTGCTCGGCAGTCTCTTCCCTGCGGTGTTTATTGCGAAACAGGAGGTCAGGGCGTGGCCCGTCATAGGCCGGCTTGCACGCTTTGCCGGAACGTATTTTGTCAATCGGGATTCCAGGATGTCTGCTGTCACTATTATGGACGATCTTAAGCAGCTTATGAATTCAGGCGTACCTGTCGTCGTTTTTCCGGAGGCTACAACGACTGATGGTTTTGGGGTAAAGGATTTTAAGACCCCCTTGTTCAAGCTTCCGCTCGAGCTCAAAATACCGGTCTTGCCGGTCAGCCTAATGTATTCTCATATAGACTCAGTACCCATAGACCCGGATATGCAGGACCGGATAGCCTGGTATGGAGATATGGGTCTCCTGCCGCATCTCTGGAATGTACTGGCAATGGGTCAGATCAGGTGCCGTGTCCTCTGTGGAAGTTTGATAGAGGGTGTTATGAATGAAGACGCCTCAGCCGGACGCAAAATGCTTGCTGTCTCAGCCAGAAACTCAGTGCTTAAGGGACTGCAGAGAATGAGGCTTGAGGCAGCTGCCGCGAAAGTCAGCCATACTCCTGCATGAGACTATCGGAAGGTTCTTCCTCAAGTTTTTCTTCATAGAGTTCGAGGTAGATGTCGGAAAATCCGAATTTCCTTGAAAGATGGCGCTTTATTCCCTTCACTCCGGCCCTGTCATAAGTCATTCCGTTTGTTCTGATACGCAGGGTCAAGATGATTATCTCAGGAGAGAGACCCCAGATATGAAGGTCCTTTACCGTGCTTATATCAGGGAAATTCTCACGGATGAATCTTTTGACGTCCTCCGGATCGATCTTGGCCGGATTGCCTTCCATAAGTATATTCACACTGTCCCTGAGAAGGAAATATGTCGGATAGGCCACCAGTACGCCGATAATAACAGCGGCCAGAGGATCAACAAAATAAAGGCCTGTATACATGATGATAATCGATGAAACGATTACGCCGACAGAACCAAGGGCGTCATTCCAGATCAGCAGAAGGGCGCCCTTGAGATTCATGTCCGCCGAATGTTTATAAAAAGTGAAAAATCCATAGGCATTCACAATAAGTCCGATGGCTGCAATAAAAAACACCCTGTTCACCTCCAGAGGTTGGGGATGAGTGATCCTGCCATAGGCGTTAATGAAAACATAGAAGAGAAGAAAGCCGACCAGTATACCGTTAAACAATCCTGAGAGGACCTTGGCCCGTTCAAACCCGAACGTATTGTTCTTTGTCGGCTTTCTCATTGCAAGGCGGGCAACATATAGAGCAATGATCTGGCCGGTTATATTGATCGCCATGAAGGAGGCATCAGTGACCAGGGCAAGGCTGCCATAATAAAGACCGCCGATCAGCTCAATGAAAAAATATGCGATGGTGAGAAGCAGCACTATGAACTGTCGCCGGCTATCCACGCTTAAGAGTCCCTGCAATCAAAACATTGGAAGGCGAAGGGTGAAAACGAGGCGTAACGCAACAGCAGCAGTCTACAGGAGTAATCCAAGCAGAGACAGGGCGCTCCCCTCGAAGGCCTTGTCAACAAAAACACCGAACGCAGCCTTCCCGATGACCTTTCCAGCCCTGGAGGCCGCCGACTGGATATACTGGTCATTTGAAATAGTCCTGGTTTCATCGTAATACCCGGCTCTCTTAAGCGTATTCAGGATATCTGCCTGACTGATCTGGGAGGCATTGAAGTATATGGTAAGACTGCCGGTAGTGCTGTTAAAATCGATTGTTGCTATGCCGACACTGCTGGAAAGCAATTTCTTGATGCTGTCATGGATATTCCTGTTTTTGAATAAATTGTTTTTGAGGCGCAATCTTCCAGGCGTCGAATGGATGTAATAGCTCATGCTAATTCTTCTCCTCTAACAGTCTGAATTTTCTGAAATGCCTGCACTCAGGATATCCTGAACACCGGAACCTGATGATATCACCTTCTATTTTGTAAATATGCATGGATTTGTCGCATTCAGGGCAGATTGGTTTGCCGGTTACTTTGGAAACCTTTGATCCGTTGGTGAATTGGTTGCTGCAGATCATGCAAAGGAACCTCTGCTTTCCTGTAGCCGCCTTACCATAGAGATACACGGCATCAGATAGACAGGTGGGACACGATATATCTGCTTTTATTCTCTCCTGCTCCGAAATCATAGTTTCATTATATCAACTGAATGTTACAGGGATATAAGCGTTGTGTTACAAGAATGTTAAGTTTTCAGGGGGGTGTTTTATACGGAGGTTTGACTGAAGGTTCTCTGTGATTTGGCAATATAAGGGTTTATGGTTGGAAACTTAACATATCCTTAATATTGTTGTAACATCGGCGTGCTAATTTATAGCATGTTTCCAGTTGTTCTGAGTCTCCTGGCAGGTATTGCCGCAGTATATCTTTTATTCAAAGGGAAGCCTAATCTCTTTCTTTTTGAATTAATAGAGAAGACCTTTGATAACAAACAGATAAAGAAACGGAAATGAGCAACCGGGGATTGTATGCATAGAGCCGGGTTGCCCGTGCAAAGGGGGTTGAGATGCAAATGTAATAAATAATTAACGCACTTGTAACATTTCTGTAACAATTGAGGTATATTCTAAATAAACATCGAGTAAAATCAAAGGAGAAAAAATGAAAACAATCTTGAAATTAGCATTAGTCCTGGCATTAGTACTTTCGTTTACCTCTGCTTATGCAGCCGAAACACTAAATGGAGCGGGGGCGACGTTCCCCTACCCGGTCTACTCGGCCTGGTCCTTCGAGTATAACAAGGTCGCCGGTGTGCAGCTTAACTATCAGTCTATCGGCTCTGGAGGCGGTCAGAGGCAGATCACCGAGAGGACCGTTGACTTTGGCGCCTCAGACGATCCGCTGAAGCCTGAGCAGCTTCAGAAAGATAAACTCCTTCAGTTCCCGGCTGTCATCGGCGGTGTTGTGCCGGTTGCCAATCTTGAAGCCGTTAAGCCTGGCGAACTCAAGCTTGATTCCGACACTCTCTGCAAGATCTTCATGGGCGATATCAAGTTCTGGGATGAGGCTAAGATAAAGCAGATGAACCCGGGATTGAAGCTTCCCC
>JBARHQ010000198.1:0-2965 GCA_049799315.1 Thermodesulfovibrionales bacterium | reverse complement strand
CAAGTGCTTCCCTGGGAAGAGGTAGTCCGGGTCCTCTCCTTCTGCAACACGGCCGTAAGGCTCCCGTGCGGCTGCCGTTGGGCCTTCAACAAACAGGAAAAACGTGTCTGTTTCGGTATAAGCTATGGCGCCGACGGATGGTTTCATGAGCTCGACACAGACTATTTCGGGTCCCCTGATGTTTCCCGTTTTGACTATCTGGAAAAGGAAGAGGTCGCCGATCTGATCAGGGACCTCGGAAGGCAGGGGATGGTCCACAGCATCTGGACGTTTCAGACGCCCTTTATCGGGGCGATTTGCAACTGCGACCTGAAATCGTGCCTTGCCATGAGGAGCACGGTCGGCCTCGGTATGCCGGCCATGTTCAGGGCAGAAAAAATTGCGGCGATCGACAGCGAGAAATGCACCGGATGCCGGGAGTGTATCCCCCGCTGCCAGTTCAACGCCATACAATACTCAGATCAGGCTAACCGGTCAGCGGTCATCCCCGAAAATTGCTTTGGCTGCGGAGTCTGTCGCAGTGCCTGTCCTGAGGAGGCAATCCACCTGACAGAACGGTCGGTACACGCTTCTGCTTCATCCATTTGGTGAGGGCAAATTTGACGGCTTCACAGAAAGTCGTCATTCCCGCGAAGGCGGGAATCCACAGGCTCGCAGCTTCTTGACAAGAATGGATTCCCGATTAAGAACTTCGGGAATGACAGCCTTAAAAAAGACTTTTTACCGTGTTGTCCGTTCTGAGTCAAAAATACATTCTCTTTTTTGTTGAAACATTTATATGCTTTATTATAGTTTAGAAAGGCGGTCCCGCTATCGGAAAGATGATCGCGGATTGAACTTAACACCTCGGAGTATATATGGCAGAGAGAACTAAAAAAGAGATCAAGGCAGCACAGGATGCAATCGAGATTCTGATGAACATTTTGCCGAAATCAGAAAAGGGCATCCACAACATCGCTTACACAGTCGGGCTCATAAGCCGTGAGTCCGGGATACCGGTCGAGCAGGCAACAGAACTGATCACGGCGTGGGGCGAACGGTTGAGGGCCCTGCCGAATTTCACGGAACTCTACCCGCTTTATCGAAAACCCTCTCTGTACCGTTATCAGGTCCGCTATGCCTCACTGAGTGCATACAAGAGGACCCAGGACAAGCCATCCTCCCAGTGGTTTGAGACCCTGACAGGCAAAAAGGCGCCGGTGGCATCCTTCTGGGACAGTCTTCCTCCAGTAAAGAAAAGGGGCCGGCCAAAAAAGACCACAACGGAACAGTAACGCCTGCCGCCGGAGTTTCCGGATTGCAGACGCGCAATGCCAGCATACACGCCCCTGCTGGGATATCACCCTCCCTTAATCCCTCCCCTCAAGGGCGGGAAACTTTCTTATCCTTACCCCTTGGGAGAGAGGGTATTTTCGAGACAATAAACACTAAGAGGACAATACAGGTCAATGGACATATATACAGCGCTTTCACGTCTTAACCCCCGGCAGAAGGAGGCCGTTATGCATACGGACGGGCCGCTCCTTATTCTTGCCGGTGCTGGTTCGGGCAAGACAAGGGTCATCACCTTGCGGACCGCATATCTGATGAGCACCGGCGTGGCTGCACGGTCGATCCTGGCGGTCACCTTTACAAACAAGGCCGCAAGGGAAATGAAGGAACGGGTGAAGTCGATGGTCCGGGGGGAAAGCGGGACACCGGTCATTTCGACCTTCCACTCCCTTTGCCTGAAGATACTGAGGCGCGAGATCGAACACCTGGGGTACAGGAAGGACTTCACGATCTACGACACCTCGGAGCAGGTATCGCTCCTCCGGAACATCCTTTCTGATATCAAATTCTACGACAAGAGCTTCAAGGCAGAAAACATACTCGAGAGGATCAGTCGTACAAAAAACGATTTTACTTCGGCTGAACCCGTCGCCTCCGAAGTCCCGCTTGAGGAGGCCTCGGCAATGGTCTATCCCAAATATTTGTCGGCGCTGAAATCCCTGAACGCGCTTGACTTCGATGACCTGCTGCTTTTGACTCTCAAGCTCTTCAGGGAGCATCCGGATGTCCTCGGGAAATACCAAGAGAGGTTCAGGTATCTCATGGTTGACGAGTACCAGGATACGAACCGGGTGCAATATGATTTCATCAAACTCCTCGCGGGCGAACGCAGGAACCTCTGCGTCGTGGGAGACGACGACCAGTCCATATACGGCTGGAGGGGAGCCACCCTCGGCAATATCCTTGATTTCGAAAGGGATTTTCCGGGTACGGTCATTGTCCGTCTTGAACAGAACTACCGCTCCTTCGGCAACATACTCAAGGCCGCAAACGGCGTCATTACGAATAATAAAAAGCGGATGGAAAAATCATTATGGACCGAAAGAGGAGACGGCCTGAGGGTCAGGGTCCTTAAGGCAAGAGATACTGAAGACGAGGCCGACTGGCTGGCCAAGAGGATCGCGTCTATCCGCTTCGAGCGGAATAACCCTTATGAGGACTTCGCAGTAATCTACAGGGCGAATATATTTTCGAAGCCATTTGAGGAGGCCCTGCGGAGGCAGAGGATCCCCTATTCTGTCGTGGGGGGGACCAGCTATTTTGAAAACAAGGAAATAAAAGACCTTGCGGCATATCTGAAAATAATAGCCAACCCGTCGGACGATCTCAGCCTGCTTCGGGCTGCCAACGCACCGAAAAGGGGACTGGGGACCTCGGCCCTCGGTACTTTGTCTGAATTCAGCCGCTCTCATTTCATAAGTCTCCTTGAGGCCTTCGGGAGGGCCCCGGAAATACCTGATCTGAGCCCTAAGGCTGCCTCTTCGGCCTCTGCTCTTTTCGGTCTTATCGGACGATATCGTGAGATGTTCACCAGGGGAAGGGAGATGGAAAAGAAACTGAAGGGGCTCATTGAGGAAATCAGCTATAACAACTACATCACCGAACTATACAAGACACCCGAGACCGCATTCAG
>JBARHQ010000197.1:0-18463 GCA_049799315.1 Thermodesulfovibrionales bacterium | reverse complement strand
TATCTTCATGGTACTACTCCTTTCCATCCGAAGGAGGAGGAGTCGGAAGGACCTTCTTCCATCCATCGGGGCAACTCTTTACATATGGATAATAACCCTTCGGATTCCTGCAGTAATACCAGTAATATTGTTCTCCAGGTCCGTCATCCCGCTGGAAATATACAGGGGGGTCCCGATCGATAACAATTGCCGGCTCACGGTAGCCGTAAGAATAAGGATAAGCATATGGATATCCATAACCATAATCATATGGGCCCCACCATGGCGACCAGACCGGTCCGAGTATAACCCCTCCCCTAAAGCCATGATGATGAAAATCACGCGCCCCTGCGGTCATAACTCCTGCAAAAAGCACTATAAGAATAACTCCGACTGCCAGAAATAAGCGTTTCATTATTCTTACCTCCAAGATAAAGAGCTTCATACCTGATCTAACTTATAACACGTTTACATCATACCCGCCAATTGTGATTATTTTGTGAATTTTGAGGTCCGGGTCCCAATATGAAGCGGGCGAGGAGAAGATGAGGTATGCCACACGTGGACGCGAATCATTTCATGGGATCGTCGTGATGCTCACCATTATGTTCTATGACATTACCTCTTTTGTTCCCGCATAGGTCTTCCAGCGGTTATGGAGCCAGAAATACTGCTCAGGGTATTTCCGTATGATCGATTCCATCTGCCGGTTTATTTCCTGCGTGATCCGGTAGATCTCGTCTTTTTCATGCTCATAACTGCCGGGCCATATGGGGTCGCAGACAAACCCTTCGAATCTGAAATCTGCGGTTCTGCAACAGGCAACCACAACGATCGGTCTGTTCTTCGTGATTGCGAGGACCGCCGGTACCGGCGTGGTGGTCGCCTTGCGTCCGAAGAAATCGACCAATATTCCCTTGATCGTGCTCTGGTCGGTCAGCATGCCTATGGATTTTCCCTGCTGGAGCGTCCTCTGGAGTACAAACATCGCATTCTTCTTGGGGATTACCATCTGTCCGGCAACCGTCCTGTTTTCGTAGAAGAGTTTTTCGAGATAAGGATTATCGAGCGGCCGGGCCACCATCACCAAAGGTATTCCGACGACGGCGCTGACTGAGGGAAGAAGTTCCCAGTTGCCGATGTGGGGCGTTACGAAGATGCATCCGTTAGCTTCATCATGGATCTTTTTTGCCTTGAGAAAAAGTCTTTCAAGATCATCGCTTGTTTTCCTGAGTTGCTCCATGACATCCGGAGACCTGAAGACCTTCTGTGACTTTATGACCTCGAAGGCGGTCAGAAAAAGGGACTGGCAGCTCTTGCGGGCGATGTCCCTGATTTCCGTCTCTGTCTTTTCTCCGGCAAAGGCCTTCCGGACATTATCGAGGGCGATATCACGGCGCCTGGGCACGAATCTGAACAGGAGGTTGCCGAAAAGGCCGCTCAGGCGATAGGTGACCCCGGAGGGAAGCGACCGGAACAGGGAAATAAAAAAATATGCGGCACCATACTCGATGACCTGCAATAACCTGCCTTTTTTTGCTTTGGCTGCCATATATTTCCCGTGGTCTGATAAGGGAAGGTTGGTCTATACCGCTTCGACCACGACTGATGACGATTGGCCGCCGACACCGTAGCTGGTCGACAGAAACTGCCGCTTTTCAGAGGGCTGATGTCTTCCTGCCAGCATGAGGCCGGCGTATGCAGGGTCGCCCTCTCTGAAGTTCAGGGTCGCCGGGGCAATGCCTTCCTTTACTGCAAGAAGTCCGAGGACCACTTCAGCTATGTCGCTTGCAGCCCCAAGATGCCCGGTGTAAGACTTCATGCCGCAGACAGGAACCTGTGTCCCTGCCTCTTCAAAGACCTTTGCCATTGATTGCAGTTCCGACGAATCCCCCTTCTGCGTGCCGCTTCCATGCGGTGTTATGAAGGCGAGGTCTCTGACCGTGCTGCCGGAACTTTCGAGAGCCATGCCGATGCAGCGTCTGCTCACCATCGGCGGTACCGTGAAGCCGCTGGCTGACGTGAACTCTATGCAATTGGCGGTGCTTCTGATGCGTCCGAGTATCGGGACCCCTCTTTTTGCTGCGCTCTCTGCTGCTTCAAGGACAAGGGTTGCCCCGCCTTCGCCGGTTATGAAACCGTCGCGCCTGTGGTCGAACGGCCGAAAGGAATGAATGCCGTCCCTGCACCGGGAGATGATGCCAAGCTCCCGGATCTCATAAAGAGGGATGTCGCTGATCCAGTTGCCGTAGCCGACGGCAACGGCTATATCAGACCTGTTATGCCTGATGCTCCGGCAGGCGAGCTCAATGGCATACCCTCCGCAGGGTGAGAGGCTCGCCAGGCTTGTGTTCGGGCCCATGCACTCAAGGTAGGCAGAGAGAAAACTGAAGAGGTTGTTCGAAAGGGATTCAAGCAGAAAGAACGGATTGACCTTGCCGAGTGTTGCCTCGTTGAGTTTTTCAAAATTAATCGCCCTGCCGCTGCCGCCTGAGGCATCTCTGATCGCAGGATAAAGGAAATCATAGCCGACCTTGGTGAAATCGCCTGAGGCTACATACAGCGACCGTCGGGAGGGTGATATGTCCGATACCTGTACAGCTGCAGCTGCAGTTGCCTCATGTGCCGCTGCAAACCCGAGCAGCGCTCCCCGGTTCAGGAACTTCAGCTGACCGGTGATCTTCTGAGGTATATCTCCTGGCAGCGCAAGTTCTGTGACCTTGCCGAGATACTCAAGAAATGCCGGCATACCCTCTCGTGGATAATGGCTGATCCCGGTCTTCATTGCTTTCATATTCTGCCAGTTTTCGGACGCAGTCCGTCCCAGTGGAGAGATAAGGCCCATACCCGTGATGACGACGTCCCGCCCCTGCATCTATAACCCCAGGTTCCTGGTGAGGAGATCGAAGAACCGCCTCTGCTCTTCAGGGTCCTCGAGCTCTGCAAAGGGCACGATATCTCCCTCGAATTCAACGGTTATCTTCTTTTTGCCATTGACTGAACCGAGGCCTTTGTATACCTTCTTTCCCTCGGCAGGGGAAGAGACAGAACTCACCTCAAGGCTGACCTGATCACCCGGAAACGCAAAGCCGTAGAAATTGCATTTGCGCACGCTGCTGATCAGAAACCAGTTGTTGAAATCTGATGAGGCTGCCTCAAGCCAGCCGGTCAGCTGTGTCAGGGCCTCAAGCAGCATGACCCCGGGCATGATCGGGTTTTTCGGAAAATGGAACTCAAGAAAGTCCTCACTCATCGCAACATTCTTCACGCCCTTTATGGTCTCGCCGGACGTCCATTCAGTTATATGATCAACCAGCAGATAACGCATGTATAGTTATAACCTCCTGAATCTGCTTATAGCGTGATAGTATAGCATGAGCCAAAGCTGACAAGCCTGCAAGCTGGATAGCATCATGCCACGTTTCCGAGCAGGATGACTGTTGCGATCGCATAGTTTCCTGAATGCGATATTGATACCGTTTTCTGGATAATCTGTTTTTTTTTGCTGATGCGGGCCACCCAGCCCTTCAGCGAGAGCTCAGGTTGCCCGGACGGATGGTTGACGATCTCGATATCCTGCAGAGCATGCCCCCCGCTCCCCGGTGTCAACCCTGTCCCCAGGGCCTTCATGCAGGCCTCCTTGGCTGCAAAGCGACCGGCGAGATGCACGAGATGGTTCCGGTGAGACAGACAGTACTCGCGCTCTTTTTCGGTGAAGACATCGTCGAGAAAAGACCCGTTCTTCTGCAGCATCCTCCTGAGCTTCGGTATTTCGACAATATCGACGCCCTGGTATATCTGTATCATGATACGCTCATGCCGCCGTCGACAGATATAGCTTGCCCGGTGATATACGCTGCAAGATCAGATGCAAGAAAGAGCACAAGGTCCGCCACCTCGGCCGGTTCGCCGAAACGTCCGGCCGGGATGGCCTTCAAAAGCTCTTCGCCTGCGACTTTCCTGACACGGCTGCTCATCTTTGTGACGATCATGCCGGGAAGCACTGCGTTTACCTGGATCCCCTTGCCTGAAAGTTCTACGGCGCAGGCCCTGGTAAACGAGATCAGTCCTCCTTTTGATGATGCATAGTTCGTCTGGCCGCGTGAGCAGCGGATTGCTCCGATCGATGAGATATTGATGATCCTGCCAGCATGGTTCTGCATCATCATCTCTGCTGCCAGTCGTGTGCAGAGAAAGGCTGCCCGAAGATTGATGTCATGCACCTTGTCCCAGTCTGCCAGGTCCATCATCAGGAGGAGTTTGTCCTTAATAATCCCGGCGTTGTTCACCAGGATATCAATCCTGCCGTGAGTATTTCTTATATGGTCAAAGAGCGCCTGCACCTGGTCAGGGACTGCGATATCAGCCTGAAAGGTCTCGGCCTTTCCGCCCGCATCAAGGACCTCTTTCAGCAGTGCAGCGGCATCTTCCCGGGACCTGCTGAAGTTGATGACCACGTGCGCCCCTGCCCTGGAAAGGGCAAGGCAGCATTCCCTGCCGATCCCTTTTGCCCCTCCGGTCACAAGCGCCACTTTCCCTGCCAGATCAATGGTTATAGACATATTTTAGCCTTTCCAAATTATCCATATTTCTTCACGATAATCGAGGCGTTTTGGCCTCCGAAACCAAATGAGTTCGAGAGCGCTGCCCTGACCGTCTTAAGTCTTTTTTCATTCGGCACATAATCGAGGTCGCACTTCGGGTCCGGGTTATGAAGATTGATCGTCGGATGAATCTGATCATGTTTTACGCTCATGACCGTGAAGACGAACTCGGGCCCGCCTGATGCTGCCAGCAGATGTCCGATCATCGACTTGGAGGAGCTGATCGCAAGGCTTCGGGCCTCATCCCCGAAGACATTCTTTATCGCTATGGTCTCTGCAACATCGTTCAGCTTGGTGCTGGTGCCGTGCGCGTTGATATAATCAATATCACCGGCGGATATCCCGGCATCGAGAAGTGCACGCTGCATCGAGACCTCTGCTCCGGCCCCTTTTGGATGAGGGGCCGTGACCTGGTAGGCGTCCATCGATGAGCCGTACCCGGTGACCTCGGCGTAGATCCGGGCCCCTCTGCTGCGTGCGTGCGATTCTTCTTCCAGGACTGCAAATCCGGCACCTTCCCCCATGACCAGACCGGACCGTTTTTTATCGAACGGCCTGCAGAGAGATGAGGGATCGTCAGACGATACAGATGCCGCACCGAGAAGCACGAAGAAAATCAGTCCGACAGGATTGATCATCGAATCAGCACCTCCGGCAACGATCAGGTCAGCGTCGCCGCGCTGGACCGCCCTGAACCCGATGCCGATCGCCTGGGTGGCCGAGGCGCAGGCCGTTGTCACGGTGCTGTTGAAGCCGTTCAGTCCGAAGCGTTCCGCAATCAGCGCGGCAGGTCTGTTGGAGTTGTTCCTGATGATCGAATCCTCTGAAACCTGGTGGTATTCCCTGCTGAACCTTGCATAGTCAAAATGGCGGCTGTTGTCCAGCCAGCGATGGATATCCTCGAGCCTGTTGACACCGAGGCCTGCAGCAAGGCTGACGCCGTATCGGTCATTGCCTATCCCATGGTCCGTTGCAGTGCCCGCCTCTGTCTCCGGCAACCCGGCATCACGCAGCGCAGAGCCCGCGGCCCATAAGGCAAACAGGGTGCGCCGCTCGCCCTCATTGCCTGCCTCTTGTTCAAAGGTATCCTGTATCTTTTTCCAGTCAGCGGCAACGACCTCGCCGACCGCCTGGACCGGTGACCGGCCTGCTTCATCATGGGACAACCTGCGAATGCCGGACCTGCCAGCAAGGACCGCCTGCCAGTTTTCATCCAGCTCAAGGCCGAGGGAGGTGGCCAGGCCAAGCCCGGTGACAACGACTCTCCTTTTGTGGTTCAGGAGCATTGCAGTCCTGCCTGTGCCTTTATCAGCTCTTTGTCCATGCCACTGTAATAACAGAAGCGGTTGATCAGTTCCTCCGGATTCACCTTGTGGAAATGGCTGAAGATAATACGGTCCAGAGAAGCGATCGTCCGGCCGTCAAGAGTTATCCATGCCCTGCCGAGCGAGTCCCGCTTTGATGTGGAGACAATCTCGCCATGTATCTCGACCGTCACCCCTGGCTGTAGCGCCGGCAGGACGGTGACGCCTTCGATCAGGGACATCACTGCTGAAATCCTGAAGTCGTGTGAATAGATGACCAGCCAGCCGAGCACCTGGGCCATCGCCTCGATCATGACCACGCCCGGGACAAGTGCCTTTTTGCTGAAGTGCCTTCTCATGAACTCCTCGGAAAGGGCAAAGGATTTCAGGCCGGTAATCCGGCGTCCCTTTTCCAGCTCAACCACCTTGTCATAAAATAAGAACCTCATCTGTCTCCTCTTGGTCCACTTTTGCCGGCTGCCTCTATGATTATTGTGCTGCACTGTCCTTCATAGCTCGAGGCGTTGATCATGATCCGCTGCGGCCCCGGTGTTACGGGACGGTCTTTTACCACCATGACCTTCAATGAGCTGTCCGGTGAATATGGACCGGCTATAGGCGGGACTATTCCCTGTTCGATCATGCGCGACCCGAGGATGATATCAACCGGCGCCGCGCCTGCCAGCAGGTTCCCGAGTGCCGCCTTGGAAGAATAGACGTTTGGTTGTGCGGGGCATTCCGCAAAGACCTGTTGGATCGCCTCTGCCTCGTTCCTGTCTCCGTGCAGCGTGCCATCGCCGTGCGCGATGATCAGGTCAATGTCCGGTGGTCCAAGCTCTGCGGATTTGAGGGCATGCTCCATGGCTGTCCTGATTCCATAGGCCGACGGGCAGGAGGCCCGGGTATCTCTGCTGCACGACATACCGTAGCCGGTGATCATTGTGCCATACGATGCCCCGCGTTTGTCGGCATTTGACCGCAGTTCCAGACTTATGATGCCACAGCCCTCGCCGAGGACAGTCCCCTGTCCGCTAATACCGAATGGACTGCAGCTTGCGGCCCGTACGGTTTTTCCGCCAGTTCCAGCGGCCAGAATACCAAAAAAGTTTCCGCGCGCCAGGCTCAGGGGAGAAACAACTTCGCTGACCCCGCCGGCAAGGACGAGGCGCGCCCTGTTTTCGAGAATTGTCCATACGCCTTCGGCAATCGCAAGCGCCCCGGAATCAGCGTGAGGTGAAAAAACAGTATTTTCACCGCGGATCGTAAGACCGATGGCAGCCTGGCAGAAAGAGATGTTGTTCAGCATGGAGAGCGGCCAGAGCGGATAGATCTCCCGGTATCCGGCGGCATAAAACCGGTCATAGTCTATTGACCCGTTCTCGCCAAGAGATTTCAGTCCGCAGGGGAGAAGGTCATCGACGGCATAATCGACCATGCCCATGCCCGCATAAAACCCGATATCCTCAGGCGCGACGGTTGCGCGGTCTATACGGGCCGCAGCATGAGCGTCCCGTGAGGCCTTGATCAGCATAAGCGCGTGTTTGCCCATGATCCGAGCATCGCGCGGGTGGAGGCCGAGACCGGCCGGGTCGAGACCGCTTACCAGTGCGGCAGCGTGGCGGTCAGGACCATCAGAGGGAACGTCCGAGTCATCACTCCGAAAAAGGCCAATGCCGCTCTGCCCGGAGAGAAGGGCGGTCCAGACATCGGCGACCGTATGCCCGAGAGAGGTGGTGATCCCTGCCCCGGTGATGACAACAGCCTCAGTCATGCAAAATTACCCCCGGCCTTATCCTTCGAACCGGCCGATGCAGAGGCAGGCGTTCTGTCCGCCAAAACCGAAAGAATTCGAGAGTGCCCTACGGCAGGCCTGCATCCGCGCCTCGTTCGGCACATAGTCAAGATCGCATTTCGGATCAGGAAACTCATGGTTGATGGTGGGGAGGAGGATCGAACGGTGCATGCCCTCAAGGGTCAGGATACATTCTATTGCCCCTGCGGCGGCGATTGTATGCCCGAGCATCGACTTGTTCGAACTGATAGGGACTTTTTTTGCGCGATCACCAAAGACTGCGGTGATAGCCCTGGTTTCCGTAAGATCGTTCTGTATGGTCGAGGTACCGTGGGCATTTATATAGTCAATATCTTCGATGCCGAGCCCTGCGTCTTCGAGTGCCCCGCGCATCGCCAGTATCGCCCCTTCTCCCTTAGGGTGGGTATCGGTGATCCGGTATGCATCTGCAGAATCCCCGTAGCCGACGATCTCGCCGAGGATCGGAACTCCCCGCGCCCGGGCATGCTCAAGGTCTTCCAGGACGACAGACCCTGCGCCTTCCGACATGACAAACCCATTCCTCTTGCGGTCAAAGGGACGGGAGGCCTTCTGAGGTGTTGCATACTTCTCGACGAGCGCCTTAATCAGGACAAAGCCGACGAAGCCGGTGAAATTCAGAGTCGCCTCACAGCCGCCGGCAACCATAACGTCTGCTGATCCTTCTTTTATTATCCGGTAGGCTTCGCCGATTGCCTGCGCCCCTGCTGAGCAGGCTGAGACAAAAGAGAGGTTCGGCCCTTTGCAGTCAAAGAGCATCGAGAGCAACGAGGTTGCAGCATCCGGCTTTCTCCTGAAAAAATTCAGAGCTGAATATCCCCCGGCACGCATCAGCCCCTGCATGTCCCAGTTCCCTTTGCCGTCATAAAAGCGGTGGAGGATGTTGATATCATCGACTGCCGGATTATCACCGTGCGACCCGAGTGCAACGCCGATCCTGCCGCGGTCAGGAATCTCGCTCAGTCCTGCACGTTCCGCTGCCTCGCGGGTAGCGACCATCATGAGCCTGAGTCCCCGTGAGGAGTACGCATTGAGCCTTTGAGCCCCAGGGTGCTGGAGTTCTTCGATCCACTGGTTGTCGATCTCGCCCCCGATCTGGCAGGGCAGTCCTCGGGTCTCGAATGATTTGATATAGTCGATCCCGGAGAGGCCGCGGGACGCCTTCTCGAACGTCTCCCCGGTATTTCTGCCGAGAGGGGTCAGCATCCCGTATCCGGTTATGACGACGCGGCGCCTATTCATGATCGCATTCATGTCCGTATTCGGGGTCGCTGCCATTGAAGTGTCCCATAGGCTGTAACCCTAGCAGATCTTCTTTTCTTCCTGTATCCTGGTGAGCCATTTTATTATGAGGTCGTCGCCGTTCATATAAGCGGCCGGCTCCCCGCAGGAGCCGCAGGTGACCTTGACCCCGTCATCAGATTTCCAGGCAGAGCTTCCGCATTTCGTGCACTTTTCAGGGAGTGTATTGAGAATATCCATCACCCCTCCTGCCATTGTCCTGATTGTGAAGAGTGAGGGCACCTCATCCATATCCATGTTCGCTTTGAAACCGGGGAAGGCATCTCCGTAGCGCGCCTGGAGAAACTGCACCGCCTTTTCAGTGAGCTGGCCATTTTCATCGATCGCGGTGCCTTCGCCGAACATTTCTTCGATATGCTCCAGGATAAATTGGCGGGCCATCTTGATCCCGAAGGCCTGCTCAAGCCTGTAATTGATATCGAGAAAATCGAGCGACTCTGCTCCGAGGTCCTTGATCAGTGAGTTGTCCGGTTCGATGGTCCCCGCATCGCCGCTGAGCGTTTCGGCAACCGCCTTTTTGACTTCTTCAATAACCTTTTCTTCAGTAACAATATTCTGTGGCATAACAAGACTCCTTATCCCTTTTGATTTTACTATGACGGCTTCGCAAAAAGTCCATATACTGCGTTGCGCTTCAAAACTCCCTTCGATAAACTCAGGGCAAGCTCTTCATCTGTCATGGTGAGCCTGTCGAGCCTTGCGCGCCTTGCCTCCAAGGATATATTACAAACCTTTCTCTTTTTCCTCGTATTTGTTTGTTTGCATCGGCTGATAGAGCCGGTTGCTGAAGCCGTGGTCGACGACGATCGTCTGTCCGCAGATCGCCCTGCTGTCAACGCTGCAGAGGAACTTCACGACATCAGCGATCTCATCAGGATCAACAAAAAGGCCCTCCGGTATGTAGGCAAGCTCTTCCCATAACTGTCGCAGAACCTTGAACGAATCAGTCTTGACAATGCCGCCGCAGACCGCATTGACTGAAATCTTCTTCGGCTTCAGTCCCTCGGCGCAGTCCCTGACAACCGACTCCATCGCAGCCTTCATACTTCCCAGCGGATACGAGGCGTTATAGAAACGGCTTCCCAGGCTTGAAATAAAGACGATCTTCCCCTGGGTTTTTTCAAGCAGGGGAACGGCCTCCTGGATGCAGAATAAATTGCCGATGTAATTCGTGTCGACCAGCTGCCTGAGCTCACGTTCGAGCAGTTTTTCGAGAGGTTTGAAGGGTGTGCGGGCTGCGTTCAGGACCAGGATATCGAGCCGTCCGGATTTTTCGGCGACCTTTTTCATGAGGGTCTTTACCGCTTCCTTCTGCGATATGTCTGCCTGTACCATATAGGCCCTGCGTCCCATCGCCTGGATTTCTTCACAAAGCCTCGTCGCCTGTTCTTCGGATGAGCCGCCGGTCCTCCGGTAGTTGACTGCTATATCAGCGCCGGCGCGGGCCAGAGTCCTGGCAATAGCATTGCCAATACCTCTGGAACTTCCTGTTATTAAAGCGACTTTGTCCTGAAAAATTCCTGTTTCCATCAGCGTTTATAATAATATAAAAGCCGCGGGGAAGTACATATGATGTAAGACCAGCACTGCCTGAAAGCTGAAAATTGGCTATGCGCCATATCGGCGCGTATTTGAAAGAAGAACCAGGGAAGAGGGGCTTTAACTTTTTTTGATCATAGTTCTTTCATGTACGGCATAAGGGCATCATTATTATCGCGCGCGGGGCGGCTTCTGTTTCGGAGAGACTTACAATCAGGTGGAAGTTTTTCCGGTGAGTTCGTCCATCAGTGTCTTTACACTGACGATGCGGTCGATTCTTGAGGCATTTGTACCAACGGTGTAAAGAGGTTCTTCCTTGTCCGGATTGTATCCCGCAGAACTCAGAAGTCCGTTGCAGATGCAAAAGAACTCCTCGTTGCTTTCCTTGGCAGGACACCGGGTAAACTTGCCTTCAGCATCTTTCAGCAGTACATAGCCCTTATCGCACTTCGGTTTTCTCAGTTTCTTCTGAGCAGAGACATACATCGGCGACTGCCTGATGACCCTGAACGGCAGGCCGCATGGCGATCCCGGACGGTGGCCAACCACAATATCCTCGTCCTTTGCCCCGAGGACAGCCTTCTTATAATCCTCGGTAGCGCTGCTCTCCTCAGTTGCGAGAAACCGGGTGCCCATCTGCACTCCCTGTGCCCCCATATTGAGAAACCGCACGATGTCCTCATACGTATAGATTCCCCCGGCAACAATGATCGGTATGTCACCATATTTCATCGCCATATCCTTCACCGGAGGGAAGAGGTTTTCGAGCCTGTTTTCTTCAAGATCGACCTGGTCTATTTTGAAGCCAAGGTGGCCGCCGGCGAGCGGACCTTCAAGAACAACGGCGTCAGGCCTGTATCCGAACCGTTCCCATTTCTTGCAAATGAGGTCCAGTGCCCTGGCCGATGAGACGATGGGGATGAGCGCAGTGTCTTTTGGAGGCTGAATGCCGGGGAGTCCCATCGGAAGTCCGGCGCCCGAGATGATCATGTCCGCACCCGCGTCGAGCGCCCCGCGTACCGATGCTTCGTAATCCCTCTGAAGGGCGAACATAATATTGATGCCGGCGATGCCCCCTTCTGCCTTTGACAGGGAGACCTCTTCGTACGCTCCCTCATAACTGTTAAGTTTTTTGCCGGTCCTCTTTTCAATAAGACGGTCGAGGCAGGCGCTCGAGACGATACCGGCGCCGCCTTCATGTGCGACTGCTCTGGCAAGCGGATAGAGCGAAACACCAACACCCATGCCCCCCTGTATAATAGGAACGGAAATGGTTTTGCCTTTTATGATCAAATGGGGAAGTGATGTCTTAGTAGCTGACACTATTACCTCGTGCGTGAGATTCAGGCATGAAAGATCAGAAGCAGACCCAGTATTCGCGATGGCAGCTGCCGCCCGGATGCAATGTAAGTAACATGAGTTATAATCGCTTATTGAAGAGCAAATTATCAAGTGAAATATGACGGGTTTGTAAAAAGTCCGTATGCTGTGTTGCGTTTCAAAACTCCCTTCGACTTCGCTCAGGGCGGGCTCTTCGTATGTCATGGTGAGCTTGTCGAACCATACGCTCCTTACCTCCAGAATATATACAAATCCGTCTCTTTTTCGATTTTTATGGGTTTAGCATTAACTGAGTTTTAAAATAGACTTAATAAAGTTATAATCAAATAAGAAAAATAAATAGCTCGGGCCGAGAGACCGTGCGGCAGGGACCAGGGAGGTGCTTTATGGAAGGGGTTGTACCTGACAAGCGTATCAATATCAAGGGGCTTGTCTGTCCCTATACCTTTGTGAAGGCAAAACTGGCGGTCGAGGCTATGGATGTGGGCCAGGTGCTTGAGGTCCTTCTCGACTATGAAGAGGCGGCACGGAGCATTCCGAAGTCCATGGAAGATCATGGCCAGAAGGTCCTCAAGGTCGAAAAGATAAGCGAAACCGACTGGGTCCTCCAGATCAGGAAGGAGAAGGAATAATGGAATTCACTGATGACCAACTGCTCCGCTACAGCAGACATATCATTCTTCCTGAGGTAGGTGGCCGGGGACAGGAGAAGATCCTCAACGCCAGGGTTGTCATCATCGGCGCCGGTGGCCTCGGCTGTCCGGTGGGCTATTATCTGACTGCGGCAGGCGTCGGGACGCTTGGGCTCATCGATAACGATGTTGTCGAGATGAGTAACCTTCAGCGTCAGATTGCCCATAATGTCAACACGATCGGCATGCCGAAGGTGGAGTCTGCGGCACGGACCTTCAAGGCCCTGAACCCTGACGTCAACATCATCCAGATTCGGCAAAGGATCTCGAAGGACAATATCCTCGATCTTATCAAAGACTACGACATCGTGGTCGACGGGTCTGATAATTTCCCGACCAGATATCTGGTGAACGATGCCTGTGTTATGTCAGGGAAACCGCTGGTGAGCGGCGCCATATTGAGGTTTGAAGGCCAGGTGACGACGGTCGTGCCGGGGGACGGACCGTGCTACCGCTGCCTGTTTGAGGACCCGCCGCCACCCGGGCTTGTGCCATCGTGTCAGGAGGCCGGAGTCCTCGGCGTATTGCCCGGGGTCATAGGCGGGCTTCAGGCGACCGAAGTATTGAAACTGATCCTGGGCAGGGGAGAGGTGCTGAAGGGCGAATTGCTCATCTATAATGCCCTCAAGACCAGCTTCAGAAAGGTGAAGATCCCGAAGAACCCGTCATGCGCTGTATGCGGGGAGAACCCTTCCATTACCGAACTGGGTGACTATGACCAGGGATACTGTTCGCTGCCCTGATTATTCCGGCTTAATCATTCCGGCCGCACTCTACGACAGAATGCTTGCCCATTGCAGGGAGTCGTATCCTGACGAGGCCTGTGGACTGATTGCAGGCGCTGGTGACAGGGTCAACGGTCTCTTTGAAATGACCAATACAGAGCCTTCGCCCATCAGTTATTTCATGGATCCGAAGGAGCAGTTCATTGCCATGAAAGAAATGCGGGAGAAGGGGCTGCAGATGGTCGGCATCTTTCATTCCCATCCGCAGTCACCGCCATATCCCTCTCCCAAAGATGTCAGCCTCGCATGCTACGACGAGGCTGTCTATATTATCGTCAGTCTTGTTGACAGAGAAAGGCCGGAGGTGAAGGCCTTCAGTATTGTTGCTGGGAAGATCGAAGAGGTACCCCTGGTTGTCGAATAGCGGTGCGGGACGGCTTCGTAAAAAGTCCGTATGCTGCGTTGCGCCTCAAAACTCCCTTCGATAAACTCAGGGCAAGCTCTTCATATGTCATGGTGAGCCTGTCGAACCATGCGCGCCTTGCCTCCCAGAATATATTACAAAACCGTCTCATTTTGTCCTTATTTTCGATTTTTTACGAGGTCGTCTTTATTAAAATAATTATTGACATGGGAGATAGCTGTTTGTAAGATGTAGTTGTCATTATGGATTATAAGCTTATAAAGATTAATAATGGACTGGCGTGACTGTCCAGAGCAAACAGCCCGGAGTACCTTTCTTCCTGTCGCTCTACCCTGCAATACCGATAACGAGTTCATTCCATAAATATAGTCCTATAAAATTTGAGGAGGTTTGACATGGCGTTGTCACGAAGGGATTTTTTGAAGCTGTCAGGCGGTACGGCTGTTGCAGGCGCGGTCGGTACCGGTCTTGTTGCTGAAGATGCATCTGCCGGCGAAGGGGAGCTGAAAATAAAAGGGGCGACCGAGACAAAAACGATCTGTCCTTACTGCTCGGTGGGATGTGGGATCTCGGTCTACACAAAGGATGGAAAAGTCATCGACACAGAGGGCGATCCCGAGCATCCGACCAATGAGGGAACCCTGTGCTCCAAAGGAGCATCTCTCTATCAGATCATAAACAATCCTCTCCGGCTTACCAAACCGAAATATCGCGCCGCCGGTGCAACTGAATGGAAGGACGTGGAATGGGAGTGGGCCCTGGATGAGATTTCCAAACGGATCAAGGACACACGGGACAGGTCGTTCAAGGTAAAATCCAAGTCAAAGGTGAAGGAAAAACAGCCTGACGGCCAGGAGGTCGAGGTCGAGAAGGAATTCGAGGTCAACAGAACCGACGCCATCGCACATGTGGGAAGCGCCGCCCTGGATAACGAAGAATGTTATATGCTCCAGAAGCTCCTCCGTTCCTGGGGGCTTGTCTATATAGAACACCAGGCCCGAATATGACACTCCGCAACTGTTGCGGCTCTGGCAGAGTCGTTCGGTCGCGGTGCGATGACAAACAACTGGATTGATATCAAGAACGCGGATGTTATCCTGGTGATGGGAGCGAACCCCGCTGAAAACCATCCGATATCGATGAAGTGGGTGTTGAGGGCTAAGGAGAGTGGCGCAAAGCTTATCGTCGTCGATCCCCGTTATACGCGCACGGCGACAAAGGCGGACATATATGCTCCGATGCGCTCAGGGACCGACATCGCCTTTCTTGGCGGTATGATCAAGTACATTATCGATAAGGGCCTCTATTTCAGGGAATATGTTGCGAATTATACGAATGCGTCTTTTCTGGTGAACCCGGAGTTCAAAAACCCGTCGCAACTTGACGGCCTCTTTTCAGGATACGACCCGAAGACGAAGAAATATGACAAAAAGACCTGGGCCTTCCAGATGGACGACAAAGGAATACCGAAGAAAGACATGTCGCTGAAGGACCCCAACTGCGTGTTTCAGCTTTTAAGGAAGCACTATGCCCGCTACACGCCCGAAAAGGTCTCGTCCATAACCGGGACGCCGCTAGAGAAACTTATCGAAGTATATAAGACCTTCGGTTCGACAGGCAAGCCCACTAGAGCAGGCACGGAGCTTTATGCGATGGGATGGACACAGCATACGATAGGCACACAGAACATAAGGGCCATGTCGATAATACAGCTGCTCCTGGGGAATATGGGCATCGCAGGCGGAGGCATCAACGCGTTGAGGGGCGAAAGCAATGTGCAGGGGTCAACAGACAACGGGCTCCTGTTCCATATTCTTCCCGGCTATCTCCCGGTCCCGACTGCGTCTATCGGCGACCTGAAGGCCTATATCGAAAAGTTCACCCCTAAGACAAAAGACCCCAAGAGCGTCAACTGGTGGGGGAACAGGCCCAAATATATAACGAGTTACCTCAAGGCTATATATGGCACGAAGGCTACTCCTGAAAACGACTTCGGATATGCATGGCTTCCCAAGCTGGATGAAGGCATGAACGCGTCCTGGCTCATGCTTTTCGACCAGATGTTTAAAGGGAAATTTGAGGGCTTTTTCGCCTGGGGCCAAAACCCGGCGTGCTCCGGCGCGAATGCCGGAAAGGTTAGGAAGGCACTGGCAAAACTCAAGTGGATGGTCAATGTAAACCTTTTTGACAACGAGACTGGTTCATTTTGGAAAGGCCCGGGCTTGAAACCAGCGGAAATCCAGACAGAAGTGTTTATGCTTCCGGCATGCTCCTCGGTAGAGAAGGAGGGCAGTCTGACCAACAGCAGCAGGCTTGCCCAGTGGAGATATGTTGCGATAAAACCGATAGGAGAATCAAAGCCCGATTCTGAAATAATGAACGAGCTCTATTTCAGGGTGAAAAAACTGTATAAAGAGAAGGGAGGAAAGTTTACCGCTCCCATCATGAACCTTACCTGGGACTATGGCAAGAAGGAAAAGGACGGAAAGATCCATGAGGTCAATACACATCTCATAGCAAAAGAGGTCAACGGCTATTATCTTGAGGACCTTGTCGACGCAAAGCAGACGCCTCCAAAACAGCTCGGCAAAAAAGGTGAACTCTGCACGAACTTCGTAACACTTCAGGCAGACGGCACAACCTCCTGTGGAAACTGGATATACAGCGGAAGTTATACACAGAAGGAGGGCAAGGTGATCAACATGATGGCCCGCAGAAAGAAGACGGACCCCACAGGTCTCGGTCTCTACCCGGAATGGGCCTGGTGCTGGCCTGTAAACAGGAAAATATTGTATAACCGCGCTTCAGTCAACCCGGCAGGGCAACCCTGGGACCCAAAGAGAGCGGTTATACAATGGAATCCCGATAAACTGGATCCGATTACGAACCAGGTCGTCCCGGGATGGGACGGCGATGTGCCGGACGGTCCTGCACCGCCAATGGCGGATGAAAAAGGGAAATATCCGTTTATCATGATGTCCACAGGGGTGGGCGGCATCTTTGGGCCGGGTCTTGCAGACGGGCCGTTTCCGGAACATTATGAGGCTCTCGAATGCCCGCTCCAGGAAAACCCTATGTCGAAACAGCGGATCAATCCGACGGTCAAGATATTTAATGACCAGGGGAAAGGCGCAGCAGAAGACGTATTCGCATCCTGTGATATCCGATTCCCGTTTGTCGGGACGACGTACCGCGTATCCGAACACTGGCAGACGGGTGTTATGACCAGGCATGTGCCCTGGCTTCTCGAGATGATGCCGCAGCAGTTTGTGGAGATGAGCGAGGAACTGGGAAAGGAAAAGGGGATCAAGAACGGCCAGAAGGTGAAGGTCTCGTCCGCGCGCGGTGAAGTTTGGGCGATAGCTGTGGTGACAAACAGGTTTAAGCCTTTTAAGGTCGCCGGCAGCACCGTGCACCAGGTTGGACTGCCGTGGTGCTTTGGGTGGCAGCATCCGGCGGACGGAAGCGGTGGCGACAGTTCCAACCTGCTGACTCCGACAATAGGTGATGCAAACACAATGATACCCGAGACAAAGGCCTTTATGGTCAACGTCGAGAAGATATAGGAGGCGGACATGGCAAATGTGGCAAATGCTAAGCCTAAAGGCGTACTCGTAGATTTGACCAGGTGTATCGGCTGTCGGGGCTGCCAGATCGCATGTAAACAATGGAATGAACGTTCGGTCAAAAAGACCGTGCTGACCGGCAACTTCACAAACCCCCCTGAACTCAACTCAGAATGCTTCACGAATATCAGATACATCGAACAGGAGCAAAACGGCGAGCCTGCCTGGAGCTTTGTGAAGAACCAGTGCCTTCATTGCAAGAACCCCGCATGCGCATCGGTCTGCCCCGTTGAGGCGTTAAAGAAGACAAAAGATGGTCCGGTGACCTATACCTTCGAAAGGTGTATCGGATGCCGCTACTGCATGCTTGCATGTCCGTTCTATATTCCTAAATATGAATGGGAAAAGGCGGTCCCATGGGTAAGAAAGTGTACGTTCTGTTCCGACAGGGTCGCCAATGGCCTTATCCCGGCCTGCATCAAGGTATGCCCTACGCAGACGATGTACTATGCGGATTATGACGAAGTACGGGCCGAAGCTGAAAAGCGGATGGTGCAGAGCCCCGGAAAGTATATCAATCACATTTATGGCAAGGATGAGGCCGGAGGCACTTCCTGGATATATATTTCCGGCGTGCCCTTCGAAACGCTGGGATTCAATATGGCGATCCCGGCACAGGAGTTTCCAAGACTGACGTGGTCCTACATCAGCAAGATCCCTTCGGTGATCGGCGTTGTTCTGGCTGCCGGCGCGGTCAGCTGGGCGATTACACGGCGCAATAAGAATATGGACAAGGAGGAATAGGCATGAATACAGAACATAGAATAAAGATGTGGACACCCACGACGGTGATAATGTTTCTCCTCATGCTGATGGGTGGGGCGATTCTTTTCCTGCGTCTTGTAAAGGGACTCGGTGCAGTAACCAACCTCAATGACAGGTTCCCGTGGGGCCTCTGGATAGGCATTGACGTGCTGGGCGGAGTCGCAATGGCAGCCGGGGGGTTCCTGATCGCCGGCGCGGTATATATCCTGAATATGAAAAAGTATAAGCCTATTGTAAGGGCGTCGATACTGAACGCATTTTTCGGATATCTGCTTGCCGCTACCGCCATTACACTCGACATCGGCGTCCCCTGGCGCATCTGGCATCCTAT
>JBARHQ010000196.1:0-33468 GCA_049799315.1 Thermodesulfovibrionales bacterium | reverse complement strand
TCCGAAAGGTTGATCACCAGCATTGCCTTGTTCTTCGCCTCTATGGCTGCTATCTTGCTGACTGCCGTCAGCTGGTCCGTCTTCAGTTCCGGTTTTAGTTCCGGCTTCGGCTCAAGTTTCTTGGGCTCGGGCTTTTTTGGCTCAAGCTTCTTTTCCTCTTTTTTTGCAAGCTCTACCGGCTTTACGGGCTTCGCCGGCTTTGCCTCTTCAACCGCTTTTTCCGGCTGCTTCGGCCTTTCCTGCTTCTGCTCAATCGGTCTTTGCTCAGCCTTCTTCACCTCAGGCTGCACCGGTTTCTCCTTCTTCTGCTCAACAGCTTTCTGGGCCACCTTTTCAACCGCCTTCTTCTTCTCTTCAGTTTTGGAAGCTACCTCTTTCTTCGACTCCGTCTTTTTAGGCTCAGTTTTATTAGGCTCAGGCTTTCTGACTTCAGACTTTTTGGGCTCGGGCTTCTCCACGGTCTTTTCAACACGCGGCTCAACCGGAGTCCGTTCCGGCTGCCGGGGTTTTTCAACGACCTGCGTCATCGTCCTTTGGTGACTCGTCTCCCGGGGTTGCTCCTTTTCAGTGACCGTCATTTTCCCCCGTCTCTTCTCGCCGATCATCTTTGCAGAGATGGTGAACGATTCAGCCCGGTCATACAGGACATCCACAACAGCTATGCCGCTGATGAACTCGGTGGGCAGAATAACCGAGGGCGTAATAAAGCTCGTCCCTGATGTGCTCAGGACAATCTCATTACCGGCAAGGTTATAATTTCTGACGATATTATTAAACCGGTCATAGGCCTCTATCTTGATCTTGAAGCGCTGGCCTGAAACAGCACTATCCGGAGTCACGACGACAAAGTGGTCAGGGGCAGCATTGGTGACCTGGATATCTCCCGTCTTGCCATACTTCTCGCTGTTGACATCCTTCACCGTAACGGCTATATCCTCTGCCTTCTCATAGATTGCCTTGACCACTGCCTGGCCGTTCTTGAAGTCAGATGCAGCAAGGGAGGAAGGTTCAATTTTGGTATTCCCGGTAGTCATCAGGGTAGCGCCGCCAGCGCCTGATGAGGCATAGGTGTTAATCAAATTGTCAAAGGCGTCAAAGGCAGAAATGATCAAATCAAAGGCCTCGCCGGCAACCGCTGTCTTAGGGGCCTGAACCTTGAAGAGACTCAAAGCAGCCGGAGTCACCGCAACCTCGTTTGACCTGCCTTTGCTGCCGCCGGTCAACTCCTGAAGTTCGATAAAAGAACTTCCCGCTTTCTCTGATACAAACGTTGCGACCGCCGTACCGTTCTTGAAATCAATACCGGAACCACCAATCATTCCCGGTGACGCAGTCCCTGATGCAGTGACCTTAAGGTTCCTTCCGATCTCAACATCATCAACCGTATTATCAAAAAGGTCTTTTGCGATAATCCGTATATCGAACTTTGCTCCTGCCCTGACGCTCGCCGGGGCCTGCAGAATAAAATGTTCCAGCTTGTTCGGGACAACAAGGATCTCCCTGGATATCACGGGGACGGAACCCCCTGCCTCCCGGATCGAAAGGACGATTTTTTCCGCCTTTCTGCTGTTGATCGATATATTCGCTGTACCGCCTGAAAACGAGGCTACGCTCAGGGTCACAGGCTGGACGACCGCTGATCCTCCTGCGTCAATCCTGAATTCCTTACCCGAATCAGTAAAATTGGTTATCAGGTTGTTGTTGAGGTCATACGCCTGCACCTTTGCGATAAAACTTTCTCCGGCAACGGCCTTGTCAGGAAGTTGAACCGTAAAGTGATCGAACTGACCGGGCTTAACGACAACCGTACCTCCCTGTGCCGGGCGGGATATCGAACCGATGAGGGTAAAAACAAAAAATATTCCCATCAAAAACCGTCCAAAACGGCTATGTATCTTCATGCGCTGAGCCCTCTTTGTCTGTTTTTTTTTCATATTATGAATATCATATTTACCAGTGTTAAGTCAAAGAAAATATTTGTCATCAATATGTTATAACCTTCAACCCGGGGTCAACGATATCTCTCAGCAGATCGGCCCCCAGTTCAGTATCCGTAATAAAAAAAGTCCCCTTCTGCGTCTTCATATAAACTCCGGGAAGACCAAGCCGATATTTGGTGTTGCGCGGCGTAATATATGCTGCATAGGTCTCCGGCGAGTCGGCATGGACAACGCCGAGCAGATCAACCAGTTTTCCCAGCACCGCACGGTCGTCTTCGCGGGGGTCCACACAGACGATATCAACACCGCGCTTGCGGGCATAGTCAATCTCCTGATCCGACAGTTCGACAAATTCTATAACCTTGGTCCTTGGTCCTGCGGCGATACTGATGTCCGCCCGGAGGTTATAAGCGAAATCTTTCCGGTCTGACAGGCTCAGGACCGTATCATGGGATGACATATATCCGATCCTTGATGTTATATTCTCGATAAATGTCCTGCTGTCTTTTCCGCCTCTGACGTCCATGACCTCTGCCCGTTCAGGGCTTGCCGGTCTTTTTTCAGCATTTCCAATCTGAATCAGGCGAATGTCGCGCGCCCTGAACCATTGGACAAGACTTTCAGGCACTTCACGGTCATCAGGACTGATGATAGTAACGACCGTAATATCACCCTCCAAAAACTCGTCTTCCTTTCTGAATATGACAAAGTCTGCGTAGTACTCGATCTGAGAACGTCCACCGGCAATGAGCGTCCTGCCCGGGCGGACCGCATAACCCAGGGAAACCAAAAAGCTGTCGATGACCGTCCGGAGGTCCTGGCCATCCTTAGAGCTGACAAATACATATTCAGGCCAGACCAGTCTGATTATCTGGCTTACCTCAGCAGGAAGAACCCCCGACAGATCGAGTACCAGGACAACCCCGTTGCTCATTACCATCATCGGAAAAGAAGTTGTATCAAACGAAATCTCGCTCCGTTGGCCGACTGAAAAATATTTCAGGCCGGCCGGTTCCAACACGACACCACCATATAGCTCCTCCACGAGTTTTCTGATGGTCTGTATCGTCTGAGACCTTTTTGAAGAATTTTTGTCGGACAACAACGCTGGCTCTGCTCTGCGCCCGGGTAGCTCAGGGGGTCTGCGTCCTTCGGTCTTTCCACGCTTGCGCGGTACAGGACTATGCCCCAGCCGTGTCCCTGGAGGCGCTGCTGCAGCCTTCGCCAGATGAGTCATGGGAAGCCTGACAACAGTCCCCTTCCTGATACTGCTGAAACTGCTGAGTCTCTCATTCAGATTGGAGAACTCCGCAAGAAAAGCAGCAACGTCCTTGTCTGCAAGAGAATAGCCGGCCTTCTGAATTATACTGTGGAGTGACGCATCCTCGCTGAGCCGGACCTGGACGGTATGAACAGCCCGGCTCTGACCTGCCCGCGTATGAATCTCGGGGTCAGGGGATGCAAACGTTATGGTCAGCGTAACAAAAACAAAAAAGAATAATGAGAGAGACGACACAAAAAAGCGAGCATATGAATATATCAATCCCACGTTATCTTTTCTGTAACACCTTTCTCCATTATTCGCACCGCGATACCATTATACTGTTGTCCCTTCGGATGCGCAACAAACATTTTCATGAATACAGCCTTGTTCTCGCCGCAGCCTGGCACTATTGCCTTATAGACAGTCCGGTTCAAAAGTTCCAGCCCCTTAACCGGAGTCGTCCCGCTCTTCGCCGTATTGCCGCCGACAAAGGAGATCATCGGAAGGGGCTCGCGGGCAAGCTCTTTCGGGATGCACCCCTTTTCCGACTGAAACGTCACCGCATAAAACTGATTCGCAGCCAGGGCCTGTTGTCCGACAGCCTTGCCGAGGCCACTTTCATCAATCAGGCTACCGGTCACCCGCGTAACCGATATCTTCAATGCCCCAACCTCTTTTTGCTTTTCAACCGTATCCTGCGATACCGCTGCCATTTCCTTTTTTTGCAGAACGCCGTTCTTACCGCCCCGCACCTTCTTGGAAATAAGAAATCCGGAAGCACCCGCCAGCACTATCAATAATACAGTAATCCCTATGACAAGATAAACTTTATTATTAACCGGATTACTAACCGATTCGTGAGAGACAGTAGTCAGCTCCCAATCCTCTTCAGCAGCAGGCACCTCATCAGTCCCAGCGTCTTTTACACCCGAAAAACCCCGGTCACTCTGTATCTCAACCCGCATCTCGTTCTGCAACACCTCCGGACTTCCGCTCCCCGGGACAATTCCGGGCAGATCCCCTGTCTCCGGGTGTCCCGAACAAATTGGCGCAGCTGTTTTCAATGCGCTCCCACCATCCCTCTCACCGTCAACAGATACAGTCTGTTTTCCCTTGTCAAAATATTTTGCCGCTGTCTCGTTATCCGGATCGATCAGGTGGACCCTGCGGTATAGTTCGTTGATCTTTTCATAATCGCCCCTGCTCTGATATACTTTTGCAAGGAGTATCAGGTGTTTGACCTCTTCTGCCCCCAGCCCCATCTTCGCAAAAATATCTATCAGCCCTTTATATGCCTTCTCATCACCCGGTGCAAGCTTTACGATCTTCTTATATAACGCTATGATCTTGTCCCGCTGGGAGACATGAAGCTTGCTTGTTGCACCATACAGGCATTCAATGGCCAGCTCTTTTTCTCCCTTGCGGAGATACAGATCACTAATGTAATTAAGATTTTCGGCAGTGAAAGGCTTCAGCATGGCCTTTTTTATCTGCCTGTCTATAGCTTCATGTTTATTCCCCCCGAACATCACCTGACCTCTTCAGCCTCTTTCCTGATCTTGCTGAGCCAGGGCCCGAGGACCTCCGAGGCGGCAAGAGAATTTCTGATCTCTTCTTCCACATCTTCAAACTTTTTGACGCCATTCCCCGAATGCCACGTCTGGTAAATTATAAACTGATCGTCTGTTGAAATAATACTACTCGTCTCTCCGGCTTTCAGGTCCTGGAGTTTCTCCTGTATCCAGACAGGCAGATCATAGTAACGCAATTGTTTGAGTATCAGGTGGTCGGAACCTGCATGATGCAGCATATCAAGAGACTTCCCTTCCGACGCATCAGCCTGTATCTCGGTCATGCGGATAGCCCCCTCGAACTGTGTTCCTGACGCATACGGAAGCATGAGCGCAGTAACCATTTTCTCTGCCTTCTTCGTCGCATACAGATGCTTATTGTTTTCATAGTATGTCCTGACCTGAGCTTTATCGACTGTCTGCTCCCGGATTTTTCTGCTGATGAATTCATCTATAGTCAGATATTTTATCAGATATTCCCGCTCCCTGTCGTCAAAACGATATCTCTGTGTCGTATTATCTATATCGGCCTGTCTCGCCCTGAGAAAACCCTCGCCGGCCTTTGTATACAATACCTGTTCAGCAGCAAAGTCCTCGTATGGATTCCCGCGCCGCCAGGGTACCGTCCCGGTCTTCAGGCTGGAGATGACCCTTGAGGAGATTATGCTCTCCTCTATAATCTGAAACCGGGTATACTGTCTCCCGCCAATCTTCAGTGCCGGAGCGTCATACGGACTCACGCTCCCCCTCTCATTATCCACCCGCGCCTTTTCCAGCCGGAATATGAGGGCCTCTTTGTCCTTGAGCCTTTTTTCGTAGACTGTCCGCTCCTCGATCGCCTTGCGTGTCTGAACTTCAAGCTCGGCCTTCTGCAGTTCTGTCAGCTTCAGCTTTGACTGCAGCTGACCAATTCCCCGCTCCCTTTCCTGATTTACAACCAGCTGCCTCTGAAGCAGATCTTTTTCAGCATTGATCTTCTGGAACGCCTCAGTGGCCTGCTGCAACAAAGCGCTACGCGATCTGTCCTCCTGTACTAACCGGACGTTCTCCTGACGCAGTCGCTCCATACCGGTGACCAGACCATCCCGCTCTTTAACCATGGCCTGGGCACGGGCATTCTCCTCATACAATTTCTTAACCTGCACCTCTATTTCAGCCTTCTTATCTTCTGTATTTCTCAGCTTTATTTCCAGATCTGCATCTCTTTTTTCAGTCTCAACCTGAATCTTCTGCAGCGCGGTATACTTCTTTTCCGATAAGATACGCTGCCTCTCAGTTTCCTGCAGCTTCGCCGACAACTCTTTCGTATCCTCGGTGATATCCCGAGACAGCTGCCTCGACGACAGAGTCCTGAGTTCCTGCTGCAGCCTCCCGTTTTCCTCCTTCAGCAACCTGAGCTCAATAGCACTTTTCTGAGCGCCTGACTCTGATTGTTTGAGTTCCCCAATGACACGACTCAGATACTGCTTATCTCTTGTTGCCACAGTCAACTCATTTTCGAGGAACTGATTTCTGGTATACGAATCCGAAAGCTGGTCTTTGAGAGACTCACAGCGCTCACCGGCCTTCTTCAGAGAGTCAGAGCAGGTATCAGGTTCCCGCTGCTGTGTCGTCTGCGCACCCGTCCCTATGACGGGGGTCGCAGAGACTGATGAGGTGGTCTGCCTCAAGACCTCAAGTTCCTGCCGGGCAAAGCCGTTAAAGGTACTTTGGGAGTACTGTTCGATGAGTGTATCCAGGAGCGCCTTAGCATTGTCGAGCCTTCCCAGGTGGATGAACGACTTTGCCTGCCAGAAAAGCACCGAATCCCGTACCGAGCTGTCAGGATATTCCTTCAAAAAAGTTCCGAAAAATTCAGCCGCCTTCCCGTGTTCTCCAGACTGGTACAGTCCGTATGCTTTTTCAAAAAGGTCCGCCTCCCCGGGCATGGCAGTATGTGCCGTGCCGATGAAAAGGCAAAGTCCCATGAAGACCGCGACCGCTGTGGCGTAAACTACGGTATGCTTATAGCTGATCTTTCCCACAGGGGCCCGATCCATCCGTTATATTTTTTCTCCTGTCGTTCACTCAGAAGTGTGCTCTCAATGGTAGTGCGCACCTCACTCAGAGGGAATAAGATGGCCTTAATCCGTTTGATCAGTTTCAGAATGTAAACACCCTCCTTGACCCAGACGGGGTCACAGACCTCGCCTTCTTTCAATCCTGTCAACGCATCCTCAAGAGCCGGGACAAGATCACCCTTTTTGAAATCACCCAGGATGCCGTCCTTCTCCCGCGAGGGATCTTCAGAATACTGCAATGCCATTTTTTCAAAGGGTTCCCCCTTTCTAAGGTCAGCGACGATCCGAAGAGACTTCAACTTCATCCCGGTAATTTCCTCGGGAGAAGGGTTTTCGCTCTGCAGCATGACAATAGCTCCGACAATTATCTTTTCCGGCTCTTTGATTAAAAGATTCCTGTTCTGAGCATAATAATCGTCGATCTCTTTAGCATTGACGGATATGCCGCGGGTAACCTCTGCATCGAGCATCTTGTCCAGGACTATGATATTGTCTTTCATCCATACTTTATAGTCGCTGAGACTCATGCCACGCGATGCGATCCTTTTCTCGAACTCTCCGGCAGCAAATTTATGCTGCCGGATAAACTCCCTGATGCTCTGCTCCACCTCCAGGTCAGTGACCATTACTCCTTTTTTTCTCGCCTCCTGAATTATAAGCCTCTCCTCAATCAGTTTTTTCAGAAGCTTATCACTTACCTGAGTATCCTCCAGGGAGGGATCGACCTTCAACAGAAATCTCCGGTAATCGGCAGTGGTAACTTTCTCCCCGTTTACCACCGCCAAAACCGTATCTTCGCCCCCGGCGAAGCAAACACCGCCCATTCCGCCAATAAACAGGGCGGTAATGAGCAGGCAGGAACAGACCGTAACAAGCGTACACCGGAATGTCCTCATGACCTGCCGGTATGCATCCTTTCAAGGGCCTTTTGCGCATCGGCCCAGGTCTTCCACTTATCAGCAGGATTTCTCAGCAGATAGGCTGGATGGAACGTCGGCATGACCGGAATTCCGCGGTACTCGACAAAATGGCCCCGCGATGCTGTTATCCTCAGAGAGGGATTGTTCAGAAGCGCCTGCAGTGCAACATTGCCCAGAGTTACGATGACCGAAGGCCTGATAATCTCAATCTGTTGTTCAAGAAAGGGCTTGCATATCGCAACTTCGGCCGTCTCCGGCTCCCTGTTTTCGGGTGGCCTGCATTTGACGATATTGGCAATATACACGTCGCTGCGCTGCAACTCCATCTTTTCAATAAGCCGCGTCAGCAGTATGCCTGCCTTTCCGACAAAAGGCCTCGCCTGGATATCCTCCTCCTCTCCAGGTCCCTCGCCGATGAACATCAACCTTGCATCAGAATTTCCTTCGCCGAACACAATATTTTTTCGCATGCAGGACAAGGTGCAGCGCGTGCAATCCCCTATCTCCTCCCGCAGCAACGCAAGGAGCTTTGTTTTCTCCCCAGAAGGTGCCACATGGCCTTCGCGATGCAGTTTGCCGGTCCCAGTGGCTTCGTGCCCGGCTTCCCGCTGCAGACTGGCAGCGGAGGGGACAGTACCGACCGGCGGCGCCTGAGTTATTGCAAGGTCTAGAGGAAGACGCTCAATGCCGAGCGCCTGATAATATTCAAGCAGGGCAATAACGTCCTCAACTATATTACGATCAGATAACGACCGGCTGCCGGGCATCGCTTAACGCTCCCCCCACTTCAGCTTGCTCCTCAGAACCTTGAAATAATCCCTTTCGCAGGGCATGACCAGCTTTGTCTTGTATGCGGACTTCTGAATCTCGACAACATCACCGACCTTCAGCGGCAGACCGACCTGGCCGTCAAGGGTCAGGTAGACGTCCTCATTTGGTGTCTTGAGTGTTATCCTGACCTCAAAATCAGCCGGGATAACAATGGGTCTGTTGGTCAGCATATGGGGACAAATCGGGGTCAGGACGATACTGTCCAGCGTCGGGTACATGATCGGTCCGCCGGCAGCAAGGGAGTATGCCGTGGAGCCGGTCGGGGTAGAGATAATGAGACCATCGGCCTTAAAGCTCGTCACATAGGTTTCGTGGACAAATGTCTCAAGATCGATAATCCTTGCAAGAGCACTCTTCGCAATGACCACGTCATTCAGCACGGTATACTCCGCGACGATAGCCCCGTCCCGGATCGCGCGTGTCGTGAGCATGAGCCGGTCCTCCGTGCCGCAGCGTTGAAAAAGCACGCTCTCCAGCGCCCGGAATATTTCATTGCGGTTGACTTCGGTTATAAAGCCCAGTGTCCCGAGATTGACGCCGAGAATCGGGGTCCCTTTTTCGGCAACAAGCCTGCTGGCCCGGAGCATGGTCCCATCGCCGCCAAGGACAAGGATCATGTCTGAGGATTTCGCAATGTCCTCATGTGAATATCCCCTGATGCCGAGATGCACAGCCGTTACATCCTCGACGAGCGCCTGCCAGCCCTTTTCCTCCAGCCAGGGAACAAGTTCGCGCACGATAGCAGCGGTCTCTGTCCGCCACCGCTTACAGATTATTCCAAGCGTCTTCATCTATCCCTTCCGTAATGAACTCCCGGTCATTGTCGCCACAGTCAGACGACCATATCCTGATGATATCCCTCCCCTGACCAGTTATCTCCCCCAAATTCTCGGCCCATTCGATCACCGATATTGCATCGCCCCCAATCAGGTCCCAGATCCCGGTACTGTCAAGATCATCCCTGTTTTTTATGCGGTACAAGTCTATGTGGTAAAAAAAAGGATCAACAGGATATTCTGCAATTATCGTGAAGCTGGCGCTGGTGATATCTCTGGCCGGGATACCAAATACTGACGCTATACCCCTGACCAGGGTCGTCTTGCCGGTGCCGAGATCACCATACAGGCAAACTATGTCCCCGGGCCTCAAACATCTCCCGATTCTCTGTCCGATCTGCTCAGTCCCCTCAGGGCTATTGCTTCTGAACCTCACCCATCGTACCTTTAATCAGATCTATCTTGCCGATGATGCCTGAGAGCTTACCCTCCTGCAGGACCGGGATGAGGTGGATCCCCTTGTCCGACATGATCGTGGCAATATCCTGAAGGCTGGCATCAGGGCCGACCGTGATCACCTGTCGGGTACATATATCAGATACCTTTGACGCTGACATCACTCTGATCTCCTCTTCAATCGATGACGAACCTTCAAGAGGAATAAAAGCATCAAAGAGCCTGAAGACCGTTGGTATATGGAATCTCCTGTTCTGACGGATCAGATCGTTTTCGGTAACAATGCCATACAATCGACCGTCAGCATCAAGAACCGGAGCACCGCTGATGCCCTTGTCGATAAACAACCGTCCCAGCTCTTCTACTGTCGTATCAGGGGTGACCGTAGTGACTGTGGTCGTCATAATATCATGCGCTGTTTTCATTTCCCTACCGCTTTCTTGCAGCAAGCTTATTCAGGGCATTGACGTATGCCTTGGCCGCCGCAACGATAATATCCGTGTCCGCTCCCTGCCCCCGGGCCTTCCGGCTGCCCTCTTCAAGAGAGACCAGAACCTCACCAAGGGCGTCAGTCCCTCCCGTGATGCTCTTGACCTCGAACTTCAGGAGCTTGCTCTTCGTTTTTGTGGCAGCGACTATCGCCCGGTAGACCGCATCGACCGGACCGTCGCCATGTTCAACACTGTCGATGACCTTGCCCTTCACATTCAATTTCAGCGCTGCAGTCGGCCTGACACTCATGCCGCTGGTTATTGACAGATCGACAATACTGTAGACCGCGGGAATTTTACCGACATCTTCCGATACCAGGGCCTCGATATCCTCATCAAAGATATCCTTCTTCTGGTCTGCAAGCCGCTTGAACTTCTCAAAGGCGACTTCTATTTCCTCACTGGTGAGCTCATACCCCAGTTCTTTGATCCGCGTCTTGAACGCATGTCTGCCCGAATGCTTGCCGAGCACCAACTCAGTCTCTTTCAGGCCTATGTCAGAGGGCTTGATAATTTCATAGGTCATCTTCTCCTTGAGCAGCCCGTCCTGATGAATACCTGACTCATGGGCAAAGGCATTGGCCCCGACAATAGCCTTGTTCGGCTGGACCTGGATCCCGGTTATGCGTGTCAGAAGACGGCTCGTCCGGATTATCTCCTTTGTCCTGATATTCGTCTTCGCCTTATAGAAATCTCTTCGGGTGACAAGGTTCATCACTACCTCTTCCATCGAGCAGTTCCCGGCCCTCTCACCGATACCGTTTATAGTGCACTCGACCTGACCGGCACCGTTCTGTATCGCTGCAAGAGAATTGGCAACCGACATGCCGAGATCGTTATGGCAGTGAACGGAGATGACGGCGCTATCGCCGATTCTCTCTCTGATAGTCTTTATGAGACAGCCAAATTCCGTTGGGCTTGTGTATCCGACCGTATCAGGAATATTGACCGTCGACGCACCGGCTTTGATCACTGCCTCAACCACTTCGATGAGGTACGGGATGTCAGTCCTGGTCGCATCCATCGGTGAGAACTCCACATCGTCCACAAGACTCCGCGCATATTTCACCATATCGACTGAGCGTTTCAGCGCCTCTTCCCGGCTGACCCTGAACTGATATTTCAGGTGGATATCCGAGGTGGAATGGAAGGTATGTATACGCCGTTTCGGAGCGTCCCGGATAGCCTCCCAGGCCCGTTTGATATCTTCTTCCCTGGCGCGTGCGAGACCGGCAATGACTGCTCCCGGCACTTCGTTCGCGATCCTCTTCACCGCATCGAAATCTCCCGGTGAGGCGATCGGGAATCCGGCTTCAATGATATCAACGCCCAACCTGACCAGTTGCCGGGCAATCTGGATCTTTTCTTCAACATTCATGGATGCGCCGGGCGACTGTTCACCATCCCGCAACGTCGTATCAAATATCCTGATGACTCTCATATTCTAGGTTCCTGTCTGCCTTTCTTCACGTTTTGTCCTCATCTTTTTAAAGACCAGCACGCTATTTTCAATTATACCCCAAACAAGATATAGCATTGCAAAAATAAACATGGCAGACGAGGCATGTATAAGGAATACAAACAGGATAAGGACAAAGACAATAAGCACCCAAAAAGGCTTCCGTTCCCTGAAGTCGATCTCCTTCACCCCGTGAAAACGGAGTGTGCTGACCATGAGCAGCGCGAGGATAATAGTGAACACGGGATAAAAAATATTATTTTCCGGAGGTCCTATCCGGACCTCATAGCCATAATAGAAAATAACGATCGATGACAGGACCGCAGCAGCTCCCGGAATCGGCATGCCCTTGAAGGCCTTGGAACCAGGGGACCCTGTCTGAACATTGAAGCGCGCAAGCCTGAGTGCACCGCAGGCAACAAAGAGAAAAGCAGCGGCCCAGCCGACCCTGCCGAAGGGCATCAGGGTCCATTTGTACATCATGACCGAGGGTGCGACACCAAAGGCAACCAGGTCTGATAACGAGTCAAGCTCGACACCAAAGCGCGTCGACGTATTCGTAAGACGGGCGATCCAGCCATCAAGACCATCGAATATGATGGCGATAATAATTGCCCATGCCGCATAGACATAATTGCCGTTAATCGCCGACATGATCGCAAAAAAACCGCAGTACATGCCGCAGAGCGTCAGCGCATTGGGGAGGAGATATACCCCTTTTTTCGGCGTTTTTTCCGGTAGTTCTTTATGTTCCATGATATGGGTATATGATTCGGTTACTTATTACGGCTAACGGGCCGGTATTCAGCGATAACAGTCTCTCCGGCCTTCACGTTCTGATCGGGCACTACCTTAATAATAGCATCTTTGGGCAGATAGATATCGACGCGGGAGCTGAATTTTATGATCCCGTACCGCTCGCCGCGCATAACCTTCGCACCTTCGCGCACTCTGCATACCGCCCGCCGTGCCACAAACCCCGCAACCTGCCTCAGCAGAATGTCGCCGTACCCGGTACCCAAAACCATCTCAATATTCTCATTACGGACCGAGGCCTCATCCTTGTAAGCAGCGAAAAAACGGCCTTTATTATGACGAACGGCCTTAACCATACCATCGCAGGGGACACGGTTCACATGGACATTCAGCGGCGACATGAAAATGCTCACCTGACGGACATCGGCCTTCAGGTATCTGTCTTCTCTGACTTCCCGAACAACGATAATCCTGCCATCAGCCGGGGAGACAAAAACATCCTTCTCCTGTGGAATGGTACGGTCAGGGTCTCTGAAAAACCAGAGCATAAAGAGAACAACAGAGGCTGGTACGACGGCGTAAAGAGGTCCAAACAAAAAAAATACGACAACAGCAAGCAGGCCGAACACACCAATAAAGGGATACCCCTCAGGGGCAAGCTTAAGCATCAGGCTGTGAACCGTAGAACGTGAAACATGAAACAGCCTGAGACAAGTGAATACCCTGCGGCAGAAACCGCAGGGCGTCTATTATTTTGAATATTTATTTTCTGTGTCATTCCTGCAAGCAAAGCGCGTCAGGAATCCTTCCGGAAAGATTCCTGACAAGCCGGAATGACAGAAATTCGGAAATGTGGCAGAGACCATAGGGTGTCATAATTAATGCTTCACGACCCGTTGTGCATGCTTTATGTATTTTACGCTTTTGACTTGTCGACGAGTTTGCCTTTTTTGAGCCATGGCATCATCGCGCGCAGCCTGCCACCAACTTCCTCGATCTGATGCCGTTCCCCCTTCTTCGTCAGGGCATTGAAGGTCGGCTTGTTCGCCTTGCATTCGAGCATCCACTCCTTTGCAAAAACACCATCCTGGATCTCCCCGAGTATCTTCTTCATCTCTGCCTTGGTCTCGTCCGTGATCACCCGTGGCCCCCTGGTTATGTCTCCATACTGGGCAGTATTGCTGATCGAGTAGCGCATATTCGAGATTCCACCCTCGTAGATGAGATCGACAATAAGCTTCACCTCATGAAGGCATTCAAAGTATGCCATCTCCGGTGCATAACCTGCCTCGACCAACGTCTCGAACCCTGCCTGGATCAGAGAGGCAAGACCACCGCAGAGGACGACCTGCTCGCCAAAAAGATCGGTCTCGGTCTCTTCCCTGAAGTTTGTCTCGATGATGCCGGCCCTGCCTCCGCCGTTCGCCGACGCGTAGGCAAGTGCGATATCCTTGGTATTCTTTGACGGGTCCTGATGGACCGCAATGAGGCAGGGGACACCGCTGCCCCTGGCGTACTCCGCTCTGACAAGATGGCCGGGCCCCTTCGGTGCAGCCATGAAGACGTTTGCATCAGCCGGCGGAACAATCTGTCCGAAATGGATATTAAAGCCGTGGGCAAACGCAAGATAAACGCCTTTTTTCATGAACGGCGCAATCTCTGCGTTGTAGACGTCTGCCTGATATTCGTCCGGGAGGAGGATCATGATCACATCAGCGATCTTCGCTGCGTCGGACGGGGTCATCACCTTGAACCCGGCCTTCTTCGCCTTGTCCCAGCTGGCACCTTTCCGGATGCCGATCGTCACGTCCATGCCACTATCCTTAAGATTGTTTGCATGCGCATGACCCTGGCTGCCATAGCCCATGATCACAATCTTCTTCTTCTTCAGAATCCCGAGATTTGCGTCTTTGTCGTAATAAACCTTTATCATTGAAGCCTCCTGAATGTTGAATTGAACAGCGATATATTATATTACAATCACGCTTTTTTTTCTATTTACAGCAATTGACTGCAAACAAAAAACGGCCACCACATGGCATGAGAACGCGGAGAGAACGCGGCAAGAAATACTCACAAGAGACGTCTTATCCTGGCAAACGCCTCCTCTATTATCTTCGGCTCCGGCAGAAACGTACTTCTGAAATAGACCCCGTCCTCCTGTCTTCCGAAGCCTGTTCCAGGGACAAAGACAACCCCTTCTTTGAGCGCCGCACGCACGAAATCCAGATCTTTTTTCCACTTGTTCGACTCTATCTTCATAAATGCGTAGAAGGCGCCTTTCGGAATCGGGAACGAAACCGGTAGTTTGCCGGCCATCTTCACAAACGTGTCTCTCCTCTCAATGAGCTTCATCTTCATGTTCGCGATGTATGCCGGGTAAGATGAATCCACCATGGCAGCGGCTGCCGCCTTCTGGAACTCCCAGTTCACTGAAAGACGCTGGTTGCAGAGCAGAAAGAACGCATTCTTGACCTCTGCCCATTTGTCCCCGTGGAATGTAACCCATCCAATCCTCGCGCCCGTGTAGCAAAAATCCTTGGATAGAGAACTTCCGTATATAAAGGGTATCTTGTTTCGGGCGATCTTTCTGAAGTCGACATGCTTGCCCTCAAGTATCAACTGATCGTATGACCCATCGTAAAATATGGGGACGTCGTATTCCGCACAGAGCGCGATGACCTCCGAAAGGTTTTTTTCGGAATAGACCGAGCCAAGCGGATTATTGGGGTTGATGATCACCATCGCCTTGGCCCCTTCGATCTTCCTTGCCAGGTTTCCGACGTCTATCTGTCCCTCTGCATCGTGCCGGTAAAATACGCTGTCGCCCTCGAACTGCTTTGCCTTGCTCAGATAGAGCGGATATACCGGGTTGGGAAGGAGGACCTTTTCTCCAAAACCGATGAACGAATGGAAGAAAAAATCTATTCCCTCGGTGAGACCCGCCACAGCGAATACGTCCTCAGGCCTGCACTTCTCGATTTTCGCAACGGTCTCTCTGAGCTGTTCGTCGCCTTCCGAAGGCGCATAGCCCTTCCAGTTTTCGTCGAGCGAACTTTTTACACGGTCTGCTATCACCTTAAACGGCTCGAAACCGTACTGGGGCGGATCGCCGATGTTAAGGTAAATCATCTTCTTGCCTTTTGCCTCTTCGCGCTTTGCCTCCATTACGATGTCCCTGATGGGGTAACTTACGACATTCATTCTTTCTGTAGGCTTGTAAGGCAGTTTCCGTCTCAAGTGGATCATGTCATCATCCTGTTGTTTTTTTTCGGGCGAGGAAGCTCACCCTCTTTGAGCTCATGAATACTATTTCATTTGCCCTGAAAGCATAACATTTGAAAACGATTTTAACAATAAAAGTGCAGTGCATCAGCTGGGAACCCGGGGTATGAATCGAGAGAGAAGTGTCAGCAACAGGGCGGAATCGCTGATCTCAAAAAAAACGGGCCAGCGACTGTTCATCGCCGGCCCGCATATGGAAAGGAATTACTTCTTGTCAGTTGCCTTCTTCTCGTCAGCCTTGGCGTCAGCTGCAGTCTTCTTGGCTGCTGCTTTTTCCTCAGCTGCCTTCTTCTTGGCTGCTGCTTTTTCCTCAGCTGCCAACTTCTTGGCTGCCTTCTTCTCATCAGCTGCCTTCTTCTTGGCTGCCTTCTTCTCAGCTGCAGTCATCTTCTTGGCTGCTGCCTTGTCGTCAACAACCATCTTCTTGGCGTCTGCCTTGTCGTCAACAGCTACCTTCTTGGCTACAGCCTTGTCGTCAGCTACCTTCTTGTCTGCTGCTGCCTTCGTAGTTGCATCGGCCTTCGGTGCGTCAGCTGCAAAAGCAACGACTGACATTGAAAGAACAAACATTATTGCCGTCATAAGAGAGATCATCTTCTTCATTAAATTCACCACCTTTCGTTTACAAGTTATATATCTGATAGATTTATGTATCTGCATTTAACATATACAAAAACCATGCCAACCCTATTGCCCATTAAAACAGACGTTCGAGGGGTGGTCACCCTAATCCATAATCCTTATTAGAGCAACCGTTTTACATTTTGGGGAAATACGCGGCCAACTTCAAATCCGTTTGCGTCGCCACTATTTCAATATCAGCGCAGGTCAGGATCCTGGGGTCGCAGAAAGTTCGGCTGGCCATTGCAATGGATAAAAATAATCAAGGGTCTGCGAACCCCCGCAAACCCTTGATCTCATATGGTCGGGGCGACCTGATTTGAACAGGCGACCACTCGCACCCCAAGCGAGTGCGCTACCAGGCTGCGCTACGCCCCGATTTCAGCTGGTTATTCAACGAATCTGATTAAGAATATCCTGAAGCTTTTTTCTGACAAAACCGATGACATCCTGCTGTGACCTTGAAACCTTCGGTTTACTTTCCGGTATCGTCCTGACTTCCGCGGTTATCATCACACCCTCTCCGAAGCGCTTTCTGACTCCTTCGATAGTGTAGCGTTCCTGGTACAGCATTTTCTTGACCTGAAGGATAAGCTCCAGTTCTTTTTTTGTATAGACCCTTTGACCGGACTTATTCTTGCGAGGCTTCAGAAACGGAAATTCCGTCTCCCAATAGCGTAATACATAGGATTCTATACCAGTAATCCTGCTGACCTCACCTATCTTATAAAAAAGCTTGTCCGGGAGAGGCAGCGCAGACCTCGGCTTCTCAACAGCATGATTATGCATCAAGCTTCTCGAGCTCTTTCTTCAGTTGGTTGCTTACCCGGAATGTTATCACTCTGCGAGGAGTAATTTCAAGGTCCTGACCTGTCTTGGGATTCCTCCCTCTTCTGGCAAGCTTCTTTCTGACATTGAATGTTCCGAATCCTGATATTTTTATCGATTCTCCCTCAACAAAGGTCTGCTTCATCGTATCAAAGAGATACTCAACAATGTCCTGCGCCTCTTTCTTGGAAAGACCAACCTTTTCAAAGATTGTGTCAACAATATCAGCTTTTGTCATTTCAACCGCCCCAATAATAATTTTCTTAATTATATTAAGGAGATAGACTCTTGTCAAGGATAAAGTGGTTTAAGAATAATATTATTCTGCCCTTATGCTCTTGCCATGGGGTTTTGACTTTAGTATGATGTATTGTGCTCGAATCATTATTTTATCCCCGCTCTGTTGCAGTTATAGGCGCCTCGGCCGATCAGCATAAGGTCGGCTTTTCTCTGCTCAACAATCTCGTGAGGTTTTCATACCAGGGAGTTATCTACCCGGTAAACCCTAAAACTGAAGAGATCCTGGGCCTGAAGACCTATGCCAGACTGCAGGACATTCCGGGCGACGTTGATCTGGCGGTCCTTGCAATCCCGGCCCCCCATGTTCCTGACGCTATAAGAGACTGTATCAAAAAAAAGGTCCCCTCGGCAGTGATAGTCAGCGCTGGGTTCAAAGAAGCAGGATCTGCAGGGATTCTGCTTGAGGAGGAACTGAGGTCGCTCGTCCGTGACAATGCAATCCGGGTCCTGGGGCCCAATTGCCTCGGGGTGATCAATACCTCCAGTTTCCTCAATGCGACCTTCGCAGCCGGCATGCTTCCTCCGGGCCGCATAGCCTTTTTCTCCCAGTCCGGAGCGCTCGGAATAGCCATTCTCGACTGGGCAATCGGCAATAAGATCGGTTTTTCAAAATTCATCAGCCTCGGAAACAAGGCTGACCTGAATGAAACTGACTTTATCGAATACTTTATCAACGACGATGAAACAGACATCATACTCGGATATATAGAAGACGTTGTCCAGGGAAGACGGTTTCTGGAGATAGCCAGAAGGGCTACAAAAGTAAAACCGATCCTGCTGGTAAAATCCGGGGGAACCCAGGCCGGCGCCCGCGCCGCATCGTCGCATACCGGGGCCCTTGCCGGATCTGAGAATGCCTTCAATGCAGCGTTCAGGCAGTGCGGGATAATGCGGGCCGAGGGAATCGAAGACCTTTTTGAGACCGCCAAAGCTTTCAATTCAAAAAAGGTCCCCTCCGGCAACAACCTCCTTATCATAACAAATGCAGGGGGCCCGGGCATTATTGCCGCCGACACCGCCGAGCGGCTCGGGATAAACCTTCCCCAGCTTTCAAAGTCCACGACAGAAACCCTTTCCGCACTGCTTCCCAAAAACGCCTCGTTGTACAATCCGGTGGATATCATCGGGGACGCAACCTCAGACCGATACAAGACCGTATTTGAGCATGCCCTTACTGATCCCGCTGTAGACGGTTTTCTGGTTATACTGACGCCGCAGGCAACGATCAATGTCGAGGACACGGCAAGAGAGGTGATCCGGACATCACAGAAGACTGATAAGCCTATTATCACCAGTTTTATGGGGCTGGAGCGCGTGAGGACCTCCATAGAACTGCTGAAGGCCTCCTCGATACCCAATTTTTCGTATCCCGAACCCGCTGTCAGGGCATTCAAAAAACTGTACGACTATGGCATTTGGGCTCGACAGGATAACGTCGCCCTCCCTAATTTGACGATCGATAAGGCGCCCATAGCAGCCAGAATTCACGAGGCGGTCACGCGGGGGCAGTTCCAGTTCGCCGAAGATGACTCCCGTGACATACTCACGTCCTGCGGATTCACATTCCCGGCGAAGGAACTGGCAACAACGCCTCGGGCAGCGGCGGCAGCGGCGAACCGCATTGGGTTTCCGGTTGTCATGAAGATATCCTCCCCTGATATCCTGCACAAGACGGATATCGGCGGAGTCAGAGTCGGGGTGGGGTCCAGAAAAGAGGCAGCTGAGGTTTTCAGCCAGCTGACCCTGAACGCAAAGAGATTCGTGCCCCAGGCATTCATCAACGGTGTTACCGTCTATGAGATGGTGCCGAAGGGCAAAGAGGTGATCCTCGGCATCAGTTATGACAGGACATTCGGGCATATGATCATGTTCGGGCTCGGCGGGATTTATGTAGAGGTCCTGAAGGACGTCTCCTTCAGGATAGTACCACTGACAGGAACAGACGCCGAGGAAATGGTCCGTGAGATAAAGACCTATCAGCTCCTGAAGGGGGCTCGCGGTGAAAAACCGGTTGACCTTGAGTCGATCAATGACGCCATCCTCAGGCTTTCGCGCCTGGCAACCGACTTCCCGGAGGTGATTGAGCTGGATATCAACCCCCTCGTGGTAACTGAGAAGGGCGCAATAGCACTGGACGCGCGCATAATACTGAGCCGACCAAAAGGAGGAGTCTAAATGGTGCACCTGTATATAGCTTCTATGTCGGGTTTTTCGGGCAAGAGTCTTGTCACGCTTGGCCTCGGACTTGTGATGAAGGAAAAGGGGTTCCGGATCGGCTATATCAAGCCATACGGCAATATCCCCGCGAAGCATGAAGGAGTACTGGTCGATGCTGACGCTGAATTCATGAGAAAGGCCTTGGACCTGTCCGAGGCTTCGGAAGTGGTCTCGCCCTTTGTTGTGACCTTCGAACTGCAGAGCAGTGCGTTAAAAGGCAGGTCGTCAGACAATTTCGAGATGGTCAGCAGGGCTATCCAGGTAATCACGGATAAAGATGTCGTGATAATCGGGGGCGCGGCTAATCTCTTTGAAGGATCTGTCTTCGGCCTGGGCGGCCTCAGGCTGATCAGGCACCTCAAGGCAAAGACCCTTGTTGTCGAACCCTGGAACGGCGACAGCTCAATTGATTCCCTGATCGGATCAAAGGAAATGCTCGGAGATCATTTTGTTGGAGCGGTCATCAACAAGATCCCGCAGGCTGCCCACGATTACGTGAATAAATCGGTCAGGCCCTATCTCGAAAAGAGAGGCATCCCGATATTTGCCTGCCTCCACCGTGATATACTCCTCGATTCAATCACGGTCCGTCAGTTGAACGAAATCCTCAACGGAAAGGTGCTCTGTTGCGAAGAAGGGCTTGATGAGTTTATCGAAAGTTTCTCTATCGGCGCTATGGATGTTGACAGCGCCCTGAAGTACTTCAGAAGGACGCCCAACAAGGCGGTCATCACCGGAGCCCATCGTTCGGACATTCAGCTGGCGGCACTCGAGACGTCGACAAAATGCATAATCCTCACCGGGGGCATGCACACGAACGACGTTATCCTGGGTAAGGCAAAACTGGCAGGTGTGCCTTTCATCTCAGTGCATGATGACACCTATGCAACGGTCGAAAAAATCGAGGCAGTCCTCGGCAAGATCCGTATCCGTGAACAGAAAAAGGTGCAGAAGACAAGGGAGATCATCGAAAAGGAATTTGATTTCAGCAGACTGATCAGGGCACTCAATGTCAACAGCAAAGAGGGGAGACCGTAATGGAAGATCTGAAAACCTCCGAGACCTGGCGGGTCTTCAGGATACAATCTGAACTCGTGGAAGGTTTCGAGACGCTCAATGATCTGGGACCGGCGGTCACAATCTTCGGCAGCGCACGGCTTACCCCGGAGAGCAAATATTATCAGGAGGCTGAACAGGTAGCGCGCTTGCTCGCTGACGACGGCTTTGCTGTCATCACCGGCGGAGGGCCGGGGGTTATGGAGGGGGCGAATAAGGGGGCAAAGATCGGAAAAGCGCATTCAGTCGGCCTCAATATCGAACTGCCGGCTGAGCAGGTCCCGAACCCGTATCATGATATCAGCCTTCATTTCAGGTATTTTTTTGTCCGCAAGCTGATGTTCATAAGATATGCGATGGCCTTTATCATCTTTCCGGGCGGCTTCGGAACAATGGATGAACTGTTCGAGGCGCTGACCCTCGCTCAGACCAAGCGGATTCAGTCATTTCCCATCATCCTTTACGGGTCTGAATACTGGAGAGGTCTTATCGACTGGATGAGGAAAACACTGATTCCGCTCGAAACCATAGACAACGGAGATTTTTCGCTCTTCTCTATGGTCGATACGCCTGAAGAGGTGCTGTTCCTGATCAATGAGCACTACCGTGTTTTCAGCAGTATCATGCCGGAGCGTAAGAGACGCAAGACCGATCAGCCCTGATGCGTTTTGCAGACTCTTGAAAAATCTCATACGGTCAGCTAAAGCCGTCATACCCGCGAAGGCGGGTATCCAGGCATCTTTGAAAACATTGGATTCCCGTCTGCACGGGAATGACTAAAAAACACCTTACAATACTTTTTTAACGGCCGGTCAGAGCTTTCCGAGCTTTTTTGCAAGGGCTGTCGTCTCGTCAAGAAGCGCTTCAACTTCGTCAAGTCCGCCGCCCCAAAACGTGCTGTCAGCGATATTGATACCAAGTTTTCCGAAAATGTTCTGCGGCGAGTCCGAGAGCCCCGCAGAGAGGAACCCCTTGACACGACCGATAAACTCCCTGTCTGTCTTGACCGAGCGCTGCAGCGCTTTGGAAATGAGAAGGCCGCTCGCATAGGAATACACATAAAAAAAATACCGGATGTGACTCCAGTAGACCCACCAGAAACGCGAACCTCCTGACTGTTCAACAGCATCCCCCATGTAGGAGGCCATATGCCGCTGAAAGAGGCCCCCGATCTCGTCCTTTGACAGATATCCCTTCTGCCTAAACACCTGATGCAGCTCCTGCTCGAACCGGTAGCAGGCGACCTGCCTGAATATGGTCGAAACGTCGTCATTCAGCTTCATCATCATGATCGGCAGACGGACCCGGTCATCTGAATTCCTCAGGATCTCCTGCAGGACAAAATCCTCCATAAAGGTGCTGGCAACCTCTGCCGTAGACGTCGGGGTCCCGAAATACAACGCATGCTGATGCTCCCTGACCAGTTCATTGTTGATGCCGTGTCCCACTTCATGGGCAATCGTCAGCACGTCACGAAGGGTATCCGTATGGTTGAGCAGGATATAGGTCGGCTGCGATGCGAGGTGATGGACACAAAAAGCGCCCCCGCCCTTGCCTTTCCTGGGAGAAACGTCTATCTGCCCGCTGGTGACAAAGCGCTGAAATATCGCGTCGAAGTCCTTATCCAGATCAGTCATGACCTTTCCTGTGAGCTTCAGGGCCTTCCGGTAGGAATATTTTTCGGTGATATCCCCATATTCCACATTCCGCTCGTGGTATGCCAGCCGCTTTACGTTCATCAGCCGCGCCTTCAGTCGGTAAAACCGGGCAGAGATGTCGAAACGCTCTGAGACCGTACTGACGAGGGCATCGACAACATCGGTCTCAATGTCGTCGCTTATGTGCCGGGAAAGGTCAGGACGGCTGAAGCCCCGCAGTTCATCATCAACTTTCTTGTGGGCCAGCACAGCATTCATTTCCGCCTCGGCCACGTCCGAGTGCTGCTCCATGATACTGTCAAAGGCTGCCGCAGAGACGTCCCTGATTTTCTTGTTCTTGTGGCTTGAGAGGGTCGATATTTCCGCAAGCGTCCTCATCTCTTTTCTGTTGTTTTCGAGAAGGACCTTCCTTTCCTCTTTTGCCAGAAACCCGGCTGTCATCCGCGTCCACTGAGCATATGATGTCGCTGACTTGAGGTTCAGGATCTTTTCTTCGGGCTCGCTCAAAAGATATGCAGCTTCGGCAAAGATCCTTGCCAAAAAATGCCGGTATTTCCGGAGACCCTCATAGGCAAGAAACCGTTTCTGCCGCGCCTTCGGGATCTTGGCGATCCTGAGGTGGAAAAACTGGATATCGTTTTCTATCCTCCGGCTGAATTCCTCGATGCGGTTAAACCGCGCCCTGAGTTCTGTGTCGTTCATGTCCTGCTGCGTCCTCAGCCAGTAGTAAAAACCTGCCTCACCATCAGTGCCCCAGCTTTTCTTCCATCGCTCATATGCCTCGAGTGCTTCCTGCATTACCGACGGCTCGTGCAGATAGTCTGTCCGGTCTTTCCAGACGTTTATAAAGGCATAGCTCTTCTTCTCGACCTGCTTTAAGTTTACCTCGATACCAGGATCTTCATCAGACCTGAACAAGGGGGAGAGGTCCCAGACTAATCCTGCATTTTTATTGTGCACCGCTCTTTTTTTTGTCATCTCGCCTCCATATTCTTGAACTCCAGCCCCGCTAAGGTTAAAGTCTATAGTTTGCATAAACATACTATCATAGGCAGACAGGAAGGCCGAAAAGACGCTGCCTGCAACTCCTTATAACCCTTTCATGGGGCCAGCCAACCTGTTTGCGTATCCAACACCTGTTATGTCTGCGTTTACGTGATTCATAATCAGATCCTGTTGCATTGCAGAGTCTTTGTGGTGTTCCTGTTTGCCGCAATGCAACGTTATAGTTTTCTGACTTTTTTGGTCCCCTCGTACAGTTCGTACTCAAGCAGCCGGCATTCTATATCAGCGTTGAAAAAAGGTATTCTCCTCTTGGGCCTGAGACCAACTTTTTTCGCGAGCGCCGTGTTGCCGGTAAAAATATAACCGGTATAACCCTTGCACCGCTGCTTGAAAAAATCTCCGATCGCCGCATAGGTATGCTGCAGCGTTTCTTCACTGCCCAGCCTCTCCCCGTATTCAGGGTTCAGCAGGACAATACCGCTATGTCCCGGCAGATCGGTCTCTGCAAAATCGCAGACATCGAAGAGAATACCATCGCCGACGCCTGCAGCAAGGGCGTTCTTTCCGGCTGCATCAACGGTATCAGGATCGATGTCGCTTGCAATTATGCTGACCTCAGGTTTCGCGAGGATCATTGTTTCCGCCTCGAGGCACAGAGCCTCCCAGACCTCAGCACGGTAGCCACGGTAATGCATAAAACCGAAATTCTTCCTCAACAGGCCAGGTGCCTTCCGGAGCGCTATGAGCGCCGCCTCGATAGCCAGGGTACCGCTGCCGCACATGGGGTTAACAAAGTCGGTACTGCCCTGCCAGCCGGTGGCCATAATCACCGCTGCAGCGAGTGTTTCCTGCATCGGAGCCTTCAGGGGAATCTTCCGGTAGCCCCTCTTCGACAAGGGGTCACCCGAGGTATCAAGGTAGACAATGCAGGAACTGTCTTTCCAGTACAGGTAGACCACGCAGCGGTCACGGTCCGGTCCGGAATCAGGTCTTCTGCCGCACACATGCAGTATCCGGTCCACAACAGCGTCCTTGCATTTGACGTTGGCGTACCGCGTATCATTCATCGTGGGGTTGTCAACACTGGAGGTGACACAGAGGTAGCTGTCTTCAGGTATATACTCTTCCCACCGTATATCAAAGAGTTCCCGGTAGAGTTCCTCTGCATTGCGGGCCGCAAACTCTTTCAGCATCAGCAGCACCCTATGTCCGGTCCGCAGGAAAAGATTAAGCCGCATTGCCTCATCCATGCCCCCCCGGATCATCACGCTGGCTACCGTCTCTGCTACAACCGGTAGTCCCAGATACTCAAGTTCCTGCTTCAAATATGGTGTAATTCCTTTGGCACATGTGACGACTATAGAATTATTCTGCATGGAATATTATAGACAAACTCAGTGAAACAATAGTAGAAATTACCCTCCTTGCATTATAATAAACAAGGAGTGCCGGTCATTCCATTCTTAAATCTATTGCCAGGAGTCATAGCATGAAAAAAAGTAACATGAAGATGTTGGTCACAGGATCTGTCATAGCGCTCTGTCTGGTCTCCGCTCAGACAGGACTTGCAGCAGAGAAGGCGCCTGCCCAGAAGGCCTCAAAAACACAGGAACAGCCGGAGGCTGCTGCAATAAGCGGCAAGGTTGTGCAGACAATGAACAGCGGGGGCTATACCTATGCGGAGGTCGAGGACAAGGGACAGAAGACCTGGGTAGCGGTCAGCCAGACAAAGATAAAAAAGGGTGACACGGTATCGTTCCAACCAGGGGCCGTTATGGAAAATTTCGAGAGCAAGACGCTCAAGCGCAAATTTGACAGGATCGTCTTTAGTGCAGGGCTGACGACTCCTCCAGCTGCAGGCGGGGAAGTACAGACTACCGGAAGCAAGGACAAGGTCGTTGGCACGAAAGAAAAAATCAAAATCGAAAAACCCGCTGTTGCAAACGCCTATACTGTGGAGGAGCTTTATAAAAAAAGGGCAGATCTGAATGATAAGACTGTTATCGTGAAGGGAAAAGTAGTCAAGGTCTCGACAGGCATTATGCAGCGGAACTGGGTACACATTCAGGATGGGACCGGAGATGCCGCGAAGGGCACCCATAATCTGGTCGTAACCTCTACATCAGAAAACGTTCCTGCCAATGGAGATGTGGTCATCGCCACCGGCACTTTATTAAAAGATAAGGACTTTGGAGCGGGGTACAAGTATGATGCGATAATCGAAAATGCAACATTTACAAAATAAGATTTAATTGGCTTGAACATTTCCATAAAGAAGGCCGGCTAGAAGCCGGCCTTCTTTATGCTGTTTTTTCTGTCCGCCTGGCCTGCCCAGGACCCATCTTCAAACCCAACCCGATACCGCTGAAGATCGATGCGACCGGGCTGGTAAATTCTGCCTGAGAGCCCGGAACTATTTTGCCGGTACAGCTGCCGGCGCTTTCACTTCGACAAGTTCGACCTCAAATATCAGGACAGCATTCGGCCCTATGCTTCCTCCGGCACCCCTTTCCCCGTAAGCGATATTGGACGGCAGAACGATCTGCCATCTTGAGCCTTCCTTCATAAGCTGCAGTGCCTCTGTCCAGCCCGGAATCACACCGTTGACCGGAAAGGTCGCTGACTGACCGCGTTTGAAGGAGCTGTCAAATTCTGTTCCATCGATCAGCATACCGCGATAATTGACAACAACCGTATCCGTCGCCTTCGGTGACTTCCCGGTACCATCAGCAAGAATCTTATACTGCAGGCCGCTTGGAAGGGTCTTCACCCCCTCCTTCTTCCCGTTCTCGGCCAGATATGCCGCACCGTCTTTTTTATTCTTTTCTCCCAGCACTTTGCTTGCCTCCGCTTGCTTTGTCATGAACTCCTGCTTGTAGGCAGTCATTATGTCAGTGGCCTCTTTTTCGCTCAGGAGCGATTTATTACCGCTCAGCGCATCTTTGATCCCCTTAATAACGATGTCAGGCTCAATATCGATACCCTGTTTCTTGAAATTATTGCCGATGTCAGTACCGATAATATAACTGACCTTCTCCTTCTGCGTCTTCAGTGCGAACGTCTCATCGGCAAACGCCGACCCCGCAAGCAACGCCAAACCAACAACGGTACAACAGACTACTCTCATACTGTCTCCTTTCTCTACTTTTGAAATATAACAACAAGAATAACCCTTTTTTTATTTTAGACAGTGCGGACAACGGAATGCAACCAGTGAACTTTATGTTAAACCCTGCATACCAGGAGCACAGGTCCCGAGCGCCTTCCAGAAACCGGCGACCATCTCCGGATTGAACACCACCCCTGCCCCGTGTGTCATCATAGCCCGGATCTCGTTTATATCGACCGCCCTCCGGTATGGTGTCTCGCTGCGCATGGCGTCAAATGCATCCGCTATAGCAACCATCTGGCTCACCAGGTGCTGCATTTTCCCCTGCCGGGTACTCAGTGGATACCCGGCTGCATCATAACGCATATGATGTTCATATGCCGTGATCATCGCAAGCTTCGGCATGTCAGGCAGGCCAGAGAGATACCGGGCACCATAGACAGGATGCATCTTCATGCTGTCCCAGTCATCCGAAGTAAGCCCGGTCCTCTTTTCAAGCAGTTCGACGGGGATGAACATCTTGCCGATATCATGCAGAAGAGCCGCAAGCCCGATATCATACAGGAGTTCGCCGCTGATACCCATGGTCTCAGCATGGAAAATAGTCAGAAGAGAGACATTGGTGGCATGAACATAGGTATACTCATCATAAGCACGCACCGTGCTGACAACCTTCAGAACATTCGGCTCACCCCGAAGTGAGCTGAGCATGCCCGCTACAATGCTGTCCAGGGTTGCCATATCAAGAGGTTCCATGCCTCTGGCCCCCTCAAAAAGACGCCTCAGTTTCGCCAGATTCTCCTCGGCCAGCGCCTTGGCCGACACCCCGTCCGTGCTCTTGCTGACCTCAACAATGCCCAAAGCTATATGAGCGCTCGACTGGATTTCATCTTTCGAGGCTATCCCGGTAATAAATCGCAGGAGTTCCTCTTGTGTCACTCCTCTGCCGAAGATCACCTTGTCAAGGCCTTTCCTTCTAAGCCTCACGATGAAATTATCAATGTGATAGCCTTTTTCAGCCATCTGCTCGTCATTCATTATAAGACTGTCGCCAAGCAATGTAATACTGAGGGTCCCATCGATAAAGAGCCCCTCAATGCTGCTGAAGGCCTTTTCATTGAGGTCCCTGACGATCTGATGCTGATCTGAATAGAGCGTGCAGTTTGCCATGGCTCCCATCATGGCTGTGATAAAATCAGTTTTACTTCCCATCCGTTTTTCTCCTGAGCAGCAGTCTCTGCGATATCATCCGGATCTCGACATTCTTTGACACAGCTCCCTGTTCAAGCAACGGCCTCACCGCATCCGTGGAATAAAAAGAGAGATTGCGGTATATTTCAAGCTTCAGCGCATCGAGATCAGCCCGGTGGAACAGACTGCTGGACTGGCAGATACGCAACAGGACAGGGACCGCTGAAGGGTCCCCGATCTCCGCAAGTGCTTTGATCACCGCTGCGTTGTGATCCAGGCCAGCAGAATAATCTTTTCTGTCCAGGATCTCTACAAGGTAGGGAACTGCCGCCACTACCTTATATTGCCCTGCAAGCCTGACTGCCTGATCCTGTTGTTGAAGGTCCTTGCCGGTGAGGTAATGCCTGATATAAGAAACGGAATCCGTAGTATTGAAATGAACGAGGGTCCTGACCGCCTCGCTCGAGATCCTGCGGTCAGGGTGCTTTGCCAGATGGCGAATGTTCTGCACATACTGGACCCCTCCGCATTCTCTGATGAGATAAACCATATTGCGTATGACATACCACCGTTCATCGTTGAGCTTCTGCACCGCCCTGCCGGGCAGGTCAGGACCGATAACGACCAGCACGTCCAGAAAAAACCGTCTGATCATGGCATCTGGTTCAAGCGCAAGGGCATCGAGCAGGGGGTCCTGCAAATACTCCTTTAAAAGGGCCGTCAAACCCTGCACCTTCTCCCGGTCAAGTCTTCCCCATACCTTAAACGACTCAATCAGCCGGCGGATGAAATCTTCTGAACCGAAGATAGTCCTTTTCATCCTGGACGCTTCTTCTCTAAAAGTCCCGGTGAGCGAGTCTTCATGGATCTTCCCGTAAATTGCGGATATCTCCTGATACCTTCCCGTATCGATGTAATGGCGCATAAAATCAGCAAGCCTGGTCAGAATGGCCAGATATTCCTCACGGGTACCGGACTTCACATTCAGCAGCTCAAACATGATATCGGTCGCAAGCAGATCGACGGCATTGCCCCGGCATTCCTCCTGGATCTTTTGGCCAAGACTGCTCTTCCCGGCGGCATGCTCATCAGTCTTCATTTTTTCGAGCAGGGCGGCATAATCCGCGTCAACAGCACACGCAGAGGGGTCTTCACTGAATTTTCTGATAGCATCCGGGTCGACCTCAACATCATCGACACACGCCGTCCCCCTATCGGGGATGACAGAGATTGCCGGCGCGCGGGAGGCATTCAGTTTCTCGATCAGATACCTCAGATTTTCAGGCAGTTGTGACGCGTGGCTCTGAAAAAGCTTCATCATCCGTTCAACCGTATCTGAATGAAGGCCCCGCATGACCCTGTGTATCTCCCAATAGTCAAGGAGCGGCGATTTCAGGGCCTTTTCGATAAAGAGTTCTCTCACCTCGGGAGTCAGACTATCGATAAGGACCAGGAGTCGGGACAGGAGCTCCTGCATCCCCCTGCCGCGACCCATACGAAAGTAATGCTTCATCACGCCGTCAAGCAGGGTGTCGAGAGTTGTCTCATCAGTCTGCCTGTTCAGGAAGCTCGCAAGCTCTTCAGGAGGCAACTCCGCGATCCTATCATTCAGATCTCCATCCACAAGGGACCCTTCAAGCAGCCGGCGAACATACTCCTCCCAAAGCTTGTCAGGAGAGAGATCTTCCCTGAGAGCGTCCTCCACAAAGGAGAACTTGCTGATATCAAGAGGTGTCAGGACTATATGGCTGATGCCTCTGCTTTCAGTAAGTTCAGCCAGGCCCTGGCCGACCGGCAACTCCCTCTCTGTCATGAGCTCGTGGTAACGTTGCAGTTCTTCAACCGACAGGCCGGGGGCAAAAGTCACGGCAGCGATACCCTTTGTATGAAGGCCCCGGGCAAAATCCTTCAGGGCCGGATTCTTCATATCAAGGCTGACTTCATCCACCATCAGCATATTCTCTGCTATGCCGACGGTAATAGTCCCCCGGAACACAAGAAGACTCTGAAGGTCTGAGAAAGCCCTCTGAAGAGATTCCCGTATTTTGGGATGATCTCTGGGATAGAGGCCGATCTTCCGTTTTGAAGTTGTCAGCTCGACAATCGCGTCGGTAATCAGTACCTGTTCATTCCTATCTTTTGCAGCGCCGGGCACATCCATGATATATACTATAGCATCGCAAAAGGTTAATGAGAAATGATAAAAGACGTGATAATCCTCGGTGCCGGCGCATCCGGCCTCAACGCTGCTATCGAATCCGCGCGCCGTAAAAGGTCGGTGCTCGTCATCGACCACATGAAACGGATCGGCAACAAGATCAGGGTCTCTGGAGGCGGACGATGCAATTTCACGAACCTCCATGTCTCAGCGGAAAACTACTGTTCATCGAACAGCCACTTCTGCAAATCAGCACTTGCGCAATTTACACCGGCTGATTTCATGGCGCTGCTCGACCGCCATCACATCAGATACCACGAGAGATTCGAAGGACAGCTCTTCTGCCTGAGAACAGCCGAGGATGTGCTCTCTATGCTGCAGAAAGAAGCGGCAGCCCGGAATGTTGATTTTTCGCTCGCAACAAAGGTCACCAAAATGAGAAAAAAGGAGTTCTTCGAAATTCTGACCGACAAAGGACTCTTCATGGCCAAGTCACTGATTGTCGCTACCGGCGGACTCTCATACCCTGATCTCGGGGCCACAAACCTCGGTTATTCTATAGCGCGGGAATTCGGGTTGAAGGTCACCAGATTACGCCCCGGCCTTGTGCCCCTGACCTTTGATAAGAATACCGCACGCCAGTTCCAAGACCTCAGCGGGACTTCGCTCAACGTCGAAATCAGCTGTAACGGGTCCCTGGCCGCTGGGGGTATGCTCATAACGCATACAGGCCTGAGCGGTCCAGCGGTCCTTCAGGCGTCGCTGTACTGGGAAGAAGGGAACAGCATCTCGGTAAATCTGCTGCCCGGCACAGACTTCACAGGGTTTCTCACGGACAACAGCCGGTCTCGGGCCCAGTTTGCGAACATACTTGCGTCATTTTTGCCGAAGCGCTTTGCCCTGCGGTGGACTGAACTGAACAATATCGCCCGCCCACTCTGTCATTTCAACCCCGGAGAAATCGAACATATCGTTCATAACCTCCAGAACTGGAAGATCAGGCCGGTCGGTACAGCAGGTTTCAATAAGGCCGAAGTCACCCTGGGCGGCATCGATACGAACGAGCTGTCATCAAAAACAATGGAGTCAAAAAAAGTCCCCGGGCTCTATTTCACCGGAGAGGTCATCGACGTCACCGGACAGCTCGGAGGGTATAATCTTCAATGGGCCTGGTCTTCGGGTTATGCGGCAGGGCAGCATGCGTAAGACGCAACAGCAGCGCCGGATCATTCTGGCATCAGCGTCTCCGCGCCGCAAAGAGCTATTGGAATTGATCGGGCTGAGTTTTAGTATTGTTCCGAGCAATTACGAAGAGGACATGACTTTGAAGCTCAGTCCCCGCAGGCTGGCCTGCCTTCTCTCGGCAAAAAAGGCCGAGGATGTAGCCCGGAAGTGTCCCGACGCGCTGGTCATTGCCGCTGACACATTTATTGACCTCAAAGGAAAACTCCTCGGCAAGCCGCAAACACCCGCCGAGGCAAAGCAAATGCTCCGGTCCCTGAGCAATCGTTCCCACGAGGTGATCACCGGCTTTACGGTCCTGGACACGACTTCGGGCGACAAGGTCTCGAAAGCGATCGCTACAAAGGTCTATTTCAAAAACCTTAACCAAAGGGAAATTGATGCCTATGTGGCCTCAGGCGAGCCGATGGATAAAGCAGGAGCCTACGCCATACAGGGACTCGGCTCGGTCATCATCAAGAAAATTGATGGTGATTATTTCAATGTGATCGGTCTTCCCTTGAATGCCCTGACATCAGCCCTCAGGAAATTCGGCATCGCAGTTCTGAAATAAACTGCCCGTGGCACTCTTTTGGGGAAACGGGGCCCTCATGCCGGTTTTATATTCTGGTTCACGCGAAAGAGGTTGTCCGGGTCGTACTTGCGCTTCACCCGGGCGAGGCGATCGTAGTTCGGGCCGTAGGCGGAGCGCACACGATCGCCTTCATCGGCGGTGAGGAAATTGACGTAAACGCCGCCGCTGGCAAAGGGCGCCGAGGCATTGAAGTAGTCGCGCGCCCAGCCGATGCAGCGCTTGTCGTCGACCGGGTCCTCCCAGCGGCCGTGGACGTTCATGACGAACTGGGTATCACGGTGGGCGTACGCTACGGAGTCCGGGGCCGGCCGGGTGGTGGCACCGCCGATTGCGCCGAAAAAGATCTCGCACTGGGGTGACGGAAGCTTACCGATGTACTCGATGGCGACGTCGAAAAGCCCGTCCTTGAGCGTCGAGAAATTGTGGGACTTCCAATAATTGCGGGCTCCGAAGGTGAGCAGCGGGTCGAAGACCTTCTGCCAGGCAATATAAGGCTGGACGCCGACGTGTTCACCCAGGGGGGTGCCGAACTTGCGCAACGGCTCAATGAGCGGCTCACCCTGCTTCGGGTCACCCGCATGGATCAGCGCGAGCGCGATGATCCCCTTGCCGTGGACGCTCTCGGGCAGGAACGGCAGTGGCGGCGCCTGGCGCAGGACGGGCCACACAGCGAGCTCCTCCGGAGCCTTGGCGATAAATTCGCGGTACTGCTGCAGCACCGACTTCGCCTCGGAGATCGGGTACACGATGAGCCCGCTCAGCACGTCAGGGCCGACAGGGTGGAGTCGGAACTCGAAGCGGGTTACCACGCCGAAGTTGCCTCCTCCTCCTCGGAGAGCCCAGAAGAGGTCGGGGTGCTCGGTCGCGCTGGCGTGCACCACCTCACCGGCCGCAGTCACGACCTCAGCGGACTCGAGGTTGTCAACAGTCATGCCGTACTTGCGACTGAGCCAGCCGAAGCCACCTCCGAGCGTCAGTCCGGCAACGCCGGTAGTTGAGTTGATTCCGAGCGGAGTGGCGAGGCCGTGGGCCTGGGTGGCGGCGTCGAGGTCCGCGAGCGTGGCACCTCCTTCGATGGTGACCCGGCGTGTGTCGGGGGCGACGCTTGCGGCCTTCATCTTCGAAAGGTCGATCACGAGCCCGTCGTCGCACATGGCATTGCCGGCGATGTTGTGCCCGCCGCCGCGGACGGCGAGTAAGAGTCCGTTATCTCTCGCGAAGTTCACCCCACGGACGACGTCCGACGTGGTGGCACAGCGAGCGATGACCGCGGGGCGCTTGTCGATCATCGCGTTCCAGATCTTACGTGTGCTTTCATAGGCACCGTCGCTCGGAAGAAGAATCTCCCCCTTGAAGCCAACCTTCAACTCCTCGATTTTCCCGGCTTGCAAATTCGTCATGTCTTTCTCCTTTCCCGTGTTGTGGTCAATTGCGATTAACGATAATCTGCCCCGCCGGCGTTTTGTCCCAGTCAAATCCGATATGATCCATATAGTTACACTGTAAAGATATAATAATGACTTGTCAAATTGCATGGTCACCCATTTGATTTCTCAACGCGCAGTTTCAAAAGATCATTTTCATTCTCATCATTCCCGCGACAGCTCCTCCGAAGAAAGCGACCAGCCAGCAGCTGTAAATTGTAACACTGACGCGATGGAACACCCGATTGGCGGCTTCAGCCCGGTTTGTGCAGGATG
>JBARHQ010000195.1:0-5030 GCA_049799315.1 Thermodesulfovibrionales bacterium | reverse complement strand
GCTGGTTATTCTCTCGCCGGTTTTTGCGGCAACCGCGCTGTTGATTAAACGTGACAGTGAGGGACCGGTGTTCTTCAGACAGGAGAGGCTGGGTAAAGATTTCAGGCCTTTCATGATCTGTAAATTCAGGACCATGACGAATGGGGCGGAGACCAGGGGCGCCCGTATAACCGTTGGTGGTGATACGCGCATAACCCGCATGGGTCAACTGCTCAGGAGATATAAGATAGATGAGTTGCCGCAGCTTCTCAATGTGCTGAAGGGGGAGATGAGCCTTGTTGGCCCGCGACCGGAGGTCAGGGAATTTGTCGAGCTTTTCAAACAGGAATACGGGAAACTTCTCAGAGTCCGGCCCGGGATAACTGACCCGGCCTCCCTGCGCTACTCCGAAGAGGAGAAGGTCCTCTCCTCGACCGATAACTGGCAGGCTGATTACACGAACAGGATTCTGCCGGAAAAGATACGGCTTTCACTGCGCTATGTAGAAAAACATGATATTTTCACCGATGTCGGCCTGATTTTCAGGACTATCTTCAAAATTGCAGAAACGCGCTGAAACACACTATGAACAAACGGGGGTCAGAGAAACCATGAACGGCGTGTCCACCATATATGAAATGTTCAAGAGTTGCATTATCAGGTATCGGCAGACGTTTGTAACCGGGATATTTCTCGTTCAGGTTGCGCTTGCAAACTACTGTGCCTTTATTCTGAGGTTCGACACACTGCTGCCCGCAAGTTACCGTGATAAATTTCTGACCTATCTGCCGCTTCTTCTTTTTGTCCGCCTCGTCTTCTATTTTCTGCTGGGACTGCATAAGGGCGTGTGGCGCTATGCCAGCATCAGCGATTTGATTAAAATTGTAAATTCCGCAACACTCGGCAGTATCGTTTTCCTGACTGGTGTTGATTTCGTGCTCGGCGATTCCGCCTATCCTCACTCGATATATATACTGGACTGGTTACTGTTTATTATCATATCAGGGGCCACCAGGCTTCTGCTCAGGGTATTCAGGGAATATGCGCTGAGTGAGGCCTCTCACAAGAGAATCCTTATCGTGGGTGCGGGAGACGCCGGTGAACTGTTGGTAAGAGAGATGAAGCACAATCACAACAGTGCCTATGAACCCGTTGGCTTTATTGACGACAATCCGCAGAAACAGGGGCTGACCATTCACGGTGTGCCCATCCTTGGGCAGTGCAGCATGCTCCCGGAGATCATAACAAGGCTTAAACCTGATGAAATTCTCATTGCCGTATCGACCGATGCGCAGCAGATCATCCGCAGGGTGTATGAAATATGCAAACCGTTTAACCTGCCGATCAAGAAACTGCCGGGGATACATGACCTGCTGGACGGAAATGTTTCGGTTGCGACAAAACTTGGCCAACGACTGGTCGAAGCCGGCCTTGTCTCCGAGGATCAGATACAGGAGGCCCTTGAGGTTCAGAAGAAAGACGGTGGCAGGCTTGGGTCGTTACTGGTTAAGCTCGGCTACATCACCGAGGAAAAATTCCTCGACTTTCTGAATAAACAGCCTGGTATTTCTCATATAAAGCCGATTTCTCTCGTCGATTTACTCCAGAGAGATCCGGTCAAAACAGATATTACCTCGGTCAAAAGCCTCATCGGCGGTAAATCCGTCATCGTGACTGGCGCGGGCGGTTCGATCGGTTCGGAACTCTGCAGGCAGATCATCAAATACAACCCGTCCAGGCTCATACTGTTTGACCGGTATGAGAACACTACCTTTGAGGTGGACAATGAGTTGCGTGCCCTGGGCCAAGATAACGGTCACGATACGGTGCTCACGACCGTCATCGGGGACATTCAGGACGTACAGCACCTGGAACAGACATTCCTCCGGTATAAGCCGCAGATAGTCTTTCACGCGGCAGCGTATAAACACGTTCCCCTGATGGAACACAATCCGGTCCAAGCCATTAAAAATAACGTCTTCGGGACGAAAAACGTGATTGATGCCGCATCGCGGCATTGCTCGGAGAGTTTTGTGCTGATTTCAACGGACAAGGCGGTCAACCCGTCGAGTATTATGGGAGCGACCAAGCGTATCGCTGAATTTCTGACCGTGAATATGAACTCCTTTTGTCAGACGAAATTTACTACGGTACGTTTCGGAAACGTGCTCGGGACAAACGGAAGCGTTGTTCCCATATTCATGGAACAGGTCAAAAACGGCGGTCCGGTGACCGTAACCCATCCTGAGGTCAAGCGGTTCTTCATGCTGATCCCCGAGGCGGTGCAATTGGTGCTGACGGCTGCCGCCTCAGGAACAGGCGGCGAGATATTTGTTCTCGATATGGGCAGTCCCATAAAGATTATCGACCTTGCGGAGAATTTTATCAGACTTTCAGGGTTCATCCCGCATAAGGAGATCAAAATAAAATATATCGGACTGCGGCCGGGAGAGAAACTCTATGAAGACCTTTTTGATGAATCGGAAATAATGATTCCGACAAATCACAAAAAACTCATGACAGCGCTGGCCAGTGTCCCTTCTTCAGTCGTCCTCGACGGTTATCTTGAGGATCTGGAGCACATCGTACGCAATTATGCTACTGAAGATATTGTTCCGAAGATGCGGGACATATTGCCGAGCTTTAGGGGCGGATTTGCCGATGTCCCAAAGGCCGAGGGAGCCGCTGAACTAGTCATGCACTCCGGGAATATGCAGCACCCTATTGCGGCTGAAAACCAGATGTCTTAATCGGTGCCTCTGCTGCACTGATGGAGAGAAAGGCAATACTATGTCCTTCGAACGCCCGGAAAAAAGAGAATATTTCAGGTTCGATCTCGCGAATGTCGTGGACTTGGTGACGATCAATGCGGCGACGTCTGATAAGTTCAGTGGTGTGACCATCAATATAAGTGAGACCGGTATGTGTCTCTTTGTTTTTCAGCCGGTAAGCACAAATGACAGGATCTCGATTGTAAAGAGCATGCTGCCCCTCGGTCATAGGGCAGGAAGTGTGCGGTGGGTGAACACAATGACCCCGGAGTTTTATAAAATCGGCCTGATATTTGATCCAGAGGAGGGTCCGTCTGAAGGGTTGTTCACGGTCAATATTCGGACTGGGAATTATCTTCACTCCCCTGCGAACAATAACCATGGGAGGAGGTATAAGTGATCCCGATGACCCCGAACAGCAAGGGACGAATACTCATCGTTGACGATGAACCGACCGCCATCTGCGACCTCTCCGCAATTCTTTCGAATGAGGGCTACGACGTCATCACCTCGGACAATGCGGACTATGCCAGCAGGGTAGTCAGAAATGAAGATGTTGACGCGGTAATTACCGATTTCAAGGTGCCTGGCAGCGACGGCATGCGTTTTTTTGATAATATCTGTGATGCCAAACCTGATGTACCGGTCGTCTTCCTCACCGCCTGCGGCACGATCGAGTCTGCGGTTTCAGCGATGTCACGCGGGGCCTTCTATTATTTTGTCAAACCTCCTGATTATTCGAAGCTGAAAAGCATCCTGGCGCGGGCAGTGGAACAGCGCCGCCTGAAAAGGGAGGTCGATCTGCTGAAGAGCAGGCTCGCTAACGACACGAATGGATATCACATTGTCGGCAATTCTCCGGAATTGCTGCGAACTTTTGAAACTATCGAGGCAGTAAAGGATTCGATAAGTCCCGTGCACATTGTTGGTGAGGCCGGAACCGGTAAAGAGCTGATTGCGCGGACGCTGCACTACAAGAGTGAGAAGAGTACCATGCCCTTCATCGCTGTCAACTGCTCTGCTATCCCGAAGGAACTTGTCGCGGTGGAACTCTTCGGGTGCGAGAAGGGGGCATTCGCCGGCGCTGTATCACGAAGGACCGGCAAGTTTGAAGAAGCAGCAAACGGGGTGATTTTTTTCGACGAGATCAGTGAGTTGGAGCTTCCTGTTCAGGAGAAGCTACTTCACGTCCTCCAGGATATGGAGATCGAACGGATAGGGCGCAGCAGAAAGATTAAGGTGGCCTTCAGACTCATTTCCGCCACGAACCGCGATCTGTCAGTAGAAGTAAAGAATGGCCGTTTCAGGGAAGACCTCTATTCCCGCATCAATACGGTTGAGATACACGTGCCTCCGCTGAGGGAGAGACCGGACGATATACTCCTTCTCGCAGCGGCTTTTCTCAGTGAATGCTGTGCGCGACAGGGGAGGCTGGTTACGCTTTCAAACGAGATAATGAAGGCGCTGCAGCTCTATCATTGGCCTGGAAACATACGCCAGCTCAGGAATGTCATCGAACGTGCGTTCGTGCTTTCCAGGGGAGGTCAGATCGGCTTCCGGGAAATTCCCGCGGAAATCCTTTCCACAAGAAAGCAGCCCGCCCAGAACGGTTCGACAAGGACGCTTAAGGAGCTTGAAATCCATGTGATCAGGGAGACGCTCCACAAGTGCAGGGGAAACAAGTCAAAGACGGCAAAAATACTCGGCATTTCCCGGAAGGCTTTTTATAAGCGTCTTCGGGAAGCCGATCGTCGTGACGCACACTAAAAAGCGCCGGAGGCAAGGAGCGCAAAAATAAGGAATGAGGCGTACTTACTGGTACGTCGCAGGGGGTGATAAGATGAAAAAAATTAAAATAATGTGCTGCCGCTTTCTGGACAGCTCAGGATCAAGCTGCAGTGCGGACTCCGAGGCGTATATTCCCGGTCAGTTTGAACTGCGGACGTATTGCCGGCAGCAGGACCACAAGAAATGCCCTTTCTATCAGAATCTGCATGTCTGGACATTTCTGAATTCGGATCTTTTCTAACAGGCTATAGATAAAGGCATGATTGCAAGACGTGATTGAAGCAGGCAGATTTGTTCCACGGCAAGCCAGCCTTCCCGAAGCCCTTCCCCTGTATCCATTCGCAACAAAATTCCCTCGAATGCTGTAACGATACGATACACTATTATTCAGGAAAACAGAGCACTTACAATACAACCTGCCGTTTTTAACCCGATATCTTCTGGCACATTATTTGTATTATACTCAAGTGAGTTTCTGAAGCAATGTCGTGA
>JBARHQ010000194.1:0-1964 GCA_049799315.1 Thermodesulfovibrionales bacterium | reverse complement strand
CATTAGCAGTTAATAAGAAAGAAGTTGACAGCGCCTTATCCGCGTTCAAAAAAAGAGCCAAAACCATTATGATCGCAATCCCCAAGAGCTTTGCCTTATTCATGTCCAACCCCTTTCTGCAATAAATATCTTTCTTTGAAGAGCGGAAGACTGAGTGATATCCCCAATCTCCTCTTCTACAGATATACCATATCCACACGCCCTCAATCAAACACCCGGATTGTGAGTGTTGCTTCTTAATATCCGCACATGGGCTGATGCAATAAAAGTGCTGAGTATCAGGTGAATATCTCCGGTATTAGCTATTATTCTAAGAGTGGGAGGCACAGATTATGGGGTAGAGGTCGAAGCACTCCAAGCATTTCTCCCCGGTCCGGCAACGTCCGATTTTCAGCAATGAAAGAGAATCATAGACATGTCTCTGTGATTATGGGGCTTATTAATCCAATAATTATATCGAGTTACGCCAAACTTGCCGATTTTGTTATCATACATTATCTACTATGGGAAAAAAATTGTGCGTGCTGATCACCAATATTACCCTGAAAGCCAGGACAGGCACAGAAACGGTAGTGCGTGATCTGTCATTGGGCCTGCGGGAAGCCGGCCATTACCCGATGGTCTACAGCCCCACACTTGGCGATATAGCCTGTGAAATAGCCGCAGCCGGGATCCCGGTGGTGGACAACCTTCGGCGCGTTCCCCGTGAGCCTGATATTATCCACGGCCATCACCGTTTCGAGACCATTCAGGCCCTTGCGCACTTTTCAGGGGCTTGCGGGATTTTTGTCTGCCACGATCGCCTCTCCTGGCACGATGCCCCTCCTTGGTACCCTCGCATTCTGCGTTATGTCGCGGTTGACCTCAACTGCCGGGAAAGGCTTTCGGAAAACCGGCGTATCCCGGACGACAGAATGCGGGTCATATGAAATTGGGCTGATACCAAACGGTTCAGTATCCGGTCCCCCCTTCCGGTCTTTCCGGGGCGGGCGGTTGTCTTCAGCAACTATGCAGGGACAAATACGCACCTTCAGCCTGTGCAGAAGGCATGTGAAGAGTTGAATATACCGTTGGATGTAATTGGGTCCGGTACCGGCAATTCAGTCGCCAGGCCGGAGGCAATAATCGGCGAGTACGATCTGGTCTTTGCCAAGGCCCGCTGCGCCATTGAGGCCATGGCATCCGGTGCTGCCGTGGTTCTTTGCGATACACGCGGGCTCGGTTCCATGGTGACATCTGAAAATGTCGGGGAGCTGAGACCCTGGAATTTCGGTATGCGCTGCCTGAAGTTTCCTCTTGACCCGGCCCGGATAATACAGGAGATCAAACGGTATGATCCTGACGATGCATGCGCTGTCAGCACATACATACGGAAGCATGCCACGCTTTCTCAGGCAATAGAGCAGTATGTCAGTCTTTATTACGAAGTGCTCTCAGAACACGGGCAGCAGAGGTCCGCTGTCTTTAGCAGGTATTTTGCCACCCCGATGAAGAGGCTGGGGTACCGATGCGAAAAAACCTATCACATGAATAATGGGCCCCATATAGTTAACTGTTGCCGTCTGTTGGTGCGCAGAAAACTGCTTTTTTGGGTATAGGCGATGATCAGCAGATGTTAAAGGACCGATTAAATCTGTCATTGAAGGCTTTCGAAGGAAGTGTGCCGCTAAGGGTCCTGCGTGACGGAACGTTTCTTACGCCCGGATTTCTCTCGGACCCGCAGCCAGGAATGATCGTTTTTCTGGAAGACGAGAAGTATCTGGATCTTCTTTGCGGGACACCCGACATATCTTGTGTAATCACATCGGATGCACTTGCAGCGAGAGTCGGCAATATACCCGGTCTGGCGGTGAGCGCTTCCCCGAAAATTGCATTCTTTCAACTCCACAATCAACTTGCCCTGAAGACCGATTTCTACTGGAGCGATTTCCCCTCTGAGATCGCCCGCACGGCCAGTGTGCATC
>JBARHQ010000193.1:0-43334 GCA_049799315.1 Thermodesulfovibrionales bacterium | reverse complement strand
GCTGTTGAGAACGGGCATCGGTCTCTGTGACTGTCGCACTATCCCCTGAACGCTTTGAGTGCTCGTGTTTGAGGAGGTCCATCAGCCCGTTGACGTCCGCATTCCTGACTGCCTGATATATCTCATCCGGCGGCGCAACAGGGGGCTCAGGAGTTCGTTCGTCCGCTGCCCCGGATATGGGCTGATTCTGGGACTGGCTCTGAGGCCGGTCCTGCCCTGCAGCCGGTGAAGCCTGCGTCTGCGCTGGCGGCATCATCCCGGTCATACCCATCATCATTGTTGCCAGCTTCCGGGCATGCTCACTGTCCGGAAGGGCTTCCTCCATAAACTGCTCTATCTTTCCCGCTGCTGCGGCCATCGCCATCTGGTCGGCCATAAGCGGTGCTGAGGCACGGCCTTCTTCTCTGAACCGGGACCCCGGTGAAGGGGGGCTGGGCAATGGTTTCTCTTTCCTGGACATATTGGTAAACCTCCTGTGGTTTATATCATAATACCATAAATACCGTGCTGTATTATTGACACACTATATCATATGCGCTAAACTGAAGGATACGAAAATGGCTGATAAAACAACAATAATGAAAGAGGCCCAGAAGTATGTCCTCAAGGGCCAGATAGACAAGGCAATAGCGGAATGGGACAAGCTTATCCGTGAGGCTCCGGACGGCAATACCTTCAATATTATCGGGGACCTTTACCTGCGAAAGGGCGACAAAAAAGGTGCGGCGGAATACCTGCACAAATCAGCGAGTTTTTTCAGGCGGGAGGGGTTTTCATTAAAGGCCCTCGCGCTCTATAAAAAGGTCCTGAACATCAATGCGACAGATACAGACGCCCTGTATGCCCTTGGTCAGTTGAGTGAGGAAAAAGGTCTCATCACCGACTCGATAAAATACTACCTTGCGACTGCAGAATGCCTGTCGAAAGAAGGCAAAAAGGACGAACTGCTCGAGATCTACCAGAAGATCCTCTCACTTTCTCCTTCGAATGTCCTCCTCAGAATAAAGGTTGCGGAGATCTTCCTGAGGGAGGGACTTGCGTCCGACGCTGCAGGCGAATATATAGCCATTGCGCAGTCATATGGGGAAAAGGACGAATCTCAGAAGGCCCTTGAGTTTTACGAGAAGGCCCTTGAGATTCAGTCATCGAATAAACCGGCGGTGCTCGGCATCAGTTTGCTTCTTGAGAAGACAGGGGACCTGGCACGTGCCATAACGCACATGAAGGCTGCTGCCGCGCTCTTCCCTGATGACGCAAGGATCGTGCTCAAATATGCAGAACTTTCTCTCGCAGCAGGCCAGGGGGCTGACGCTGAGGAAAGCCTCCTCGAACTTAAGGCGGTTGATCCCGTCAATGTTACTGTCAGGAAGTTTCTCGGCGACATCTACCTGAAGGCCGGGCAGTCGGAAAAAGCATGGAAAGAATATATGCCAGTAATTGATGCTATGGTGGCTGAGGAGAAATATGATAATGCAATTCATCTCCTTGAACTCTTCAGGGGTATAGACCCCGCCGAGACCGGCAGGAGACTGGTCAGCCTGTTCACCCAGACCAGGGACGATGATCGCCTGGCTGCCGAGTTGGTGGCACTCGGCAAGCTGTATCAGGAGAGAGGACTTGAGGAAGAGGCAATAAACTGTTTCAGGAATGCCGTCGAAGTCAAGCCATATGACGAGGAGATACAGCAGCATCTTCGTGCTGTCGAACCAGTCGTAGCGCCAAGTCAGGAGATCACTCAGGAGAAGGACACCATTACCATCATATCAGAGACTGAGAAGTCTGCTGACGAGATATTTGTAGAAACTGATATATTTTCCCGTTATGGCCTGGTTCATGAAGCGGTCAAGCTGCTTGAGAGCCTCAAACTGAGGGAGCCGCAGAACATTGATGTCCATATACGGCTGAAGGCCCTGTATACAGAGACAGCAGAGAAGGAATTGGCCGTAACCGAATGCCTTATCCTGCACGAGTTGTACAAGAGAAAAGGTGATCTTGAAAACTCCGGCAAGGAGCTCAGGGACGCGGTTGAGATTGCGCCGGCAGACCCCAGGCTGGCTGGCAGGGTTGAACCTCCTCCTGCATTTGAGCCGACAGCATACAACGCGGCAGTGCCGGAGACAGAAGTGCCCGAGTCGACAGAGGAAGTTGAGGACTACGAAGACGCACTCGCTGAGGCGGACTTTTATATCCGGCAGGGGCTTATGATGGAGGCTTCAAAGATCCTCGAGAAAATGCATAGCCTGTTCCCCGAGAACACCGATATCACCGAGAGGCTCGAGAGCATCGGACAGATTGCCGAACCCTTTGGCTCAGGGGCCATGTATACCGGCCCTGCCTCAGAAACTCCTGCCGGGCTCTATAACGAAGGGGCCCCCTTCACCCCTGATCCGCATAAGGAACCCGAGACAGAACTGCAAGCGCCTGAAGAAACTACGAAAGCTGACGAGGCTGAACAGACTGAACCAGCTGACGAGGCAGCATTCCGTGAAGGGCAGGCAGCAGTTGAAATCCCGGCGGATCCCGCGGAGTCCGGGCTTTCTGAGCCTTACCCGGTTGCCCCTTCAGGGAAATCAGCTGCTCCCGAAGAAGAAGAGTACGAAGATCTCATACTGACCGAGCAGGACCTTGACGAAGCACAGGTGATGCCTGAACTGGCCCTTGACAACGACGTTCTCGAGATTTTTCGGGAGTTCAAAAAAGGGCTTGAAAAAGAGCTTGGCGATGAAGATTCTGAAACGCATTATAATCTGGGTATTGCCTACAAGGAAATGGGGCTTGTTGATGATGCGATCAAGGAGTTCCAGACTTCGAGGAGTGACCCGAAACGGTATATCCAGTCTTCGACCATGCTCGGGAACTGCTATATGGAGAAGGGCCTTTATTCACTCGCCATAGACGTTTTGAAAAAGATCACTCTGGAGGTGACGGAAAAAGACGAATCATTCTGGCCGGTTCGATATGAACTTGCCGAGGCACACGAAAAGAACAATAACCTCAAGGAAGCCCTTGAGCTGTACACGTCAGTATACGGGTGGAATGCGAAGTTCCGCGGTGTTTCTGAAAAAATGAGTCAAATCAGTGCCCTAATAAATGCTAGAGAAAACGAGCCGCAACGCGGGGGCACGGAGGCAGGGAGTGGCGGCAATAAATCCCAGACTAAGAAGGACAGGGTTTCCTACCTCTAACCCGCCTGTATAAAAAAGTTTTTTCTGCTATTATATTGGGGTGTGGCAGTTTATCGTTAATACGACGGAGCAGATCATGGATTATCAGGAATATTACAAGCTTGGCGAGCATCCTTTTTCGAATGTAGTGGACAGCAGGTTCTACTACAATAGTCCGCAGCAGTCTGAGGCCATCACAAAACTGAAGTACGCTGTCGATACCATGAAAGGACTTGCAGTCGTCATCGGCAATATCGGGGCCGGCAAGACAACCTTAGCACGCCGGCTTCTTGAAGAGCTGGATGAAGAGCATTATGAAGCGGCGCTCCTGGTGATCATCCATTCATCGGTCAGCTCTGAGTGGTTGTTCAAAAAGTTCGCGATGCAGCTCGGGGTAAAGCATATCAGCGAAAACAAGCTTGAACTCCTGGGCGAAATATACAAGCGGCTCAGTGAGATCCGTGAGGAGGGGAAAAGGGCGGTCGTTCTCATGGATGAAGTCCAGATGCTGAATTCCAAGGAGATCATGGAAGAGTTCAGGGGACTTCTGAATATGGAGAGCTCCGAAGGCAAGATGGTCAATTTCATCTTTTTTGGCCTTCCGGAACTCGACCAGGTCTTGTCTCTCGACGAACCTCTGAAACAGCGGGTTGCCTCCAGGATACGGCTGACGGCATATTCAGAGGAGAACACCGGCGAATATATTCGCCATCGACTTCACGTTGCCGGCTGCAGCAGCAGCGAGATCTTCACGGACCAGGCAATACGGATGATCTACCGGTATTCAAACGGTATCCCCCGCCTGATAAACACCATCTGCGACAACGCATTGCTCGAAGGGTATCTCAATAAGCGTAAGGTTATTGACGAGACGATCATCAGGACCGTGGCCATCGACCTGGGCCTGGACACGCAGGGCAACTGAAAACTGGACCTTGGGGAGCTAAAGCGTTTTTTCGTAAATGCGATATTTTTTGTAGAGCCTGCCGTCCATGGTTTCAATCGTCCGCTGAACCGGGAGGTTGTCTTCGAGTATCCAGGAGAACTCGACCCGCTGGTAGTTCCCCTTCTTGATCGGCTTGAACCCTTCTCTGAAAAGCAGTGCCTCGACCCCTTTGTTGCGGTATTCCTTCTTCACTCCAAGGAGCATTACCCTCAGGTCTTTTATCTTCCGCGAGTAAAACAGCGCCTTTGCCAGGCTGACAGGCCCCATGCGTCCGTTCATATGCTTCAGCGCGAGATTAATGTCAGGGACCATGCCCATGAAACCGACAGGTTTTCCGTCTTCCTCTGCGATGAGCGTCATCTCGGGGATAATCACCTGTTTCAGCCGGCCTGCAGCATAGGCAAGCTCGCCTTCCGTCATCGGGACGAACCCCCAGTTTTTCTCCCATGCTGAATGGTAGACATCCCTGAAGATCATCATATCATTGACGTACTGCTTCATATTAATCGGCCTGACCGTTATCCCACGCTTTTCCACAATTGCGGCAACCCTCAGTACCTTCTCCGGAAGTTTATCCCGGACGTCGTAGATATAGGCATACAGGTCCTTCACCTTTGACAGGCCCGCCTTCTCCGTGAGTTCGTTGTAATATGGCGGGTTATACGGCATCATGATCATCGGTCGTTCATGAAAACCTTCGATAAGCATCCCGCACTCATCATTGGTCGAAAAGCTCATCGGGCCCCGCATCACCGTAATGCCGGCTGCCCTCAGATCCCCGGCAGCCCTTTCAAAAAGCGCGGCAGCAACAGCAGCATCATTAATGCAATCGAAGAACCCGAAAAACCCGGTCTTCTCATGGTGCAGCCTGTTATGCGTCCTGTCGATTATTGAAGCGATCCTGCCTGCCGGCTTGCCGTCTTTCAGCGCGATAAAGTACTTCGCCTCTGCATGCTCAAAAAAGGGGTTCTTCCCGGAGAAATGGAGCTTCATCTCCCGGTTCAGCTGGGGAACAAAAAAAGGATCTGCCCTGTGGAGGATAAGCGGAAGTTTTATGAATTCATCGAGGTTCCCAACTGCCTCAATGACCGAAATCATCAGATAATGCCAAGGGCCTTTCCGACCTTGTCAAAGGCGGCCAGCACCCTGTCGAGTTGCTCGTCAGTATGCGTTGCCATATAGCTCGTCCTTATCAGGGCCTTGCCGGTAGCCACTGCCGGGCTGACGGCAACATTGACAAAGATTCCCTCCTGCTGAAGCATCATTGCCATGGTAAAGGCCTTGAGATCGTCACCAACGAGGATCGGGATAATCGGTGTTTCAGAAGGTCCCGTCTCATAGCCGATCGACCGGAAGCCGTCCTGCATTTTTCGGGTAATCACCCAGAGTCTTTCCAGCCGGTCGGGTTCGTTATCAATGATATCGAGGGCAGCATCCACCGCAGCAACCGAAGCCGGGGGCGGACTTGCACTGAAGATGAGCGCACGGGCAAAATGCTTGATAAAATGGATGACCGGTTCTTCGCCGGCAATAAACCCGCCAATCGAGGCAAGAGACTTGCTATAGGTCCCCATGATAAGGTCAACTTCTTTTTCGAGCCCAAAGTGTTCAGCTGTCCCCCTGCCTGATTTCCCCAGCACACCAATACCATGGGCGTCATCAACCATGATCCGTGCCTGATACTTTTGCGCCAGGGAGACGACATCGGGAAGGTTGACAATATCACCTTCCATGCTGAAGACGCCATCGACCACGATCAGTTTTTTACGGGACTTGTGCTCTTTCAGTATCCGCTCCAGGTCTGCCATGTCGTTATGCCTGAACTTAACCACATCCGCATACGACAGCCTGCAGCCGTCAATAATACTGGCATGGTCCATCTTGTCGATGATCAGGATATCATCTTTTCCGGCCAGGGCAGAAATGACCCCGAGATTGACCTGAAACCCGGTCGAAAAAACAAGCGCAGCTTCTTTCCGGATGAAGCGGGCGAGTTTCTCTTCCAGCCGGACATGAATATCAAGCGTTCCGTTGAGGAAACGTGACCCGGCACAGCCTGATCCATATTTTCTTACCGCATTGATCGCGGCTTCCTTGACCTGAGGGTGATTTGTCAGACCCAGATAGTTGTTCGAGCCCACCATGATCATCTTCTTCCCGTCGATAACAACCTCCGGGTCCTGGGCGCTTTCGATCACCCGGAAATAAGGATAAAGGCTGGCATGGATCAGCTCTTTTGCCTTGGTAAATCGGTGACACTTGTCAAAAAGGTCCACCGTTTTATCTAGAGCCATTGATGAGTCCTGTACCAGTCTGCCGTCCATTGTATTCCTTCCCTCAGCATTGTTTTTGACCGAACCCCAAGTTCACGCTCAGCCCTTCCTGAGTCACATGTCCAGTTCGTGTAACTGAAATCAATAATTCTATCACGGTTAATTATACCTTTTTTGTCAATTTTTTGGCCTATAAATCCTATAACCGGAAGCAACGAGCGCGGTATGCTTATTTTGAGAGCGCGTTTGCCGAGTGAGGCGCCGATCTCTTGGGCTATGCCCTCGTTAGTATAAACGATATGATCTGATAAAAAAAATGTTTTGCCGGCTGCCGCCTCATGCTCAGCTGCCGCGATAACGCCTGCAACAAGGTCCGTTGCATAAAGCATCGAATACGAACTCTTCCCCCAGCTAGGGAAGACGCCCTTGTTTATCATCCGGAACATCATCAAAAAATCGGTGTCCCGAGGGCCATAGACTGCAGGAGGCCTGATGATTGTAAACGGTATCCTGTCCCCGAAGACATGGACAGCCTCTTCAGCCTTCAGCTTGCTCTTTCCATAAGCAGAGACCGGTCTTGGCAGCGTTGCCTCATCGACCGGCCTTCCGTCGAAACTCGGTCCGGCAGCTGCAAGGCTGCTGACGAGGACAAAACGTCTCAGGCCTGGATTTACCTTCGCAACCGCCTGCAGCAAACTCAGGGTGCAGCCGTAATTAGCCGAAAAAAAATCTTCTTCGCGGACAGCCTTTGTCAGACCGGCCAGATGAAAGATATAATCATATCCACGGAGCCTCGAGGAACAAGGCCCTATATCTCCGAGGTCGGCGTGGATATAGTCCAGGTCAAGGTGTTCGATCCAGCGAAGGTTTGAGGAGTTCCTTACAATACAGGTGACCTGATACCCCCGCTGGAGAAGTGCCTCGGCGAGATGGCTTCCGATGAAACCGGCAGCCCCGGTAACCAGCGCCTTCATGCGGTCAGTGGCCCCTCAGTCACTTCGAGGCTAAACAGCTTGCGAGTGCCTGATTTAGTTCATCCAGCTTAAAGGGTTTCCTGAGGATGCAGATGCCGCTTCGCGAGAACTCATTCTCGAGTTCAGTGGTTATATAGGCTGAGCAGACAATGACCTGCGGCCGGTACGAAAGGCTGTCAAGCTGCCTGATCAGCTCCGTCCCTCTCCCCTCCGGCATTCGCAGGTCAATAAAAAGAAGGTCGAACCGGTCGGCGCGAAGCCGCTCAACCGCCTCGCCAATGCCTGACGCGGTGATAACTTCATGGCCGCCTTTTTTCAATGCCCGGTCCAGAAACCACCGGACCAGCTGTTCATCATCGACAACGAGTATTTTCATCCTGTAACCCCGAAATACATAAGTAAGCTGATTATAAAAAAAACACCTGTCCAGCTCAAGGCTTCTCCGTCAGGAGTTCCAGAAAAATTTTCAGGCCCTGTGGTCTGTGTTCCCTATTCAGATCCGTAGCTGTGCAAGCCCGACAACAGCAGGTTGACGCCCAAATAGGTAAAGATAACCGCAACAAAGCCGAGAACCGCCACCATAGCAACCTTCTTGCCCTTCCATCCCCTCATCAGGCGGCTATGCAGGTAGAAGGCGTAGAAGAACCAGGTGATCAGCGACCACGTCTCCTTGGGGTCCCAGGTCCAGTACTTACCCCATGCCTGGTCAGCCCAGATAGCACCGAATATCAGCCCCCCGAGGGTAAAGATCGGAAAACCCATGGCAATGCTCTTATAGGTGATCTCATCGAGTATCTCCGCGGAAATATCGAAGCTGCTTATGATCTTCTTCAGGATACCCCCGAACCTCCATACAACAAACGTAAAAGCCGCTGCAAGGGCAAGGCTCCCTGCCGATACTCCAAAGGAACTGCTTCTGAACGAGGCCCTGAAGAGATAGCTCTTGATCAGGTCTTCCTGCCCCTTGATCGAGAGTTTAAAGGTGAGATAGTCGAGCCCCATCGCCGACAGGACGATCACAAAGACGCTCAGCATGACTGTCCAGAATACATAGGCCGGTTCTGTCCGGTCACTCGTAGAGGTAATGAGATACATGAGCCCCGTGCTGAACGATACCGCGAACATCGCATACGCAATAAAGCTCATCATGACATGCGCCAGGAGCCAGTTGCTCTGGAGTGCCGGCACCAGCGGCTGGATATTCTTTGACATGCCTGATATGTCGATAAAGGCCAGCACGAGGGCAGCAATCGGGGTAATAAAAGCACCAAAGGATTTTGTTTTGTATTTATATTCTATGACCAGGTAGGCCAGGATCAGACACCAGACGAAGAATATGAGCGACTCATAGAGGTTGGTCAGGGGCACGCCGCGCAGGATTCCCATATTGCCTATCTCGGAGAATTCCTTCCACCGCAGCAGAAGCGCCATGGTCTGAGACGCAAAGCCGCCCACGGTAAAGGCGGTTGCCGCAAGCCCTACCGACTTATTCTTGAATGCAAGATGTCCTATGTATAAAATCATCGCCAGGATATAGGCAATCGTCGACCACCCGAAAAATACTGAACTGTTCATTTATTTATTACCCCCTTTTGAACCGGCAGAAAGTATACTGACAAGCTTGTCGACCTTGTGTTCGAACGCGGCCCGGTTTCTGTGCGCAGAGGCACCAACGATTATTTTCGAGCCGCCTTTATCTTCAGAAACCGCGACCCAGATTCTCCGGTGGCTCATAAAAAAGGACATAAAGAGCCCCACTGCCATGATGATACACCCCAGGTAGACGATGCCCACGCCAGGGTCTTTTCTGACCTGCATACCGGTATATTCGACCCCCCAGTAGTCAAGAAACTCAACCCTGTTACCGCTGGTGAGGTTCCATGTCTGCGGATATCTCTTTAATATCCATCCTGAGGTATTCTGTCCGCCTCCTGAAAACTCTATAAAGACTGCAGGGTTTTTCAGATGTTCATCATAGGTGAAGGGTTTTCCCGACGGATCGATAGAAAGGGCCGGGCTGAAGTCTGATACACGGCCCTGGACTGCGGTGCCCGGAATAGTGAACGAATCGCCGATTTTAGCCTGAATATCCTGAGACTGCCCGGCAGCCGATTTAACCCTCAGGATGGCAATACCCCTGCCCTGGCTGTTCGGGACGACCCCGAAACTCGCCTGGTAAAAAGTGATACCGTCATAGGTGAGAGGATCGTTGACGACAATCACCTGCTCCTTCACCTTCGTTCCGTTCTTATAGACCGAAAGCCAGCTTTTGTAGGCCTTCGGCATATCGCTGTCCTGATAATATTCGACCTCAAAATTATCGCAGCGGAGATCGAAGCCCAGAGGAACCGTCTTGCCGCGGTCTTTATATGCCACAGAACTCGTTTCGCCCTCCGGAAGATTTAAAAATGCGTTAAACCCGAAGAAGAGACCGATTATGGCCCCGGCAAGGATGATAAGGATACTCAAATGCGTTATATAGACCCCGAGCCGTGCGTAGTTGCCCTTTTCCGCATACACCTGAGCCCCGGTCTCTCCGGCAGGGGCCTCCACAGGACTGAAGCCTATCTCCCGCAGGGCAGTCTGCGCAAGGTCTTTTGCCTGAGACGTTTTCCCCTTGAAGGCAACAGACCGTCTTATCGAGGTTTTTTCGATCAGGTCAACAGAAAGGGGCCGGATCGGTTCGCGGACCAGTTTCCATACGCGCGGCAACCTGTCGATCGAACATATAATGAGGTTCGCGGCAAAAAGAAGCAGAAAGGAGACGAACCACCATGAGTGATACATATCAGTAAAGCCGAGCTGGTCGAGCACCCCGTAAACGCTGTGAGCAGTGTCATGCCCCATGTTAAACATCTTTACAAGGATTTTGATATTTTTTTCGGGTTCAGCATTCTGCTCAAGAATAGTCCCGACGATTGATGTCAGGGCGATGAACGAGAAGATTACTATGGCCAGCTTGACCGATGCAAAAAGGTCCCAGACCCTGTCTGTCAGGTTTTTTTGATGCGGTACAGGTTTCTTTTCATTTTCCATGCAATAAGCTCCTCAAGTATGATGTTTCTATAATAGACTATCTTTTTCGAACAAAACAAGGCTAACAATCTGACCTGAATATGCCCTGCATAACCCTTTCTCAGGACTTCTGTCGGCCCAAAACCTTGGGTCTGTCCCTTGTGGCATTGACAATGCAGAGAAATCCGAACGGCTCCTGAAACGGATTCGAAAGCCGGTGCACGGTCTCCGGGGCAATATAGGCCGTGTCCATGAACTTCAGTTTCTTCCTGGTTTTCCCCGAGAGCAGCATGCCCTCACCCCTGACGCATATGACCACGTGTTCGTGCCGGTGCTGCTCCAAACTGCTCCGGCCCCCAGGGGCGATTTCAAAATACCTGACATGAAACCGCGTCGACTCTCCGTGCGCACCAATCAGGACCCGTCGCATGACATTCGACCATTCAGTACCGGCTGTCTTATACGTCTGGTCCCTGACCCCCGTCCAGGTAAAGTTGCCTTTATGCCGGTAAAAGGCGTCTTTGTTGGCCCCCGCCGTAGCGGTATTTTTAGGGAGAGGTATCTCGCAGAATGAGGTTGATTCTTTTTTCTTCATTATGGTTATTCCCTCGTAATGGTATATTTACATTATTGCCTGTCATCCCGGCTTGTCCGGGATCCTTCAGAAAGATTCCCGGCAAGCACGGATGACATAAATACAGGGAATCGATCACTCGAAGACAATCAATGACTTCAAAGAATCCCCTGCTGCCGCTGTAAGCCTGAAGGCCTCAGTTGTCTGGTCTATCGGGAAACGGTGGGTCACCAATTGTTCTGCCCTGATAATTCCTTTTTTGACAAGCCCGAAGGCCTCTGCAGTATCAGTCGGCCCACATGAATAGCTTGTGACTAGGTTGATGTCCCTGAAATAGAGATAGTTCGGATCGATCAGAAGATTTTCGTCAGGCTTAGCAGGCGTAAATAACAGGGCAGTTCCTCCCGGCCGCACGCACTGGATTCCCTGAAGCATTGCCTCGGCACTGTTTGGCCCCACGATAACAAGTTCAGCCATATTACCACGCGTGATCCGGCTGAGTCCGTCGCAAAGCGTCTCTCTTGATACATCAATGACTTCATCCGCCCCGAATGCCGCAGCCCTGTCGAGACGAAACCTGACCATGTCAGCGCAGATGATTCTTCCTGCCCCGTACGCCTTTGATATGAGGAGGTTAATCATCCCCATCACCCCCAGCCCAATGATAAGGACAGTATCCCCGCTCCTTATCACTGCCCTGTTCAGTCCCTTAACAACGCAGGCAACCGGTTCTATCAGGGTGGCATCCTCAAAGCTCATGGCGTCATCAAGCCTGAGGGTATCGTTCTGCAGATTGACTGCAGGCACGAGGATATATTCCGATACGCCACCGGGTATGATCCGGGAGGACTTCCAGGTGCTGCACTGCACATGATCGCCCCGGAGGCAGAATCTGCATCTCAGGCAGGGCGCATGATGATGTATGAATACCCTGTCGCCTTTTTGAAATAAAGCAACATCGCTGCCAATCCCGACGACCTCGCCTGCTGGTTCATGCCCGAGAACGAGCGGCGCTTTTTTTTCAATATACCACGGCATGACATCTCCCGAGCATATGCCACAGGCCTTTGTCCGGACAAGCGCCTCTCCCGGTCCGACCTCGGGGACCGGCATCTCTTCTATCCGGATATCGTTGAAACTATAGAGACAGGCTACCTTCATGCGTACATAATTGTAGCATGAGGGGGCCAATGGTCCCGCATGGACCGGCAATTACAGGGGGCTATACGCCCATCGGGGAAGGTTGCCGCCCGGTTGATCTTTCCGCTTGTCCCTATTGACATTAACCAGCCTTCTGTTTACCCTTTAGATATGAAGAAACTTCTGAATTTGCCCTTGCACGTGATCCCCCTGGCCCTGGTGCCGGTCGGCTACCCTGCCGAAGAGAAACCACGCGGGAACGGCATGACAGCACCCGGATAAGGACCAACGGCTGGTAAAGAAGTCTGAAGATGAAGATCTATTCTGCAAACAACACAGTCCTGACAAAACTGCTGAACAGAAACAGAAAGGACTGGGCGAACGCCTATGACGTCGACCTCGCTTTGCTGCTGGGCGAGATACTCACCTGGGCAAACAAGCTGGTGCCGTCGGAATCCGGGTCAATACTCCTTGACGACCCCGCATTGAAATGGGGCATGAGAAAGGAGGACAGACTTTATTTTGCGGCCTGCTTCGGAAAAGGTTCCTCAACCCTGGTCAATACCTTCATTTCATCAAGGTCGGGCATCGCCGGAGAGACGTACACCACCGGGAAACCGCATATAAGCAGAGATGTCGTGCACGATAAAAAATATTATCCGGTGATAGCAGACAGAATACATTACAGGATAAGATCGATTATCTGTGCCCCCGTCGTCATCGAGGGTTCTACCATAGGAGTTATTGAGCTCATCAACCGGAAGGCCAGCAAAAGCTATTCGGGCATGGACCTTTCTCTGCTCAAGATCTTTGCAGGGTATACCGCAACGCTCATCCTGAATGCCCTGATTGCGCAGAGCTTTGAGGAACTGTCCCGGAGGGACAATCTGACCGGCCTTTACAACGACCGTTATTTCTTTCATATGCTTGAACACGAGATCGAAAAGGCAGTAGAGCTGAAAGAACCTGTCTCCCTGATATTCTTTGACCTGGACCACTTCAAACAATTGAACGACACCCATGGCCACCTTGCCGGCAGCACTGTTCTGAAAGAAATCGGAGGCATCCTCCGCGAGATATTCCATGATACCTCTGCCATATCAGCACGCTATGGAGGGGACGAGTATTCAATCGTCCTGCCCGGAATGGGCAGGAACGAGGCAGCACATTATGCCGAGCACGTGAGGTCCAACATCGTCAATAATATTTTTCTGAAGGAAAAGGTCCCGGGGATAAATATACCTTTGAATATCAAGGGACTTATCACCTGCAGTATCGGAGTGGCTTCTTTCCCCGAGCATATCAGACAGAGGAAAAGCAGCAGGGAGATGGCAGACGGACTTATCAGGGCCGCTGACAAGGCGATGTACCTTGCAAAGGAGCTTGGCAAAAACAGGATTGTTGTTGCACAGCGGTCCCGTGCCGCTAAATAACACCCTTTCCTGTTAGCCCTTGACCTGACCGGCTGATTTAGGGTATTTTCTCTGATGGATGCGAGTTCAAAACTGGCGATTGTCATAGTCCTTTGCTCACTGACTACAATGATCAACCTGCTCTTCGGATTTCTCAGAAACAGGACCCGGAAGTATTCTATTAACTGGTTCCTCTGCATCCATGCAGCGATACCAATCATTTTTCTGGCCCGGACCTCTTCTCATCTCGGTCTTGGCTTCATACCTCTTTTTGTCCTTGCGGCGCTCACCGGCCAGATCCTCGGCGGAAAGATCGAGTTTTAGCCCATGCTCACCGCGATGCTTTCAAAGCCGGGAACGATAGAGATCCAGGATGTTATCCTGCCTGAGCCGTCGGAAGGGGAGTTGCTTGTCCAGGTAAAGGCGGCGCTCACCTGCGGCACGGACCTGAAAGCCTTCGTCCGTGGCCATTCACTCATCCCGATGCCCGGGCCCTTCGGCCATGAATTTTCAGGCATTGTCGTTGATAAGGGGAAAGGCGTGAAAAAGTTCAGGATCGGAGATGCGGTGATGGCGGTCCACAGTGCGCCATGTCTGGGGTGTGGCTATTGCAGGAAAGGGCTGTTCAACCTTTGCGAAAAAATCATGGCAACCAAGGTCCTCGGTTCTTACGCAGAATATGTCCTTCTGCCGCGCCATGTTGTTGCACAGAACGTCTTCAGGAAGCCTGAGGGACTCAGTTTCAAAGAAGCGGCTTTCCTTGAGCCGCTCGCCTGTGTCGTCCATGGCATGGAGGACCTCGGCCTGAAAAAGGGCGATACGGTCTTTATTATCGGCGCCGGTCCGATCGGTCTGCTGCACCTCCTTCTCGCCCGATCCAAGGGGGCCCGCGTCATGATCACCGGCCTCGAAAAGGAACGGTTAAGAACTGCAAAAAAACTCGGCGCAGAATGCATCTGCGATCCGGCGAATGCAGCGGATGCAGCAAAGGATTTCTCCGGAGGGCTCGGAGTTGACTATGTCTTTGAATGCACCGGGCAACCGGCTATATGGGAGGTATCGATCGATTATGTCAGAAGGGGAGGGACAGTCGTTCTCTTCGGCGGTTGCCGGGCTGACACGACGGTCACGTTTAATGCAGAGCGTCTTCATTATGATGAAATCACCCTCAAGGGGACATTCCATTTTACTCCAGCCGACGTTAAAAAGGCCCAACTCCTTCTGAGGGACAGAAAGATCAGTGTCCAGCCGCTGATCAGCGGGACCCTCCGACTCAAGGATATACAGCAGGCCTTCATGAAACTGGTCAGCGGCGAAGGGATAAAATACGCAATAGTACCGTAATATTTTTCCGAACTTCCTGACTACCCCCGGTATTAAGCACCGGTATTAAGCTTATGTAACGGTAAAGTCAGGCCTGGTGAATTTCTTTCACCCTGCCTACGTCCCCGCTTTGGAGCCTGACTTTGATGCCGTGAGGATGGGTCGGCGAGTTCGTCAGGATATCGCGCACAACCCCTTCGGTAAGTTTCCCGGTCTGCTGGTCCTTCTTCAGTACGATCGAGACCTTCAGTCCCGGTTTTATCTCTGAACGTCTTGTGCCATCCATATATCAACCTCCCCATTGATTTCACCCTCCCCTTCATCCCCTCCCTTAAATGGATGAAGGGGAGGAGCACACTTGAGCCATCCGCGCCCCTGGAGGGAGAGGGGGATGTCTTATTACTTATGAACTTAATGTTATTTTGCTATACCTCCAACGAATTAGTAAAATAGGTGTAGCCGATGTTTGCGGCCATATTTTTCACCAGCACAATAAATCTCAGGAGGGAGCAGTATGCTTCTGGATGTAATAATCAATAAAGATTCGGTTTCAATCCCGATCGCTGACCCGTTCCGGGCTGATCTTGACGGCATTCTGAGCCAGATCAACCGCTTTGCCGCTTCAAAAGAAACCGACCTTGCGGGACTGAACATACGCGGACTGATCCCCCGGATGATCAAGGGAATCGCCGGATGTGAGAAAGGCTGTCCTGCCAATGCTAAAGACCTTGTTTCACGGGGAGTGAAAGACTTTGAGCTGCAGTATATTGAAGGTGGTATCCTTTCGGCGCACGCGACGGTCGAAGATGATAAACAGGTCTTTCTGAAAATGTTCCCCGACTTTTAGGTCAAACTGAGGAGGCCTGCGGAACCAAAGAAAGAAGCTCTGCATAGACGTGGTCAGCGGCAGCCTCTGCCGTAACCGCAAGCCGGACGATGACGCTGCCCTCAGCTCTATAATGCTCAACCAGCGGCTCTGTCCGCTCCCTGAATATTCTGAGCTTTTTTTCGATCAGAAGCTGATCGTCATCATCCCTGCCGGCCCGGTCTCCCCCGGTATCCCTGCAGATCCTTTTGTGGACCACAGACGATGAACACTCAAGGACCACCACCGTCCGGACCGCGACGATCTGGTCCATGTCCCTTGCCTGCCCGACATGGCGCGGAAGGCCGTTCAGAACAACCAGGTCCCCCTGTTCATACTGCCTGCTTCCGAGGAAAGACGAGACGATCTTCTCTGCAATCAGAAAATGTTCCTTTTCAAGGAGCAATGCCTTTTCAAGCAGATCGCGAACAAATCGGTGTTCTGCGAACGTGAATTCTCCGGGAGGTTTCTCCTCAGCTGCTATCGCCCTGAGCTGATGCCCGAAATCGAAATGATGGCACCTCTTCCCGGAGAGCCCGCGCTCCTGGATATGATCACCGAGCGGTGATTTCCCGGCCCCTGTCGGCCCAATCAATAAAATTGCATCAATGGACATGGAAACTGCTATCTATTTTTTCTTAAGCGCCCTCTCAACAGTCCGGATCGCACAGAACTCACCGCACATGCTGCAGACCTCGGTCTCTGTTGGCGGCACCTCCGCCCTCCACTCCCTCACCTTGTCGGGGTTCAGGCTGAGGCCGATTTGACCGTTCCAGTCGAGGGCCTTCCTGCATTTTGCCATAGCAATGTCCCTGTCCATCGCACCCTTGATCCCTTTGGCGATGTCGGCCGCATGGGCAGCAAGCTTCGAAACGATAACGCCCTCCTTAACGTCCTCGATGGTCGGCAGGCGGATATGTTCAGACGGCGTGACATAGCAGAGGAAATCAGCACCTGCAGCAGCGGCTATCGCCCCGCCGATTGCAGCGCTGATGTGGTCGTATCCCATCCCGATATCAGTGACGAGCGGACCGAGAACATAGAACGGTGCACCCTTGCATATCTCTTTCTGGAGCCTGATGTTAAGTTCAACCTGGTTCAACGGCACATGCCCCGGGCCTTCGATGATCACCTGGACATTGTTCTCGACCGCAACATCCCGGAGCTCGCCAAGAGTCAGAAGCTCCTCGATCTGGGTGCGGTCGGTCGCATCAGCAAGACATCCGGGCCGCATACCGTCGCCGAGACTCAGCGTCATGTCATATTTCTTCGCGATCTCAAGCAGCCGGTCATACTGGACATACAGCGGGTTATCCTGTTCGTTATAGATCATCCATTCAAGAAGAAACGAACCGCCCCTGCTGACGATATCGAGGATCCGGCCCTGCTGCTTCAGCCGCTCGACCGCCCTCATTGTCAGGCCGGCATGGACCGTCACAAAATCAACGCCTGATGCACCGTGCTCCTCGATCACGTCAAAAAGGTCGTCGGCCGTCATCTTCGAGATCGATCCCCGCTGCGCTACCGCCTGGACCGCTGCCTGATAGATCGGCACGGTTCCGACCGCAATCGGAGATTTTTTCAGCATCATCTCGCGCAACTCCCTGATCGGCCCGCCGGTCGAAAGGTCCATCACTGCATCGGCACCGTATTTCACCAGGACCTCAAGCTTTTCCATCTCCTCATCAAGAGAGATCCTGTCTTTCGATGTCCCGATATTCGCGTTGATCTTTGTCCGCATATTCCGGCCGATGCCTATCGGCGTTATCTTGTGATTGTCATTGATCGGGATCGTACTGAAACCCGCAGCAATGTCCTTCGAAAGCTGCTCCGGGTCTATCCCCTCGGAGGCAGCCACGGTCTTCACTTCATCGGTGATGATCCCTTTTTTTGCCAGTTCAATTCTTGTCATGATATGGTCCTCACATAGTTTTCTGTGCTCGATTGTATATCGTCCGAGGCGAGGATCCCTGAAATGAGCGCTATCCCATAAGCCCCTGCTGCCATTATATCCCTGATTGATTCCTCTTTGATGCCGCCGATCGCAAAGACCGGCAGCGAAACTCTGCCTGCTGCCTTCCTCAGCATATCAAGCCCCAGTGGCTTTCCGTACTGACGTTTTGACGGCGTCTCGAAAACCGGGCCAAAGGTAATAAAATCTGCCCCGGCCTTTTCAGCCTCAACCGCCTCGTCAATACTATGCGTCGACCTGCCGACAATCATCTGCTCCCCTGCAACCTTCCGGGCCGCTCCTGCAGGGATGCCTGTGCCACCGAGATGCACCCCGTCGGCTTCGACCGCCATCGCAATATCAACCCGGTCGTTTATGAAAAGTCGCGCGTTATGTTTTTTTGTCAGCTCTCTCAGCCTGTATGCCATTGCCAGAAGGTCTCCTGTTATCAAATCTTTTTCTCTAAGCTGCACTGCTTTAATCCCACCCTTTACCGCCTGTTCAATTCCACGAAACATCATATCTTCATCAGGAAATAGTTTTCTGTCTGTTATTAAATATACCCTGAAATCAATTCGTTTTTTCCGGCTGGTCACTATTCACCATTCACTATTCATGTCCTTTTACAGCATGCCTTCGAACGGACTGCTGGCCGTTGCGTAAAGTTTTTTTCCGATCCTGCCTGCCTTATAGGCCAGTCTCCCGGCGATCACGCCATGCTTCATGGCCATGGCCATCATGATGGGGTCCTTCGCGCCTGCTATGGCGGTGTTCAGCAGCACGGCGTCACAGCCAAGCTCCATGGCTATCGCGACATCCGAAGCAGTCCCTACCCCCGCATCGACGATGATCGGCACAGTCGCCTGTTCGAGTATGATCTTCAGGTTATACGGATTGCGGATGCCGAGACCAGAGCCGATCGGGGCCGCAAGCGGCATGACAGCGGCAGCTCCGGCGTCGACCAGCCTCTTTGCCATGACCGGGTCATCTGTGGTGTACGGCAGAACGATAAACCCTTCCTTTGCCAGGACTTCGGTAGCCTCAAGCAGACCGATGTTGTCAGGGAAGAGGGTCCTCTCGTCTCCGATCACCTCAAGCTTGATGAGATCAGAGATGCCGGCCTCTCGCGCAAGTCTTGAATATCTCAGGGCATCCGCGACCGTGTAGCAGCCGGCGGTATTGGGGAGGATCTTGTATTTCTTCGGGTCGATGAAATCGAGCAGGTTTTCCGATTTTCTGTCGGTGATGTTCGTCCTGCGGACCGCAACGGTCACAACATCAGCGCCCGAGGCCTCGATCGCCCTGCGGGTCTCGTCAAAGTCCTTATATTTCCCGGTCCCGACCCAGAGCCGCGACCTGAACTCTATTCCCCTGATGACAAATGTGTCTTCCATATTCTTCTCCTTTATCCGCCTCCGACGAAGTTGACGATCTCGACGATGTCGCCGTCCTTCAACCGGAATGTTTCATGCTCCGCCCTCTTGATGACAGACAGGTTCACCTCGACCGCGACCCGCCCCTGGACAATCTTCAGTTCATCGCACAGCCCGCTGATCGTCCCTGCTTTGATGTTATCGACTATCTCGCCGTTTATCGTCAGTTTCATACAATAAAAAAGCCGTATCCCGGATGGAATACGGCTGGTCTGTCCTTGTCTCCCTGTTCCCTACGCCGGAATGGTCCGTATCAGGTTCAAGGGGTCTCTCTCGTCAAGCGAGAAACTCTCAGGCTAACCGCCTCCCCCAAGGGTAAAGTTAAGTATAGTTGAGCCTAAGATTTATTGTCAAACCGGAATCAACCATACCCGAAATCAAAGACTCAAAGGGGGTGGTTTGATGTCAGGCTACCAGGATGAGTATAACACCGGCCGGGCTATCGGTTATAATAAACATGCTGGAAAAAGCACCATGGTCATGAATCTAAAAGAAACGATAATATCCTCTTTGTTCTTTCATCTAATTCTTTTCCTGCTCATGATCGCAGTATCAAGTTATACAACCGGCTTCTCCGGGGACATACCGAATATCATCGCGGTTAGCCTTACTATGGATGGTAGTAAAGATCTGCCCTCAGCCGGGAGCGACTCTGCAGACGAACCGCTCCTGGTTTCCCGTCCGCTGTCCAATGAGGAGGTAAGCTTGCCGGACCAAGCTGCAAACAAGCCTCCCGAGGAGTCAGAAAAAATTCCGGAGCCTGAAAAAAAGGCTGAAGCTATTACCGACCCGGCGAAAATTGAAAAGAAGGAAAAACCTCCCGCCCAGAGAGGGGGATTCACCAGTCTGGAAGACTATTACCGATTCATCATAGTGCATAAAAAAATATTCGGGGAGAAGGCCGGGGCCAGAATAAATGAGCTTTTAGGCGAGGCCTTCAAGGTGAATAAACGAGTCTTCTACGGCGGCACCGCGATTGTCAACGTAACGTTCGGATCGGACCGTAAATTGAGTGGGGTCGTTGTCGATTCCGCGTCACCTGAATTAAAGGCCTTCCTTGAAGAGATCGGCTGGGACGCTGTGCCGGCCCCGGCTGCATATCTCGGAAACAGTGTGCAAATAGAATTTACCGTGCTTGAGGGATATATGAGTTTCAAGGTAAACACATTATGAGCTCGAAATCCCTCAACCTGCTTGCGAGGACAGGCTTCCCATTTTTTACCATGATGGTATTCAGTCCGTAATATCAGGAAATGCCATTTCAAAAAGGAATATTAAATCGAATTAATTCAGTAGTTGCTGCTGATATGCTAATATTTCGCTCATAGGTTAGAAGCTACCCAGAGGGTATAATTTATTGTTGTTTTGAAAATCTCGGCCGTACTTGGTATATATCATTGAAAGGAACTTATTTGACCCATGTGCCGAATCATTGACCTGTCTCTCTTATCCAATAGGTTTCGTCTAATAGTTCTTTTTATCGTCATCTTATCTTTCCATTTATCTCTCCATGGATGTGCTACAACAAAAAGTGTTCATGAGGAATACCAGCCCATTCCCAAACATCTGGCAGTACATATGGAAGAAAATATCGAACGAAATGAGTTTGCAGTTGCAAAAGGAGATGATGTCATTGGCCGGTTGGCATTCATCAGTCTTGAAAAGGGGGACACGCTACCGGATATTGCAAGGCACTTCAGCCTGGGAATCAATGGAGTCAGTACAGCGAATCCAGGGGTAGATATATGGGTGCCTGAGGCCGGAGAACGTATCATGTTGCCTCTGAGTTTTATCCTGCCGGACGCTCCTAAAAAAGGCATCGTGATCAACTTAGCCGCAATGAGGCTTTTTCAATTTAAAGGAGATAGTGAGTCAATGACGGCGTTGACATACCCGGTCGGTGTCGGTACCGAAGAGCGACCATCGCCCACAGGTCAAATGTATGTGGAGCGCAAGGTAACCCGGCCGACCTGGCATGTGCCTGCCTCAATTGCTGAGGATCATCGGAAAAAAGGAGACCCTCTGCCCGCTGCAGTTCTGCCGGGACCTCAAAATCCCCTGGGAGAATACGCGCTATATTTAAGTAAGCCGAGTTATTTGATCCACGGCACTAATAAACCGGCCAGCATTGGTCTTAGGGCAACCAATGGCTGCATAAGACTCTATCCGGAAGACGTGAAAAAACTCTACGAGAACACTCCGTCTAAAACACCTGTAAGCATCGTTAACCAGCCATATCTCCTGGGTCAATCTAATGAAGTAGTTTACATGGAAGTTCATGCGCCGCCGGAAGACTTGGACGCTGTTGAGTTTGACAGGATATATAAAAAATTGAGAAATATTGAAAAGGAATCGGGGCGCACGCTTGACTGGAGCAAAGTTAAGAAAGTATTGGCCGAGGCTCGGGGGATTCCTGTCCCCATATTCGAGATCAGGCAGGGAAGTGGAGAAGGGGTTGCGGAAACCATAGAAGTCAGGCACCCAGGCGAATTATATGGCAGGCCGGAAATACCAGAACTGAAAACAGATGCGTGGTCTGTTTTAGCCGCTGACGTACGTGACGAGATTGATGCTGTGAGGCTTGCCGCCATTATCAACCACCAGGGCCCACATATCCCGGCAAGGGTGGTATCAAGGAACGTTAGCTACCGTGTTATCGCCGGCCCTTTCAATGATATCAGAGAGGCCAAAGATGCAATCAAACGCTTGAAAATCGATTTGGAAATAGATGGCAAATTGATTGAACCTGTCAAGAAGAAATTGTCGGAAGAAAGGAGGTGATTAGACGATGAAGAAGAGTCTTTTAGTAATCTCAATGATGTTTGTTCTTGCCATTACTGTGGGGGGTTGCGCAACACGAGGTGACCTCGAGAAAGTTCAGTCGCAGGAAATGCTGACGCGTGCGAAAGCTGATCAGGCAGCACAGGATGCGCAGGCTGCCAAGGCGTCAGCTGATGCTGCCACGTTAAAAGCAGAGTCTGCTGCAACCCGCGCCGAAAATGCTCTAAAGATGGCAGCGGAAAGGGAAAAGATGGCAGATGAAAAAGCGAAGATCGCAGATGAAAAGGCGAAGATCGCAGATGAAAAGGCGAAAAAGGCTGACGACGTATTCCAGAAATCCATGAAGAAGTAAGTCAATTTTTTGGGAAGCTGTTAACGTTGCCTTTGGTGCTCCGGAAAAGAAGTGGCAGGGTTTTGAGATCCTGCCACTTCCTTATTCTTCAACCGTTCACGACTGTCTGGACCATGCAAATATGAAATCGGTTTATAATTTAATAAAAAAGAAGGCGTATATGGGTAAAAAGCAAAGCAGGATAGGCGGGCATCTTTACTTTTTCTTTGTCTGCATCATAATAACACCAATTCTCCTATGCGGATGCAGTCACTTGAATGAGGGATCTCAGGCCAAGGCAATCTTCAGAGAAGCGAATGATCTTTTCAGCCAGGGAAACTACAAGGCCTCTCTGAGCAAATACGAGCAGATTTTTAAAAAATATCCCACGACGGGAGACAGGGTTCTTTTCGAGATGGGTATTATTTATGCGTATCCCGGGACTGAGCAAAAAGATTATCAGAAATCTCTGGAATGTTTTCAGAAACTCATAACGGAGTACCCGGGGAGTGAGTACAGGAAGGACAGTGAGATGATGATATTTCATATCAAAAATGTCACTATGAAGGATATGACGATTGCTACGCAGCAAACCCAGATTGAGACTCTCCGACAAGAGGTTGCCGGCAGGGGGAATGAGATTATTTCACTGCAAAAAAAGATTGAAGCTCTTGAGCAAAAGTTTACGAGCAAAGAGAATGAGATTATTTCACTGCAAAAAGAGGTTTTTGCAATCCAGAAGGGACCGGCAGATAAGATTCTGATAGAAAAGAAAGAACGACGATTGACGCTGATCTCAAAGGGCAAGGTACTCAAGACCTACAAAATAGCCTTGGGGGGAAACCCGAATGGTCCAAAAGAAAGGCAAGGCGATAACAAAACCCCGGAGGGAACCTACTTTATCGATTCAAGAAACAAGGACAGCCATTATCATCTATCTCTTCATATTTCCTATCCAAACGAGAAAGACAAAAAGAGAGCAAAAGAACTTGGTGTTTCTCCGGGCGGAGATATCATGATCCACGGCATTAAGAATGGTTTCTCGTGGGTTGGTGATTTTCACACAGAGGTTGACTGGACGAAAGGGTGTATTGCCGTTACAGACGAAGAAATAGAGGAAATTGACAAGTTAGCGCCAAATGGTACGATTGTTGAGATAAGGCCATAGAAGGCCGCATAACTTTTCGTTCCACCGAATCGCGTAACGCTTCTGGTGAACTTTTTGTTATATCCTGGTTCCTTTTGATAATCTTTAGAATTTTCTTTAGTACAGCGGTGCGGGTTATCAGGGTGTATTCCGCATTGTCGCGTGACTTCAAGAAGCATTGACTACAGGAAGTAGTTAATAGAGTTACCGACCGCTTCAGGGTTTCGACTTCTGTGAGGCACTACGTCAGGGACTTCAGGCGGTCGAGGTCTTTGATTACGATTTTCCCGGCCTTTGAGGTAACAAGTCCTGCCTTGGTCAGCTTGCTCATCGTCCTGATCGATGTTTCGACCGTTGTGCCGACCATCTCGGCAATGTCCTGCTTGGTCAGCTTCATGGTGATCATGACGCCGTCGGCCGTCTTCTCCCCTGCCTTGTCCGACAGTTTTATCAGAAGAGAGGCGATCCGCGATTCTACCTTCTCAAGGGCGATGCTCTTCAGCGTCTCATGCGACCCCTTGATCCGGTCGCCGATATTGACCGCCATGCAGTACATCAGGTTCGGGAACCGGTCCATAAGGCTCAGCAGGTGCTTCCGGGACAGTTTGACGACCTCGGTGTCCTCCATGGCGACTGCATTGGCGGGGTAGGGAAAACCCCTGACCACGGCAATGCCGCCAAAATAATCAATCGGCTGAACTATCTCCAGGATGATCTCCTTGCCTTCCTGTGAGAGCTTGGTGATCTTGATCTTTCCCTTCGTGACGATATAGAACCATTCAGAGGGGTCTCCCTCGGAGAATATCGTTTCTTTCTTCCTGTACTGCGCGGTTAAAACGTACGGGGCCACCTCCCTGGCATCTGCCGGGGTCAGGGTATTAAAGATGGATACCTGTCTGATGTCGAACATATTGTTAGCTTAATGAGAATCATTCCAAAATGCAATACGCGCACCACAATCCACCATCAAAATCGACCACGATATCCGAACGAACGGGGAGATAGCGGCATGAAAGCGGCTTCATCCCGACAAGCTTTCGTCGGGACGGTGCCTCGGAGGCCCGGTCGTAACGGGCCGAGAATGAGCACGCATGCTGTTGTCCCGTTGCTCAGGATAAATTTTATGGCGAATCCGGGATTGGGGTAACCTAAATATATAATTATGAGACTGCCTTATTTTTTAACTTGACAAGTCGCCTAAAATTTGGTTTTATATAATTGTTAAGCGCCTCGTTACCTCCCCTAAGCTGCAGCCCACAGGCTGCAGCACTTTTTTTTCTAAATCTCGATGAGGTCGTAGTTCCTTTCACCCAACCCGATACGCTCTGCCTCCTCAACCTGTACCAGGTAAGGCCTGCTGTGGAGCTTGAGAATGATATCTTCCCCCGCCGCGATCTGCCTGTCGCTGGCCATGGAATCCGGCAGCGGCGAAGACTTCAGCAGCATATCGATCGCAGCCTGCTCGATCGAGACCAGATCGTCAGAGACCAGTATGCCGCTATCCTGCATCACCGGCACGTCTGCCATAGGCATGCAGTCGCATTCAGGCTGGATCTCGGTCAGAAAATTAATATAGAGGATCTTCCCCTTCTCGAACGTCCCTACGACGGCCTTGGCAGCCTCTGCAAGGGACCGCATGAACCGGTCATCATCTCCCGGGAGTTTGAGCGATTCATTCTGACATACCCGTTCGCACCGCCCGCACCGCCAGCAGATGTTCCCGTCCCATTCAAGCTTATCGTCCTTAAAACTGATCGCGTCGAGCGGGCAGATGTCCTTGCACTGGAGACAGAGTTCGCATTTATCCTGGTCCCAGACGAGTTCGCCCTCGCCGATCGTATGCATAGCGCCCCTGCCACATTTCCAGCCGCAGGTGCGGTGCGATGAGCTGACACCACCCATGGCCAGGTTCTTTATGGCGCCGGCATAACCGGCGTTGATATGGCCCTTCACATGCGAACAGACAACCATAGCCGGGACATCATGGATAAGAGACGCAACCGCAATCCTGCCGAGTATATCACCGGCCTTGACCATGATGCTGTCTTTGCCATACAATCCGTCGGCAATCACGACCGGGGCATTGACAGACAGATGGTTCAACCCGTTCTGGTTTGCGACCTCAAGGTAATCGAGTCCCTTTATCCTGACCGTGTCGGTAACGAACGGTTTTGCGCCTATACGCTTCAGGGCGTCTACGACCTTCCTCAGAAAAACGGGTCTAACGATCCGGTGGGCGCCCTCGGACCCGAAATGGGTCTTGATCGCAACCCACTCGTCAGGGCTGAAATAGTTCATCAGTCCCGCCTCCTTCAGAAGCCGCTCAAGCTTCCCGGGCATGCTGTCTTCATATCGCCACTTCTTCGCACGCGCTGATGCAAAATATACCGTTGACATTTCTTCTATGGACCCCTTTCGACCTTATTGTGAGTTTGTCAATATTCACGCCTTTATTTTCTATTATATCCCTAATCCCGTATCCTTCTGCGTTTTTTATTCCACTGCATTATTTATAAGGATGCACCGTTCTTATAGTCGTACTTCAGCAGACAGAGACACCACCCTGTACGCTGCCAGCCAAGTTTTATTAACTGATACGTACTAGGGTTATGAAACAGCTCAGCACAAATACTCTGGACAGCACGAGGGACAACGGAGTAAAATCTTTAAGCTATGACACTTGGGCATGAGAAAGATCAAAATGTTACAGATATTATTGAATAATATTCGCGTGAGAATATCCATTCCTCTGTTTCTGCTGATATTTCTGTCCGGCATGGCCTTCGGGCAGTCTGTTCCTCAGACAGCAGGGAAAATTCGAACACCTAACGGCCATGAAGGGATCGCAGCCAGAATAAAAGAGCGGGGCAGCGTGCGAATCATTGTGCAGGTCGACTCCCCTTTTCAGCCAATGGTCGGATCTACCTCTGCCGAGTCGCGTCAGCAGATGGGCCGCATCGCATCCGCGCAGGATGCCCTGCTCTCGGAGCTGACAGGATTCACCCCCCATAAGGTCCACCAATACAGGCATATTCCTTATATATTTATGGAGGTCGATGAACAGACAATGAACGCGCTGCTCGCCTCACCACGTGTGCTCGCCCTGCACGAGGACATACCCTATCCGCCGACGCTCGATCTCAGCGTTCCCCGCATCGGAGCCCCCTCTGTTTGGGCTGCCGGACATGATGGCACCGGGGTCACCGTCGCGGTCCTGGATACCGGGGTGGATAAGACCCATACGTTCCTCAGCAAGGCTGTGGTTTCAGAAGCATGTTTTTCAACGAACGAGACGAATGTCCAATCAATGTGCCCGGGAGGCGTGTCGTCATCAATAAACGCGGACTCTGCAATGCCGTATGCAGGTAGTTGCCCCGCCGGAGAGTGCGACCACGGGACGCATGTCTCGGGAATCCTCTCTGGAAGACAGGATGTTGCAGGGTCACCCGGGCCGGGGGTTGCACCGGGGGCCGGCATTATCGCCATACAGATCTTCTCGCGCTTTAACTCTGAAGCAGATTGCGGAGACGGGAAAGCTCCCTGCGCCCTGTCGTACCCATCGGATATGATCAGGGGACTGGAGAGGGTATACGACCTGAGTGCGATCTACAACATCGCATCGGTCAATATGAGTCTCGGCGGCGGCCAGTATTTCAGCAATTGTGACGTTGACGAGGCGCCGACAAAGGCAATAATAGACAATCTTAAGGCTGTGGGCATTGCAACCGTGATCTCCTCAGGCAACAATTATTACTGCGGGTCGATGGGCGCACCGGGCTGCATATCTTCTGCTGTCAGCGTCGGGGCAACAACTGATGCCGATGCCGTTGCCGGCTATTCGAACAGCGCATCATTTCTGAGTCTGCTTGCGCCCGGGTCGACAATTAATTCTTCAGTCCCCGGCGGGACATATCAGAGCTGGAACGGGACCTCTATGGCAGCTCCTCACGTAGCCGGGGCATGGGCACTGATGAAACAGGCGCTCCCCGGAGCCGGCGTCGATCGGATCCTTAGCGCCTTCACTGCTACAGGGCTTGCGGTTACTGATTCCAAATGTGATTCAGTCACCAAAAAGCGCATCAATGTCAGTGAGGCTTTGATCTTCTTGCTTAGCAGAGAACCATCCGCACAGACAGACTCGGCAACGGTCATCGGCACGACAGAGGCAACACTGAACGGTACGGTCAACGCTAAGGATGAGGATACGACGGTAACCTTTGAGTACGGGACCACGACTTCTTACGGCAGCACCATGGCTGCAGTCACCGGCACGGTCACCGGGAGCACCAACGCTCATGTAAGTGTGCCCATCACCGGTCTTGTTACGAACACCTTCTACCACTTTAGGGTAAAGGCGGTGAACTCAGAGGGAACATCATATGGCAGCGACATGACCTTTGCCACGTCCGGCCCATGCGGAAGCCTGCTGGACGGCAGTTTCGAACTGGGGACTTTGATCAGCAGTCCATGGAGTCAGACTTCCACCAATTACGGAACGCCTCTATGCGACCCTGCATGCAGTCAGGGTGTAACCTGGGCCCGGACAGGGAACTGGTGGTCGTGGTTCGGAGGCTTCGACAGTGGAATTGAGGCTGGCTCCCTCACGCAGACAGTGAACATTCCAACCGGCATATCACCCCGGCTTGAATTCTACCTCTGGAACAGTGCAGCCAGCGGTAATGGCGCCGACTTTGTCAAGGTGCTGGTGGATGGTGCTGAAATATTCTCTGTGCTGGAGGGAGATCCCCTCTTCACCGGGGGGTATGTCCTGGCCGGCCTCGACCTTTCAGCCTATGCGGACGGTGGTTCCCACTCTCTCAGGTTCGATTCTACGACTACAGGCACCTCTGCTTCCTGGAGTAATTTTTTCCTCGATGATGTCTCTATATCCTGCGTCAGCGGATCGATCCCTGCAGTTGCGACCGGAGTGGCCTCATCAGTCTCAAGCTGCGGCTCTACCCTGAACGGGACTGCAAACGCCTATGGGACGAACACCACGGTCATCTTCGATTACGGCGTCACGACAGACTATGGCAGCACCTCAGCAGCAGTCCAGAGTCTGATTGCAGGGAGTGGAATCACTGATGTCAGCATTCCTGTCTCAGGCTTGACAGCGGATACAACCTATCATTACCGTGTCAGGGGACAGAGTGCCTCGGGCATTGCGTACGGCAGGGACGGATCGTTCTCAACTCCCCCTGCAATTGCGGAGGCTCGGATCAGGGAGAAAAACTTCGGGTCTAACATCGAGACGGCGGTGAGCTCGGCAGTCGCTGGCGATGAGATCATGACAAACACTGCGCTCTTCATCGGCAACCCCGTCTTTTCAGGGGCAGAGACAGGGACGGTGACCCTCAGTGGCGGCTTTGACTGCGAGTTTATATCGAACCCCAATTTTACGCCAATAAACGGCTCAATAACCTTCGGGGGCAGTCAGACCGTCATTGTCGAAAAGATCTCTCTTCAGTAACATCCGCTCTGGGCGCTTCTGCCGGTTGACAAACCCGCGTGCCGTACCGTACATTAAAATGTAAGTGGTCGCTAACATGACAGCCGGGGATATGTGCATAGATATATCGTTCCCCTTCATTGCATCATAACTGTAATGCGTCCGCAATAACGTTCAGCAGTCAAGGAGACAAAATGTCGCATAAAACCCGCATTACTCTATCGCTGTTCCTGCTTTTTCTCTGCCTGATCTCCTTTACTGCCTGTACAAAAAAGAAACCTGAACCTCCAAAAAAACCACCGGTGCCCGTCACCGCGGGCACTGCCTCGGTCAGGTCTGTGCCTGTTCAAATCAAAGCCATTGGCACCGTGGAGCCTTACGCAACAGTCGCGGTTAAGGCCCAACTGGGAGGCCTGCTTGCAAAGGTCCATTTCCGTGAAGGCCAGGATGTCAGCAAGGGCAACCTCCTCTTCACCCTCGATCCCCGCCCCTATGAGGCCCAGATCAGACAGTATGAAGCAGTCCTGGCAAAAAACAAGGCCCTGCTGGACAATGCCCGCGAAGAGGCCGGACGCTACAATGAGTTGGTGAAGAAGGGGTATGTGGCACGGGACCAGTATGAACAGTTCAGGACCAACGAACTCGCCCTTGAGGCCACGGTGAATGCTGATAAAGCTGTCCTTGAAAACGCAAGGCTCCAGCTCGGCTACTGCTTTATCTATGCCCCGGTCTCCGGCAGGACCGGCAGTCTCATCGTTAACGAAGGAAATCTCATCAAGGCGAATGCTGACACCGCCATGGTCGTCATCAACCAGATACAGCCAGTCTATGTGACCTTCTCGGTGCCTGAGAAAAATCTGGCGGAGATCAGAAGACGCATGATTGCAGGCAGCCTCGGCGTGGCAGTGAGTCTGTCGGCTGGAGAGAACTATCCGGAAACAGGAAAACTGACCTTTATCGAAAACACGGTCGACCTTGCCACCGGAACAATAAAACTCAAAGGGTCTTTTGCAAACAAAGAGAAAAAACTCTGGCCAGGTCAGTATATGAATGCTACTCTCATATTGGCAGAACTATCCAACGCCATTATTGTTCCCTCCCAGGCAGTCCAGACCGGGCAGCAGGGACAATATGTCTTCGTGGTCAAGGGAGACACGGTCGAACTCCGTCAGGTCAACACAGGACCCGTTTTTGAAGGCATGACCGTGATCGAAAAGGGGGTCGCCGCAGGCGAACAGGTCATCACCGATGGGCAGATGCGACTGGTACCCGGGGCAAAAGTTGAGATTCTCACCGCCGGAAAACCTGCAGCGGGCCCTGCTGCAGCTACCACTGCCCCGGCCACAGCCCCTGATCAAAAGGGTGACCGGAAACCATGAACATCTCCGAACTTTTCATAAAACGACCGATCATGACCAGCCTGGTCATGATCTCGGTGATGATTTTCGGGGTCTTCGCATACCGGATACTCCCGGTGAACGATCTGCCGAACATCGACTTCCCCAGCATCCAGGTGACCGCCAATCTGCCGGGTGCCAGCCCCGAGACAATGGCAAGCGCCGTGGCAACACCGTTAGAGCGTCAGTTCTCGACAATCGCCGGCCTCGATTCCATGAACTCAACGAACGGACAGGGGGTCTCGATCATCACCCTCAAGTTCGTGCTTGAGCGCAATATCGACGCGGCGGCCCAGGATGTCCAGGCGATGATCGCAAAGGCCGCGAGACAGCTTCCGCAGGAGATGCCCAGTCCGCCTTCCTATCAGAAGGTGAATCCGGCAGACCAGCCTGTCCTCTATCTTGCACTCAGTTCGCCGATGCTTCCCCTCTCTGACATTAATGAGTACGCTGACACCATTATCGCCCCGCGCATTTCGATGATCAGTGGGGTTGCACAGGTGCAGGTCTTCGGCTCCCAGAAATATGCCGTACGGGTGCAGCTCGATCCGCACGCCATGGCAAACCGAAAGATAGGGATAGACGAAGTCGCGTCAGCACTCGCCCTCTGGAATATAAACCTCCCGACAGGCGGTCTGCAGGGCAAACAGCAGGCCTTCACGATCCAGGCAACCGGGCAGCTTTATAACGCAGAGGCCTACCGGCCTATGATCGTCGCCTACCGCGGCGGCTCGCCGGTGCGGCTGCAGGATATTGCTTCGGTAGCAGACAGCGTCGAGAATGATAAAATTGCCGCCTGGTTCAACTCTGGCGGCAAATCGCACCGGGCGATCGTCCTTGCGATACAGCGCCAGCCGGGAACAAACACGATCGAGGTTGTGGACAGCATAAAGCAGCAGATCCCGGGGTTCCGCAGTCAACTCCCCGAGTCTGTTGAATTGAACACTCTTTTTGACCGCACCGTATCGATCCGCGATTCAGTGGAAGATGTGAAGTTCACCCTGGTGCTGACCATCGGGCTGGTCATCCTGGTGATCTTCCTCTTCCTTAGAAACCTTTCGGCCACAGTCATTCCCAGTCTTGCACTGCCTCTTTCGATCATAGGGACGTTTGCAGCCATGTACGCCCTGGGCTTTTCGGTCAACAATATTACCCTCATGGCCCTCACCCTGTCTGTCGGGTTCGTGGTGGATGACGCCATTGTCATGCTCGAAAATATTGTCCGTCACATGGAGCACGGAGAGAAACCGATGGAGGCGGCATTGAAGGGCTCCAGGGAGATCGGCTTTACCATCATTTCGATGACCATCTCTCTGGTAGCGGTCTTCATCCCCGTCCTCTTTATGGCCGGGATGCTCGGCCGTATGCTCCATGAGTTCGCGGTCACGATAACCGTGGCTATTCTCATATCAGGTGTTGTCTCACTGACACTCACCCCGATGCTCTGCAGCCGTTTTCTCAAGCCGCATGCAGAACAGAAGCACGGCCGGCTTTATAACATCATGGAGGGCTTCTTCGCCGGCATGCTCCACCTCTATAAGAGGTCGCTCAAACAGGCGCTCCGTTTCCGGCGCACGACAATTGCCGTGACCCTGATCATGACGGTATTGACGGCCTGGCTCTTCACCAGAATACCCACGGGACTGCTTCCGTCAGACGACATAGGCTCACTCTTCTGTTTCACCGAAGGGGCCCAGGGAGTGTCCTTCGAGGAGATGAAACAGCACCAGAAGCAGCTTGCCGCAATCGTTATGCAGGACCCCAATATTGAAGCGTCCATGTCATCGGTTGGTGCAAGCGGGACGAGGGTCGGCTCGAACAGCGGTTTCATGTTCCTCAAACTCAAGCCGCGCAATGAACGCAAGCTGAACGCTGACCAGATCATCCAGCAGCTCAGACCGAAGGTAATGTCCGTTCCCGGCATCATGATGTTCATACAGAATCCCCCGCCCATCCGCCTTGAGACAACCCTCTCAAAGGCCCAGTACCAGTTTGTGCTCCAGAGTCCGGATACTGATGAACTTTACAGACAGGCTGCAGATTTCGAGACAAAGATTCGGTCTTTCCCGATGCTTCAGGACGTAACAAGCGACCTTCAGATGAAGAACCCGCAGGTGAACCTTGATATAGACCGCGACCGGGCTGCCTCCCTCGGTATCACTGCCCAGCAGTTCGAGGACGCCCTCTACTCTGCCTATGGCGACCGGCAGGTATCCACAATTTACTCGCCCACAAACCAGTACAAAGTCATCATGAATCTCAAGCCTGAATATCAGATGGATCCGGCATCGCTCGGCCTGCTCTATGTCCGCGCTAACACGGGACAACTTATACCGCTCTCTTCTCTGGCAACTTTGACAAAGGGGCTCGGCCCCCTGTCGGTAAACCATCAGGGACAGATCACTGCGGTTACGGTCTCCTTTAACCTCAAACCGGGAACTCCGCTGGGCAATGCCGTTTCCGCAATCGAAAAAGAGGCCAGGAACCTTCCCACAGCAGTCACCACGGGCTTTCAGGGAACGGCTCAGGTCTATCAGGCCTCCACCAAGGGGTTGGCCCTTCTGCTGGTTCTCGCAATTATCGTCATATATATCGTTCTCGGCATACTTTATGAAAGCTATATCCATCCCCTGACGATCCTCTCCGGTCTGCCGTCTGCAGGCTTCGGGGCGCTTGTCACCCTGATGATCTTCGGCAAGGACCTGAACCTCTATGCCTTTGTCGGAATCATCATGCTGGTCGGCATCGTCAAGAAAAACGCCATCATGATGATCGATTTTGCCCTGGAGGCCCAGCGCAAAGAAGGGAAGACCCCATTGGATGCTATATACGAAGGCGCGGTGGTCCGTTTCAGGCCAATCATGATGACCTCAATGGCTGCCCTCATGGGGACCCTGCCGATAGCAATAGGAATCGGAGCTGGAGCTGATTCACGTCGGGCCCTTGGCCTTGCAGTCGTGGGAGGACTCCTGGTCTCCCAGCTCCTGACGCTGTATATAACACCAGTAGTTTATTATTATATGGACCGGATACAAGGATTGGTGCTGATGATGAAATCAGGGAAACATACGCAAAAGAAGGATCAGGAGAGTGTTAAGATATAACCCATGGAGGTAGCCACGATATGAAACGACTTTTACCTATGATAGCAACAGTGATGCTGATGGTGCCCTGCGCATCCGGGGCAGATGAGGTAATTAAGAAAGGGGAACTGTTGACCCTTGAGCGGGCGGTTGCAATTGCCTCGGAGCGGCATCCGAATATTTCCGCAGGCCGCAGTTCCATTGACGCGGCCCAGAGCAGGGTCGGGCAGGCAAGGTCAGGATATTATCCGCAGATTGGTATGAGCGCAGGCTACAGCAGGGTCAAGCAGACCGTGTCTTCTGCCACGCAAACTCCGGGCTCAGACACCACCCTCCGCTCGGCAAACGGTTCCTTCGACCAGTATTCGGGAAGTATTGCGCTGACGCAGAACCTCTTTGATTTCGGCAAGACAAAGGCGCAGGTCGATGTCCAGAGTTTTAATCTCGAGGCATCACGGGACGATCTCAGTGGGATTACCGACGTTGTTGTCTTCAATGTGAAACAGTCATACTTCGCTATCCTGAAGGCAAAAAGGACACGGGATGTTGCAGAAGAGACGGTCAGCCAGTTTGTCAAGCATCTCGACCAGGCAAAGGGGTTCTTCGAGGTCGGCACAAAACCGAAGTTCGATGTGACCAAGGCAGAGGTGGATCTGAGCAACGCGAAACTGAGTCTCATCAAGGCCGAGAATGCGCAACGAGTTGCTCTCGTAACACTGAACAATGCCCTCGGCATCCCTGACGCCCCTGAATATCTCATTGAGGACAATCTTTCATTTCAGAAGTATGCGATAACCTATGACGAAGCCCTCGAAAAAGCCTATAAAAACAGACCCGACCTGACCGCGCTCCTTGCCAGGAAATCGGCTGCGGAAAAAGCAGTCACCCTTGCAGAGAAGGGTTATTATCCCTTCCTGACCGGCAACGCCGGATACAACCGCACCGGAGAGAGTTTCCCTCTCAACAACGGCTGGAGTGTCGGCGCTACCCTCTCCTTCCCGATCTTCAGCGGATTTTTGACAAAAAACCAGGTCGAGGAAGCAAGGGCGAACCTCAATGTGATCAAGGCGAACGAGGAGACATTGAGGCAGAATATCCTGCTCGAGGTAAAGCAGGACTATCTTGCTCTTGCCGAGGCTGAGGAACGCATAGCGAACGCTGAACTGACCGTCAGGCAGGCGACAGAAAATCTGGAGATAGCAAACGGCAGGTATGCTGCCGGCGTCGGCAATCCTATTGAGGTGGCTGATGCTGAGGTATCATTGAGCAACGCAAAGACCGAGCATATCGCAGCGCTCTATGATTACCGTGTCGGCCGTGCCAGCATCGAAAAGGCTATCGGGTTGAGATAAAGGAAAAACTAGCTATGGAACTCAACAACGTTTTCAGATATCTCAATAATCAGAAAACGCTGCAGGTGGTCACGCTGTGCCTGGGACTGGTCCTGGCACTGACCGTGCTTTTTCTGGTGCGGGATATCATATCAATCTCTTTGACCCCAAAAGAAAAAACAGTAAAGGGGGCTGCGAAACCAGCCGAAGCCCTGAAACACAGCCTGACTGACTATGCACCGGTGCTGACCAGTAACCCCTTTGGATTTCCTGCCGGCGAGTTGAAATTGATGGCAGCCTCGACCGGTCCTTCGGTCTCTCAGACCGACCTCACCCTGATCGGCACTGTTGCCGGAAGAAAGGACATCAGCTACGCCATACTTGCCGATAAGTCCGGACAGCAGGATGTATTCAGGGTCGGCTCCACGGTCTTCGGGCTGGGAAAACTGTCAAGGGTTGAAATGACAAAGGTCTTTATCGGGAGTCAGGGCAGGGAAATCGAGATCAAACTTAAGGATATTGCAGACATCCGGGATATAAAACAGGCAGATGCCCCCACATCAGCCTCCTCAGCCTCGTTCGGCAGGAGGGTCGGGGACTCGACCTACCAGATAGACCAGCAGCGGGTACAGCAGGCAATAGAAAAACCGGACCAGATCATGACCGACGCCAGGTTTGTCCCGAATATCGTCGAAGGAAAACAGCAGGGGTTTATTCTGCGCGAAGTTAAGCCCGGCGGTATTTACAGCAGCCTGGGCCTCCAGAACGGGGACATCCTCCTGAGAATAAATGAATTCACTATATCAAACCCCGAGACAGCACTTCAGGCATTCACGGCCCTGAGGGGAATCGACCGGGCGCAGCTCGATGTCATCAGAAATAGCGCAAAGATGACCATGACCTACCAGATACGGTAACAGCGTGATAACAGCAAGTGCGCTCATTCTCGGTCCGATACGGTCGGGAACCGGACCGCGAGGCACCGGCGCAACACGCCGCTGAATCCGCTTACCTGCCGTTATCACGCTGTTCTTTTGATGCAGTGGTTAATTTGATAGTGAATCGTGGTCATTCTGAAAATATATTGACCTGACGGCCCAGACTTAATATACTAACAGCATGAAAAATATGAGATTTCTTCCTGGTACTGCTAGTCGTTTCATGGTTTGCGTGTTGCTTCTGATCGCAGTGATCGTGTTGCTTTATCTGCCCCAGCCGGTTGCTGCAGATTCCAGGATTTCATCTGAAAACAAAAAGTCCAACAAAGTCACCTTCAATTTTGTAGACGTTGACCTTCCGGCGGTTGCAAAATTCATCAGCGAGATAACCGGAAAAAATTTTATCTTTGATGAACGGGTAAAGGGCAAGATAACGATCATCGCCCCTTCAAAGCTTTCTGCTGACGATGCATATACCCTGTTCACTGCTGTACTTGAGGTCAAAGGGTTTACCGTTGTCCCTGCAGGGGTTGACGCATTCAAGATCATCCCCTCGATCGAGGCAAAACAGCGTGGTCTGGAGATCTCCACAGAAGGTCCTCTGACAAACGAAGGCTATATCGCCCGCCTCATCTCGCCGAAATACATATCGGCTGACGACGCCATCAAATTTTTTCAGCCACTTATCTCAAAAGACGGTCATATCGCTGTATTCGGTCCGGGGAACCTCCTGCTGGTTATCGACTCGGGCCTGAATATTGAAAAGGTCCTGTCACTGATGGAGCTGATAGACAAACCTTCTCTGACAGATATGCCCGAGGTGGTTCTGCTGAAATATTCAAGCTCGGATACGGTCGTGAAAATTCTGAATGAAGGGCTCGGGAAAGGAAAGACGCGGGGGGTCCCTGGCCAACAGGCCACTGCTGACACTGCGACGGCTGTCAGCGACCAGCGACTGAACGCAGTCATCCTCTTCGGAGACCGCACAGGCAGGGAGTCGATGAAGGTTCTGATCAGGCTGATCGACACACCGTCTCCCGAGGCACAGGGAAGGATCAATGTCTATTTCCTCGAGAATGCGGACGCGACAGAACTGGCAAAGGTGCTTGAGGGAATGATCAGAGGCATGCAGGCCGCACGCCAGGGCATACCCGGAGTTGCAGCAGCTCCGGCATCTCCCTTTGAGGCAGCCGGCGGCATAACCATAACACCTGATAAGGCAACGAACTCGATCGTCATCGCCGCCTCCCCTGCAGATTTCCAGAACCTCTCCCAGATATTGAAGCAACTCGACAAAAGAAGAAAGCAGGTCTTTGTCGAGGCCATGATCATTGAAGCGACGATCGACAAATTAATTGATATCGGGGCGAAGTGGAGGGCCACAGCAAAGCATAACGGCGACCCGGTGCTTATCGGCGGAGTTGGCCAGATCGATTCAGCTGCCTTACAGAGTGTCATATCAGGACTCGCAGGATTCACGCTTGGCGGCATGGGGAGTTTCATGAATATCCCGCTGACATCGATTATCAACGGCCAGCCTACCACGTCTAATCTTAATGTGCCCGGCTTTGCCGCCCTTTTCAGCCTCAGTGAATTCAAGGATTCGGTCAATGTGCTTTCAACGCCGCAGATACTGACCTCGGACAACAAGGAGGCTGAGATCGTTGTTGGAGAAAACGTTCCATTCATCGGGAAGAGAGAACGGGACCTTACGACTTCGAGCACCGTGCTCAGTTCGATCGAAAGGAAGGATGTCGGCATAACCCTAAGGATCACCCCCCAGATTACAGAGGGTGATTATGTCAAACTCGATATCTTCCAGGAGATCTCCTCCCTCAAGCAGGATTCAGAGACTATTCTGACCACTATCGGACCAACCACAACAAAGCGTTCCACCAAGACCTCGGTTGTCGTCAAGGACAATAATACGGTTGTCATCGGTGGTCTTATCCAGGAAAAAGATGATGTGAATGTAACAAAAATCCCGGTCCTGGGCGATATCCCGGTCCTTGGATATCTTTTCAAGCAAAAAACCGTCGGCAAAACAAAGACGAATCTGCTTGTTTTCCTCACCCCTCATATCGTCAAGGAGGCCGACACCCTCGTTGCAATAACTTCCAGCAAACAGAGGGAATTTGCAGTCAGCCAGAACCGGTATGTCAAAGGCGAACTGCTGGTCATCTTCAAACATGGGGTCCAGGACGACAAGGCCGGGATGATCATTTCGTCAAAGGGCGCGTCAATAACAGTCAAACCCGACCGGCATCAGGCCTACCGTCTCAGGCTCAGGGAGAAACAGTCGGTAGAGGAGGCTCTTGCCGAGTTCAGGGCAATCCCCGAGGTCGAATCCGCGGAGCCTGTTTACGACACCAACCTGAAATAATCTCCGATGGAGACCCTCGAAACAATAAAAGATGAAGACGTTGAACACGCGCTGGTAAAGGATGTCCCTCTTGCCTTTGCAAAAGGCAATATGATCATGCCGCTAAAAAGGGAGAACGGATATCTCAGAGCAGCTGTTGCCGATGATAAAGGGGTGTTCGCCCTACGTGAACTCTCTGCCCATTTCGGATTGAAACCCGCGGCAGTACATACCTCTCCTGGCGTAGTCATCGACGCGGTCAACCGGTTCTATGGCCAGGTCGGCTCTGCTGAAGAAGTGATGGATAATATCACCGGAGAGGACCTGACCTCTGTAGCAACCGAATTCGAAAAACCGAAAGACATCCTCGAACTGACTGAAGAGGCCCCGATCATCAGGCTGCTGAATGCGATACTACAGCAGGCGGTCAAGGAGCGGGCCAGTGACATCCATATCGAACCGTATGAAAAAGAACTGGACATCCGGTTGCGTGTCGATGGCATGCTGCACCGCGTCCTGACACCCCCAAAAATCATCCAGGATGCGTTGATCAGCAGGATCAAGATCATGTCTAACCTCGACATTGCTGAAAAAAGGCTTCCCCAGGACGGCCGCATACGGCTTCTGATCGGCGGAAGGGATGTTGATATAAGGGTTTCCGTCCTGCCGACATCTCACGGGGAACGGGCAGTGCTGAGACTGCTCGACAGGAAGCAAGGGCTTATCGGTCTATGGGAAGTCGGACTCGACAAGGAAGATGAAGCTCTCATGGAACAATTATTAAAGAGGACGAGCGGCATCATCCTGGTCACCGGACCGACCGGAAGCGGCAAGACAACGACCCTGTATGCTGCTATCAACAGGGTCCATACCGAGGAAAAGAATATCATCACTGTCGAAGACCCGGTCGAATATCAGCTGAAGGGGATCGGGCAGATCCATGTCAATCCGAAGATAGGGCTTACCTTTGCCTCAGGCCTCCGGTCGATCCTCAGGCAGGACCCGGACATAATCATGGTCGGGGAGATACGTGATGTCGAGACTGCGGAGATTGCGATTCAGGCCTCCCTGACCGGACACCTTGTACTGAGCACTCTCCACACGAATGACGCACCCTCGGCCATTATCAGGCTGATCGATATGGGGGTCGAGCCTTTTCTTGTTGCGTCCTCCCTGGTCGGCGTCCTTGCCCAGAGGCTTGTCAGGGTCATCTGCCCTGACTGCAGGCAGGCGTATGAACCCTCGGAAATTGAGCGGTCTTATTTTGACAATACGGTCCTCTCTAAAACACCACGTCCGCTCATGCTCTACAGGGGTACAGGGTGCGATAAGTGCGGCGGGAAGGGATATCTTGGCCGGACCGGCATCTTCGAACTCCTCCAGGTCGATGATGCAACCAGGCTGCTAATCACCGAACGGCCGGATGCGCAGAAGCTCAAGAGCGCAGCAGTCGCCAGGGGGATGCAATCACTCCGGTCGGACGGGTTTGAAAAGGTGCTGCTGGGAATTACTACGATCGAGGAAGTCCTCAGGGTCACTCAAAAAGATGTTGTCGAATCTTGATCCTGTCTCCGCCAATGCGTCAGGATACTCGGCGTCAGGACGCCCGCTGAATGCCGCTTTTTAACTATACCGGATATAAGCCCGACGGGTCGGGCGCAACAGGTGTCATCGAGGCTGATGGCATTCTTGACGCCGCCTCGGGTATAAGGGCCCTCGGCATCTACCCGAGGGATATTAAGCCACATACGGACAGGAGGGTATGGAAACGTCGCAGAAATGAGGCCGCCCTGCTCCCGGTCATGACCCGTCAGCTTTCGACGCTGCTTTCCGCCGGGGTCCCGCTGCTGGAAGCCCTCAAATCTCTCTCGGATGAGAATTCAGGCTTCTGGAAAACCATGCTCGTCAATATCCGTGAAAATGTCTCTGCCGGCGCAAGCCTGTCACGTGCCCTGGAGGCTGAAAAAAATATCTTTCCTGATTTTTATATCAATATGGTTGCTGCCGGTGAGCAGAGCGGCAGGATCGGGATCGTGCTGGAAAACCTTGCTGACTTTCTTGAAAAGCAGGACGCAATGCGGTCGAAGATCCGCACGGCACTGATATACCCGCTCTTCATGACTGCCGTAGGTTTTGTCGTACTCTCTTTCCTCTTCACCTTTGTCCTGCCGAAGATCGTCAGGATCTTCGAAAATACGAAAAGCGCCCTGCCGCTTATTACCAGGGTGCTGATAGCAATAAGCACGGTCTTCGTCAATTACTGGTGGGCGCTCCTCATGCTGGCTGCAGCGCTGTTCTTCGGTTTCAGGAAATACAGGGAGAACCACCAACAGACCCTGGACAGGATAAAGCTGAAGCTCCCGGGAAACCTTCTCCAGAGCCTCTACTACGGCCGCTTCGCCCGGACAACAGGATTCCTCATTGACGGCGGTCTGCCGCTGCTGCGGGCGCTGGAGCTTTCGGCAAAATCACTCGGCAACAGTGTGCTTCAGAACAGAATTGTAGATGCAGCCAAAATGGTTGCCGAAGGGTCGCGTCTATCGACCGCCCTGGCCGGGTTCCCCCCGGTGCTGGTCCAGCTGATAGCAACAGGCGAAAAAAGCGGCACGCTTGCAGAAGTATTAAGCCGGGCAGCGGACAGCTATGAGGCCGAGTTCGAAAGAAGGGTCCAAAAGGCGCTTTCTCTGCTTGAACCAATGATGATTCTGCTGATGGGCGTCATCGTGGGGGCGATCGTCCTGGCGGTCCTCCTCCCAATGTTCCAGCTGAACCAGCTGATAAAATAGGGCTGCCTCTGCTTTATAAACACTGAGGGAAATGTATATACTAAGAAGAAAAAAAGGTTGATATGCTTTCACTGAAACGATTTCTTCTTCTGTTTGTTTCACTGTTTCTCCTTGTGCCCCAGGGCTTCTCCGGTGCAGAGGTCGACAGGTCCTCCATCAATCAGCATGTCAGCGCGCTTTTCGGCAGGAATATATTATACAGGCAGGGGGTTGAAGAGACCTCTCAGCCAATCTACAAGTCCGGCACACCGGTAGCGCTTGCCGCAAAGTTGTACCCTGAATATCTGACCCCGGAAAACAGATTTATCCTGAGGCGTCCGGTAGACAGCAACGATCCTGACTTTTACGGAGCTGGCGTTATTGTGCTGACCTATGACGTACCCGGCGGCCATATCAGGATACACTACACCGAAGACAATTCCAGAGGCGACGCGGTCGCCGGCTCTGACGGCAACCCTGCAACAATCCCCCAGTTTGTTGTCGATGCGGGATCGGCGTTCGAAAACTCATACAGCCATATCAGGACGCTGGGGTATCCCGACCTGCCGGGAGATGGCACCCTGGGAGGAGACAGCAGGCTTGACGTCTATCTCCTGCATCTGCCCGGCAGTTATGGCTATACCTCGTTCGACCAGAGACCTTCAGATGCATACATAGTTTTTGACAGCACCTTTTTGGGAAAGCCAGCTAATCTCGACCCGGCCGGAAAACAGATGGGCGATATCAAGGTAACAGCGGCCCATGAGCTCTTTCATGCCTTCCATTTTCAGCTGTCAACCGACATCGCCGATAATGGCTGGTGGATGGAGGCCTCGTCCACCTGGATGGAGGACGAGATTTATCCTGAAGTAAAGGACTATCTCAACTACACCGGGTCGCGGTATGACGACGCAAACGACAATGGAAAATGGGATACCGGTGAAACCTATTTCACTATCTTCGGCACCGCGGCCGGCACCGCCGGAAGGGTCGATAAGTGGTTTGACAAACCTGATACGTCGCTCGACACCTACAATGGCAGTTATGAATACGGGGACATCATCTGGGTCAAATATCTCTCCGAAAGTCGTGGCCGGGACATAGTGAAAAATATCTGGTTCCGGATCGGAAATAACGCTGCTGCAATCAGAGCGATCGCTGATCACCTTGCCGCGCTGAGCAGCTCGCTCAGCATTGAATTAAAGAATTTCAGGCAGAAGGTCCTGACGCGTGAGTTCACTGACAAGGAACACTATCCTCCGGCGAAACAGGAAGCAAGCTTCAGCGCTATTCCCCAGACCCTAACAGGAAGCCTGAACCATCTTGCCGCGCGGTACTATGACTTCAAACCGGACACAACAGCAAAACCACTGACGTTCAGGTTTTCGGGCATGAATTCAGGCGCTCTGACCGCCCTGTTGCTCTTGAAAAAAATTGACGGCACGTATGACCGTCTTGATGTTCTGCTTGACAGCGCAGTCACCATCAGGACTGTCACCGACTTCGGCACGAATGGAAGATATATCAGGGCAACCCTTATCGTCATGAATAATGACCCTGAAACAGACAATCAGCCTTTATCCATTGAGGTAGTGAACGATACTCCGGCTCCAGCCCCGTCCGGCAGCAGCGGTGGTGGTGGCGGTTGTTTCATTGCAACAGCTGCTTACGGCAGTCCGCTCGCCCCTGAGGTTGAAACACTCAGGAGGTTCAGGGACAAGCACCTGCTGACAAACCTTGCAGGCAGGCAGTTCGTCAGTCTCTATTACCGGTTGTCTCCGGCTGCAGCTGATTTCATCGGCAGGCACGAGGGGCTGAGGACGGCGACACGCATGGCGCTCTATCCGGTAGTGTATGGCATACGGCATCCGTATGCAATTTTATTTATCATGAGTGCGCCGGCTTTTGTTACAATTATGAAGAGAAGAAAGAAAAGACGGTGACTGTTTACCCGGTAACGTTGCATTGCAGCAGACGGAAACACCTCGAAAATCCTGCAATGACAACATGATGTAATTATGATTCACGTAAACGGAGACGTAATGTCACGTGAATGCTGTAAAGAAGGCTGGCAGACTCTGATAAATGACTGTAAGGTGTTGCAGGCAGGACTTTTTCGGCCTTCCCGTCTGCTGCGATTGAGTATCTTTATGCAACTACAGTGTTTATTAACGGTAACACATCGGAGGTAGTATGTTGGATAGTAAAAACAAGGACGCGGGATTTACACTGCTTGAAATCATTGTTGTCGTATTTATTCTGAGCCTTCTTGCCGCAATCGTTGCCCCGAAGATCATCGGCCGCACAGATGATGCCAAGATCGATGCTGCAAAAGTCCAGATCAGGAACCTCGAGACCGCATTAAAGCTCTTCAAGATGGACAGCGGGTTTTATCCTGACACGCAACAGGGCCTTGAATCACTGACCTCAAAACCCGAGACCGGCAGGGTCCCTGCCAAATACCGGGAGGGCGGGTATCTTGAGCAGAAGAAGATTCCTCTCGACCCGTGGGGGAACCCCTATATCTACGTCTCCCCGGGTATCCATGGCGACTTTGACCTCATTAGCCTCGGCTCGGACGGCAAGGAGGGCGGTAGCGGAAAGGATGCTGATATCACCAACTGGGATATGCAGTAGAAAAGGCCGGAGATTGAGCCGGAGCTTAAGCCGGAACTATGGG
>JBARHQ010000192.1:0-3738 GCA_049799315.1 Thermodesulfovibrionales bacterium | reverse complement strand
CTCTGAGCATGATCGAGCAGTTCTCAAATTCAAGTTCCTGCGAAAAGATCTCGAGTGCTTTTTTACAGAGCAGATCAGTATTCGTAACCTCCTCGGTAAGCTTTCCCACCTTGATAAAGGCCGACAGGGCATGTATCGACGTGTCGTAGAACCTTTCCATCCCCTGAAATGCCTGGCTGTAGATCTGGAAATCACGATAGCACCGGGTCAGCTCCTGCTGCAGACGTCCTGCCACGAGGGTTTCAGCAGGCGAAAGGGCTTCGGCAGGTTTCCCTAAAACCTCCCGGTCATCAAGCGCCCGGTTAAGCCAATCGAGGAAGGCATTCTCCTTCATGGGCTGAACAGCTCCCCGCTGAATAGCGTGCGGTCAAATCCGGCGGCAAAGGTCTCAAGCATTGCAGGCGACCAGTTCAGATGGGCAAGCGATGCGGCTTCGGGTCCAAAATAGGGGTTTTTCTCAGATATCCGAAAAAAAGAAGTGCTGGTAATGCTGTCCGCAATATGGACAAGTGAGACGATTTCCCGGTTACGCACCGCGGCTGACGGCTGGTGATGGAAACGGACCGTGTCCAGGATGATGCCCGGCAGGTTCCACTGGTCTGCAAGCCAGAGTCCGATCTCCGCATGGGTAAAGCCGAGGACCGCGGACTCTGCCTCAAGCAGCGATGCCTTGTCCTGAAATGCAGCCATCACTGCCCGATAGGCCTCACCGCAATAGCTGTTCAGGACCAGCAGACCGATATCGTGGAGGACACCGCAGACAAACGCATCATCAGGGTCAACCACACCCGTATCCCGGGCAAGGGTCTTTCCCAGGAGCGCGACCGCAATCGAGTGCTGATAAATCCTCCTGGAGTCGAGCGGCGCATTCCCGTGGTTACGGTCCAGCACAGTCATCAGCGCCACACCGAGGGAGGCGTATTTAACATTATTAAACCCTATCCGTATAATTGCGTTGCTCACGCTGGTCACTGCCGCACCGGCACCGAAAAAAGCAGAATTCGCAATCCCCAATATCCGTGCAGCGAGTGTCGGATCTTTCTCAATGATCGCCTCAAGCCGGTCGACCGAGACTGTATCCTGATTGACAGCATTCAGAATCTCCTGCGCTATCGACGGAAGCGTCGGGAGTTTCGATATCTTCTGAACAAATAATCTCAGCGAATCATCCACATGGCACCTTTAGACACATTGTAGCAAAATAAACCAAAAAGTCAGCATCGAAATTTTATCTCAAGGATCATGGGGTCCCCGTCCGCAAGACCCCGGGAAGGGGCCATCAGTCACACACGATGTCATGTGACAAAAATGAGCTGTGCAGGACACGATAGATTTTTTGGATGAAGCTTCCCCATACTCACATCAGGATTAAAATATGGTACCGAAGACCGGACTTGAACCGGTACGAGGTTGCCCCCGAGGGATTTTAAGTCCCTTGTGTCTGCCAATTCCACCACTCCGGCAACGTTTTTAAGATACAGGAAACCGACCGGAAAAAACAATCGAAGCCGCTGCTTAAGGACAGCCCGCAGCAGGAAAGTTTTGGTGTCCTCTATTGACATCCAGGGTCATTTTGTTCATTGGCCCGCAAATGCCTTTATCGCACTTACAACCGATGCGACATCCGCCGCCGCCATGAGCGGTTCAACCGGAAGGCTCAGCACTTCGGCCGTCGCCTGTTCCGCATGCTCCTGACTGCCCGACGTCCTGCTTCGCCCTTCTCCGAACACCTTCATCTTGTGCAGAGGGAAAGGATAATAGACCATGCTGCTGACACCACTCGTCTGAAGATGTTTCTGCAAGGCATCCCTTTTCCCGTTCAGAACTCTAATCGTGTACTGATGCACGACATGACCATCGGTAATTTCAGGAATAGTGATACCTTTCACACCCTCAAGCCCTTTGCTATACACGGCTGCGATCTTCACTCTTTTTTCATTGAACTCATCAATATACCTGAACTTGGCAACAAGCACTGCAGCCTGAAGCGTATCCAGGCGGGCGTTATAACCGATATGGTCCACATTGTATTTGTCCTTGCCGCCATGCTTCAGGAGCATCCGGACAAGCCCGGCGACTTCATCATCATTGGTCGATACCATGCCGCCGTCGCCGAAACCGCCCAGGTTCTTTGACGGAAAGAAGCTGAAACATCCGGTTGAACCTATTGAACCAAGCTTTTTGTCCTTCCACAGCCCCCCGAACGCCTGGGCAATATCCTCAACCACGAAGAGGTTATGCTCTTTCGCGAGCCCCATGATCTCATCCATCTGACAGGACCTGCCATAAAGATGAACAGGAAGAATACCGACAACACTCTTTGAGTGCTGAGTTACATACTCGCTGATTTTCCGAGGGTCAATATTAAAGGTTACGGGATCGACATCAATAAACACCGGTGTTGCTCCGGATCTCAGTATTGCATCGCCGGTGGCGGTAAAAGTGAACGGAGTTGTGATGATCTCGTCAGTCTTATCAAAATACTCCTGGCCTTTTGTCCTGATAGCCAGTGCCCGCAGAGAAAGGACAAGCGCTTCTGTCCCCGAAGACGCACCGATACAGTGTTTCACGCCGAGATATTCTGCGACCTTCGTTTCAAGCTCCTTGACCTCAGGCCCGAGAATCCATTTCTGGTGGTCAAGACACCTCTGGATTGCACTATCAATATCAGTCTTCATATATTCATATTCGAGTTTAAGGTCGAGCATCGGGATCTCTCTCATGTATCAGTTCTCCTTTACGGTTATAAATTCATTCTTGTTAAGTGCATATTCATTACCACAGTATCCGCATTTTGCTTTACTCTTTACGAACTTTAGCGGCGTTCCGCACTTGCAGGCCCATCCGATCTGTTTCGCCGGTACGCCTGCAACAACAGCATAGTCGGCAACATCTTCTTTCACCACGGCCCCGGCGCCAATCAGGGCATATCTGCCGATGGTCGTGCCACAGATTAACGTTGCGTTCGCGCCGATCGTGGCCCCTCGTTTAACCAGAGTCGGCAGGAACTCCTGCTTTCTTTCTATAAAAGCACGGGGATTATAGACATTGGTGAAGACACAGGAAGGACCGCAGAAGACCTCATCCTCAAGAGTCACACCCTTATAAAGCGAGACATTGTTCTGGACTTTGCATCTGTCCCCCATGGTCACGTCAGGCCCTATCACGCAATTCTGCCCTATGATGCAACCCTGCCCGGTCTTCGTTCCTTTCAAAATATGCGAAAAGTGCCATATTTTTGTGCCTGAGCCAAGACTGACGCCCTCATCAATGATTGCAGTTTCATGGGCAAAGAAAGGAAAGTCAGGCGACACAGACGCAGTTTTCTGTACGGTGCTCATACTTTTCTCAGCGCTTTCAAGAATCTTCAGGACCCGAACACCTTCAGCGCCATCAGTTTTGGGGCGTTTTCTGTCAGCGATACACGCTATAAAATGCTGCAATTCCGCCTTCAAGGGCTCTGCCTTATCAACGGGAATTACCTGATTGTCAGCCTTATGGGCAACAGGTATCCTGCCTTCTTTCCAATCGATCTTGTGGGGATAGAGGAAGAGTTTTTCCTTGCTTACATCATCAAACACCGCCATACCCTTGGATCCCACAACAACCAGCTTCTGCTCCTTGAAAGGATGGAGCCAGCTCACAAAGATATGCCCCTTGACCCCGTTTCTAAATTCAAGCGTTGTCATCGTTGTGTCATAGATATCTTTCGTGAGATAGCAGCCTCCGAAGGAACTG
>JBARHQ010000191.1:0-19297 GCA_049799315.1 Thermodesulfovibrionales bacterium | reverse complement strand
GCGTGCGGGATAAACTCCTGGCCGCCGAATCCGGGATTGACCGACATGATCAGCACCATATCCAGGTCATGGATTATGTCCTCAAGCATATGGACCGGAGTTGCCGGGTTTATCGAGACGCCTGCCCTGACGCCCTTTTCCTTTATGCTCTGGACCGACCGGTGGAGATGGGTCGCTGCCTCGATATGGACCGTTAAGATATCAGCCCCGGCGCTGATGAAGTCAGGCAGATACCGGTCAGGCTCTGCGATCATCAGATGGACATCGAGCGGCAGTTTTGTCACCTTTCTGAGCGATTCGACTACCGCAGGGCCGATCGTGATATTCGGGACAAAGTGTCCGTCCATGACATCGATGTGGAGCATATCTGCCCCGGCATCTTCCGCAGCCCTGACCTCCTCAGCAAGTCTCGAAAAATCAGCCGAAAGTATTGATGGGGATATCCTGATCACGGTGTGTTCACCTCTTTCGTATCAAAATAGATCGTCTCGCCGCTCCTGACGGCTGTCCCTGACTTTGGTTTCTGACCTGAGACAACAGTCCCCTGGCCTGTTGTCTCGACGACCAGTCCCATTTTTTTGGCAAGTTCCTTTGCCTCGTCCAGGGGTTTATTCATAAAGTCGGGGCAGGTGTAGCCCATCTCATGAGGGCCGGCGCTGACCAGCACGGTGATCGCACCGGCGAGACGTTCATCAGGCTCAGGCCGCTGGGCCACAATCCTTCCCTTTTCAACCGTATCGGCATGGACCGTGATAACCCTCCCGACCCGCAGCCCCTTCTGTATCAGGATAGACTCGGCGTCAGCAAGTGTTTCCCCGACGAGCACCGGCACGGACAGGACCTTCGGTCCTTTGCTGACAAACACCTTGATAGCCCGGCGTTCCTTCACCTTGTTGCCTGCCGGCACGTCCTGCCGCACGATCTTCCCTGTCTGGACAACCGAGTCATAGTCTTCACCCTCGATCTTAAGATAAAGACCGGCCTTGCTCAATGTCTCGTTCGCCTCGACGAGGGACATGTTCGCAAGCGACGGAACTTCGACCGTACGGCTAAAGCTCAGTATGTTGAATGTCATATAGCCAAAGACCAGCCCGAGAAGTATGAATGCAGCGAGGGCAAGCGGGATCCGGATGAGGCTGCTCAATCTCTTCTGCATAGTGCTGCTCCGAAAAAGCCGTCCATGTTATGTTTGTGCGGAAATGTCCTCAATATACCCCCTGCGAGAAACTCCTTTAAGAGCGGTACGCCCGCATCTATAATACGGAATTCACGGTCAGTCTTCAAGAACTCATCGATAACCTGCTCGCCTTCCTCAGGTTCTGTGGAACAGACAGCATACACCAATGTCCCTTCTTTTTTCAGAAAACGAGAGACGGTCTTCAGCAGATGCAGCTGTTTTTCTCTGAACAGCAGCAGGTCTGCGGCTTTGTGACGGTATTTTACATCAGGGTTCCTGCGGATTACTCCGGTGGCTGAGCAGGGCGCATCCAGGAGTATCCGGTCAAAGAATATCTGATCAACGGGTATCTGATGAATGTGGGGGTCATCCAGTTCTGTGACGTCGGCATTGACGACCCTCACGCTCCTGAGACCGAGGGTGCTGATATTTTCCCTGAGATGCGCCATGCGGTTGGCGTCCCTTTCAACGGCGACGATCTCTCCCCCGTCTCTCATCATCTGGGCGATATGGGTTGTCTTGCCTCCCGGTGCTGCGCAGGCGTCAAGCACCCGCTCGCCCGGTTGGGGGTTAAGCAGCCAGGTGACCAGCTGCGAGGCCTCGTCCTGGACAGTAAAAAAGCCACGCGCAAAGGAAAGGTCGTCGTAGGTTACCTGTTCGTCCAGGGTGATGCCCTCCGGCGAATAGCGGGTGGGTGATGCTGGAATTCCCTCCCGGCGGAACCAATCGATCAGAGCCTCGCGGGTTGTCCGGAGGGTGTTGGTTCTGACGGTGAACGGCGGTCTCATGTTATTCGCCTCGGCAAGGCATCTGGCCTCATCCTCGCCAAAACGTTTTATCCAGTGCCGTATCAGCCAGCGCGGATGAGAGGTGTTGAGGGCTATTTCAGATGCGGGTGAATCCGGGTTTGCCGGTTTGAGCGGCAGTACGAACTGGTCCCTCTGCCGGACAATGCTCCTCAGGACTGCATTGACGAGCGGCGGCTTCGCATTCCGGTTCTTCTGAGCAAAAGTCTTTTCAATCTCGACCGCTTCATGCACGACCGCCCGCTCGGGCACCCTCATGAAATAAAGCTGATAGAGTGCGGCCCTCAGATTGTTGACTGTCCAGTCATCCAGGCTGGCCGGCTTCTTCAGAAAGTGGCCGAGTATCCAGTCAAGCATATCACGGTATCGCAGGACCCCATAGACGATCTCCATCAAAAAGGCGCGGTCACGTCTGTCGAGTGATGCGGCGATTGTTTCTATCGCGGGCTTCGGACGGATGTCCCCGCCGAATATGCGGACAAGGGCCTCTGTTGCCTGAAGACGAGCACCCGGCATGAGCTGCTAACGCTCATCCTTTTTGACAGCGGAAATTTTCAGTGTTGCATCCTCAAGGACGAATGTCGAGGCGAGACGGGAAGCGACCCTCTTGCTGCTGCCGCCCCTGACCGGTCTCAATTCGATATCCCAGACGATCACTGCATCTGCGCCAGTACTGTAGGCCTGAAGGTTTTCGATCCGGTATCTGAGCGAGAGGTAATCGAACTGCTTCCACTGATCGAGAATGCCTTCCTTCTTTCCCTTGAGCTCACGATAACCGGAGGAGTACCGCGATTCCCAGAGGTTAAGGTCCTTGGTGATATTAGCAGTCCTGATATCCTCAAGAAGCCGCCGGATATCCTCCTCGCTGACCGATGGTGCTGGAGTCCCGGGGACCTGAGCTCCCGTCGCAGGTCGTTCCGTAAGGTATGGCTGACTGCGGGATGCGATAAACCAGGAAAGGAGGAGTGTGCAGACGATGCCGGCAGCCCCGAGCACGATCATCCGGACCATCCTCCTGGTCCTGAAATAAGACCGCGGCAGCTTCCCCCTGATGATGTCGAGGAGCACGGTTTTTATTTTCAATTCCGACGTTATCATCCGGTAGTAGCGGCCGGTCTGAGAAAAGCGGCCGGAAAAAGAAGGGCCCGCAAGCCCCCTGACGGTCTCTTCCAGGTTCTTTATGTCGGACGATATGTTTTTTTCGAGGTCCTCGATGATAATTTCAATATGCGCTGTCTTTGTCAGGATCTCTTCGATCTCTTTTTCCGCTCTTCCGGTCTGGCTTATATACTCGGCATTGACCATGCCGTCCTGTTTTTCATGCAGTTTCGCCAGAAGCTGCTCCTTCCGCATAAGTCTGCCCTTGAGCTGGTCCAGTTCAAGGAGAAGCGTGAAGAGGAACTGGTTTTCGATATCAGCTTTGAGGCTGTCGATCTTTATGTCTTCTATTTTGTCGGCGCTGACAGAAGGCGTCTTGACATCTCCGGGCTTCCGGCCGGAGACCTTACTCCCATCCTCAGGCGTCTCCTGCGGGGCCCCGGCGGTCTCGACCGGCTCAAGCATTGCAGAACATTCCTCGCAGTGGGTAGCGTCAAACGGGAAATCCTTCCCGCATTTGGGGCATTGCATTTTGAAGTTTACTGTCTCGTCCATGTTATTAAACAGAAGGCTACATCGGGCTGATCGTATCAGGCGGCCGTGCAGGTCTTGATTTTTTTGGTTTCTTCTCGGTCTTTGGAGGAGGATCGGCCTTTGGCGGCGTGACCGGCTGCGGCTCGATCACCACAGGTTTTGTTTCTGCCGGTGGCTGTATGTTGGTCGGCACCGGTGCCGGTTTAGTCCTCTTTCCTGCATGCTCCAGAACCGGGGCCAGTATTTCGGCCAGAGCGGCCCTTTTTGCCTCGTGCCCGATCTGGCCGTCTTTCGGAGACAGATCAGCAGCCTGCCAGAACAATACCCTGCCGTCCGAGAGCGAGATCAGCTGGATAACCAGCTCTGCCGTATCGTCTTTCAGGAGTATCATGCCGTTTATAACAGCATCGGCCGGCAGCCCCTTGGCTGCACTGGCGAGGGCACTGCCGCGGTCCTGGGATTTCAGTGAGGCAAAATCCGGGTTCTGTTCTTTTATTGCCGCGTCTACCTGATCAGGCGGCAGGACCTTTATTCTTTTCGATGAAAAAAGCACCTCATAGGAAACCTCTTTCCAGTTCTGCCGGTCACCATAAAAGGCCGGGATTGCAATGACATTGACCTCTTCAAGCAGATCCTTGCCAGTAACCGGGATACTGTTTTTTAGGGCCCCTGCCTTCATGCCCGGAGCGACGCACGAGAAAAAGGCTGAAAGGACGATAAGGGAAAGAACGATATGTGACAGTTGTCTTATGGATTGTTTCCGCATATGATTGTTTACCACTCAATAATGCCATTGTTTCCGATAAAATGCAACTTCAAGGACCTGCCGTCCATGATCACGTCAACGTCAGCTCCAAGATGTCATTGTCTCGAAAAAATCCCTCTCCCAAGGGTCGAGGATAAGAAAGTTTCCCTCCCTTGTGGGGATTAAGGGAGGGTGATATTTGTGCTTTTATTGAACTTCGCATCTGTCCTGTGTGTTGACCTGACCCTGTTTAGCTGGCGGCGGCATCGCCCCCGTCCGTATATAGGATAAAAGCTTCTTGACAGCTATGCACAATATCATACATATTAATACATATAATTGAGCATACAGAGAGGGGCAGTCATGAGAACGACACTGAACATTGAGGACCAGTTGCTTGATAAGGCGGCGAAACTGACTGGTGTTAAGGAAAAGACCGCACTGGTAAGACTCGGGCTTGAATCGTTGATAGCCAGGGAAAGCGCCAAAAGACTTGCCCTGCTTGGAGGATCTGAGAAGGGGCTGGAAGCGCCCCCACGCAGGAGAGCTGCAAGCCGGTAGCATGGTCCTTGTTGATACTTCAGTCTGGGTAGCGCATCTGCGCGAGGGGAAAATCGGGCTCGATGACCTGTTAAATAACGGCCTCGCGGTTTGTCATCCATGTATCATCGGCGAACTGGCCTGCGGCAATCTCAAAAACAGGTCCGTAATACTTTCTCTCCTGCAGACGCTTCCGGCGGCGGTACAGGCAGAACACGAAGATGTCATGACTTTTTTGGAAAGATACCGTCTTATGGGAAAGGGGTTGGGCTATGTTGACATGCACCTGCTTGTTTCGGCAGTGTTAAGCAATATTTCCCTATGGACACTTGATAAAAGATTACACGAGGTTTCAAAAATATTGAAAAAGGCTTATTGACCAGATACGTTCCTCGATACGTTCCTCTCCACAAAATAACTAATCTCCCTTCGCCGGGTTTGCTGCCCGGAGTCTCCCGTTCCATTCCCGGACTTTTTACGAAGCAGTCAAAAGTGAGGAACTCGTAAAAAGTCGTCATTCCCGCGAAGGCGGGAATCCAGGGGCACGCAACTTCTCGAAAAGAATGGATTCCCGATTAAGGACCCCCGACTACTAACTTCGAGGGCAGGCTTCGGGAATGACAGCCATGAAAAGGACTTTTTACAAACCTGACAAATGTTTTATAATGAAATATGGGTGTACTAGATATTAAAAAATATCCTGCACGGGTGCTTAAACAGAAGGCAGCACCCGTAGAGATGATCGATGATGAGCTCCAGCAACTTATCGATGATATGATCGAGACGATGTATGCAGCGCCGGGGGTTGGTCTGGCCGCCCCACAGGTCGGCATCTCGAGGCGTCTTGCGGTGATCGATATCAGTGTCCGCGAAGAGACAGTTCCGCTTTTGGTCTTGATAAACCCGGTTATTCTGAAACGGGAGGGAGAGATTGAATTCGAAGAGGGATGCCTGAGTGTACCTGATTATACGGCAAAGGTGAAGCGGTCGGAGAGTCTTGTACTCTCCGCACTCGACCGGTCAGGGCAGCAGGTCGAGATCGAGACCGGGGGTCTCCTTTCTATTGCGGTCCAGCATGAGATTGACCACCTCGACGGGATACTCTTCATCGACCGCCTCAGCCCTATCAGGCGGGAATTTTTCAAGAAAAAGTATAAAAAGAAACAGAAGCTAGAAGCCTGAGCCTTCATGCGCATTATCTTCTTCGGAACCCCTGACTTTGCCGTCCCGTCGCTTAAAATACTGATTGATGAGGGCAGGGATGTCGTTGCTGTCGTCACCCAGCCGGACAGACTCAAAGGGAGAGGTCATGTTCTTTCCGCACCACCGGTGAAGGAGTTTGCCCTGTCACTGGGGATACCCGTGCTTCAGCCGGACAGGATAAGGACCGCTGAATTTTATCAGGAGCTGTGCTCTCTGCGCCCTGAGGTGATCGCTGTCGTCGCATATGGCAGGATCCTTCCGGCAGGTATTCTGGACCTTCCGCCTTTGGGGTGTATCAATGTGCATGGGTCGCTCCTGCCGAAATACCGGGGTGCTGCGCCGGTCCAGTGGTCGGTCATTAATGACGATCCCAGGACTGGAATAACCACGATGCTGATGAATGAGGGACTCGATACCGGGGACATATTGCTCCAGGAGGAGACCCTGATCAACGACAGCGATACAACGCAATCATTGAGCATCAGGCTCTCGGAGATCGGGGCTTCCCTTCTGGCAAGAACGCTTGATGGGTTGAGTGACGGCACTGTCAGTCCTGTGCCTCAGAAAGGGGATCCGAGCTTCGCGCCGCCGCTTAAGAAAGAAGACGGCAGGATAGACTGGGCTTGGCCTGCACGGAGGATATTCAACCTGATCAGGGGTACATTTCCATGGCCGGGCGCATACGGTTTGCTGAACGGAGAGCGGATTGTGATACTCAGGGCATCGGTGCTTTCCCATGAGGTAAGGGGCGCCGCCGGAACGATTACCGTATCCGCGGAAGGGGGGCTTCTGGTGGAGACCGGTGACGGGCTGTTGTCAGTCCATGAACTGAAGCCTGAGGGCAGGAAGGTCATGTCTTCTTCCGACTTTGTGAACGGCAGCCGCCTCCGGGCCGGGATGTGCTTCGATGCCTTATAACCTGTTAAGGGGGCTTGTCCTGAAGGTGTTCTATCCGCTCCTGATGCTTCTCAGCGCCTTTATGAAGGGCCGGAAAGAGCCGTTCCAGAGGCTGATTATCGAGCTGAACAACCGTCTGGTGAAGAAAGGCAGATATGGCACAAAAAAGATCCTCCTCCTGCTTCCACACTGCATCCAGGTCAATAATTGCGAGATCAGACTCACCCATAACATCTTCAACTGCAAGCGGTGCGGACGGTGCGAGGTGACGGACCTGATCGGTATCTCAGAGAAATACCAGTTGAACCTTTTTGTTGCTACCGGCGGGACCCTGGCCAGGAAGATCGTGATGGAGGCGGCGCCTGAAGCGATTGTCGCGGTGGCCTGCGAGCGGGATCTTTCAAGCGGCGTGGTCGACACATATCCCCTGCCGGTCCTCGGTATCCCGAATGAACGGCCCAATGGTCCCTGTCTCAACACCAGGGTTGATCTCGACCAGGTGAAGGCCGCAATAGAGTTTTTTGTCAGGGCCTGAAGAGATGTGGATTTTTTCCGCCGGGGGCATTCCTCCAAAGTAGGCCTTGACAGCTTCAAGGTGCTGGAATTATTATAAAAAGTAATGCGGAAATCCCTGGTATTGCCTTTGCTTTCCCTCTTTCCGAAATTTCGCGAGGGTACTATTGTCATACAGCGTCTTTGATGAGCTGGTCAAAAATGAAGAGCAGTACGAACAAAATATTGATGAATTCTAAAAAGTCGTCATTCCCGCGAAGGCGGGAATCCAGGTGCGCAACGGTTTGAAAAGAATGGATTCCCGATTGAGGACTTCGGGAATGACAGCCATGATACGGGCTTTTACGAAGCCGTCAAAATATAATAGAAAATTATTAATTCGCATGGGAGGTTTTTTACGTGTCCGGACATTCCAAATGGTCTCAGATCAAGCATAAAAAGGGCAATACAGACGCAAAGCGGGGCAAGGTATTCACCAAAATAGTCAAGGAGATCTCTATTGCAACACGGCTCGGCGGCGGTGATCCGGGGGGGAACCCGAGGCTCAGATCGGCCATAGAGAGCGCCAAGGAAGTGAATATGCCCCATGACAACATAAAGAAGGCTATCATGAAGGGGACCGGAGAACTCCCCGGCGTCACCTACGAGGAGTCTGTATATGAAGGCTACGGCCCTGCCGGTGTCGCGATTATCATGGAGGTCATGACCGACAATAAGAACAGGACGCTGCCGGAGATCCGTTTTATCCTCTCGAAAAACAGCGGCAACCTCGGGGAGACTGGTTGTGTTTCCTGGATGTTTGACAAGAAAGGGTATATCCTGGTCGATAAGACCACGGCAGCTGAGGATACGGTGATGACGGCGGCGCTTGATGCGGGCGCTGAAGATATGAAGAACGACCCGCAGGAAGAAAACTATGAGGTTATTACGCTTCCCGAGGATCTCTCCGCGGTCCGGGATGCCCTCGAAAAAGCGTCGGTACCGGTTGCGTCTGCCGAGGTGACGATGCTCCCGAAGAATTACGTGGTCCTTGATGAAAAGGCGGCAGAGCAGATGCTCAGGCTGATGGATGCTCTTGAAGAGCATGACGACATCCAGAATGTCTATGCTAATTTTGATATTCCGGATGATGTTGTGGAGAAACTTGGCAAATAACTGTATCAGTTCATGATGACGGGATCGACGGTCAGCGCCACCTTCAAACGGAAGTTCATCGCAGGGCTCTTTGTTTCGATCCCGGCGATTATCACGGTATTGGTGATCGGAAAGTTCGTCGCCTTTGTCGACAGCCTCCTCGAACCGTTTTATTTTCAGATCCTCGGATACCATACTCCGGGGCTTGGGTTCATCTCGGCCATAGTCCTTATTTTTATTGTCGGAATAATATCGACGAATGTCTTCGGCAAGAAAATGATCGGCATGTTTGAGAATGTCTTTCTGAAACTCCCGGTCTTTAAGGGGTTTTATACCGCGGTCAAACAGCTTGTTGACGCTTTTTCCCCGGAGAGCAAAAACGCCTCGTTCAAGAAGTTTGTGATCATCGAATATCCCCGGCCGGGCATGTACTCCTTCGGGTTTCTGACAAAAGAGAGTACGGTGATTGCGGGCAGTAACCAGGAAACGGTCCTGCGCGCGGTCTATGTGCCGACGAATAACCTGTATCTGGGGGAGATCGTGCTGGTCTGCGACAAGGATCTTTTCTATACTGATATTGCGATCGACGAGGGGATCAAGATAATTTTATCCGGAGGGATTGCTGCGCCGAACAGGATCGGGGAGGCTCACGAGTGAAGACTGCGGCTGTTATTCTTGCAGCGGGTGAGGGCAAGAGGATGAAGTCTTCTCTCCCCAAGGTCCTCCACCGCATCAGCGGAGAGACGATGCTGGGTGCCGTAATCGATACCGCCAGACGTATCCGGCCGGAGAGGATCGTTGTGGTGGCGGGGAAGCACCTGGCCCGGATGCGCGATGCTGTCGGCACATCGGTCGGATCTGGGGGCGTTTCCTTCGCGCTGCAGGCTGAGCCGCTGGGGACAGGACATGCGGTGATGTCAGCGCTTCCTGCACTGGAGGGCTTCCGGGGTGATCTGGTCGTGATGAACGGTGATACCCCGCTTGTCAGGGCTGAAACACTCAGGAGACTTATACAGATGCACCGGCGGAGAAAAAACGACCTGACCGTCCTCTCGTTCATTGCGCAGAAGCCGGAGGCCTATGGCAGGGTAGTGAGAGACCCCGCGGGGAATGTATCGGCGATTGTCGAAGAAAAGGATGCCGACGGGGAGCAGAAGAAGATCGCCGAGGTGAACAGCGGCGTGTATGTCTTCGGTACTGCTGCACTGCGGCTTCTGGAGGCGATCCCGGTGAATCCGCTTACAAAGGAGTACTATCTGACGGATGTAGTCTCTCTTGCCGGGCGACAGGGTCTGCGGGCGGCTGCATGCTGCATCGGGGAGGAAGAGGAGTTCATGGGCGTCAATACGCGGGCTGAACTCATCAGGGCGACCGGACTCATGAGAAAGAGGATTATTGCCGGTCTGGTCGCAAAGGGGGTTGGGTTCATTGACCCTGAAGCGGTCTATATCGACCATGGTGTCAGTGTCGGCGCGGAGACGGTCATCTATCCGAATGTCTGCCTTGAAGGTTCTACCACGGTCGGCAGCGGGACGGTTATCTATCCCAACGTGCGAATAAAAGACAGCAGGATCGGGCATAACGTCATTGTCAGGGACTCTACGGTTGTTGAGGGATCTGAGATCAGCGACGCCGCGGTGGTCGGGCCATTCGCCCACATCAGGCCCGGCTCGGTAGTCGGACGGGAGGCAAGGATCGGCAACTTCGTCGAGCTGAAAAAGACCGTTGTCGGACGGGCGAGCAAGGCCTCTCATCTGAGCTATCTGGGGGATGCGAAGATCGGCAGGGGAGTCAATATCGGCGCTGGTACGATCACCTGCAACTACGACGGCGTGAACAAACATCTGACGGTTATTGAAGACAGGGTCTTTATAGGGAGTGATTCCCAACTCGTCGCCCCTGTCCGCATAGGGAAGGGCGCCTATGTCGGTGCCGGATCCACCATAACGAGAGATGTGCCGAAGGAAGCCCTTGCCGTAAGCAGGGTTGCGCAGAAACATGTCCCGGACTGGGCAAAAAAGAGAAAGAAGAAAAAGCCTTAACGTTGCATTGCAGAAGACAGAAACACCTCAAAAGTCCTGCAATGACAACATGATTTAATTATGATTCACGTAAACGTAGACTTAATGTTAAGTGAATTTTTTGTCAGGAAGGCTGGCAGGCCCCATTATATGGCTGTAAGGTGTTGCAGTCAGGACTTTTTCGGCATTTCTGTCTGCTGCGACTTAGTATTTTGTGCAACGGTAAGGAATACCTTAGATTAGGAAAGGGGACAAATTAAATAAACTATGTGCGGGATTATCGGGTACACAGGGAACAAGAATGCAGTGACGGTCATCCTTGAGGGGCTGAGGCGTCTCGAATACCGGGGATATGACTCAGCGGGGGTCGCATATTTCTCTGACAGGGGGATAGACGTCAGGCGGTGCAAGGGCAAGATCAGGGACCTGGCGTCAATCGTTGAGGCTGAGAAACTGTCGGCGTCAACCGCGATAGGCCACACACGGTGGGCCACGCACGGGAAGCCGTCAGAAGAAAATGCGCATCCGCACCGGTCAGGCGGGATCGTTATCGTCCATAACGGTATCATCGAGAACTATCTGGGCCTGAAACAGAAGCTTGCTGACAAGGGATACATCTTTAGCTCGGATACAGATACGGAAGTCCTCTGTCATCTCATCAGGGATTATGCCGATAGAATGCCGACAGAGGAAGCAGTCAGAGAGGCGCTGAAAGAGGTCAAGGGCTCCTACGCCCTTGCCGTGATCAACGAGAAGGAGCCCGGCAAGGTGATCGGCGTCAGGAAAGACAGCCCGCTTGTGGTTGGCCTGGGCGATGGAGAATACTTCATTGCATCCGATGTCCCGGCATTCCTGAGTTATACCCGAGACGTTATTTTTCTCGATGAAGGCGAGATGGTCGTCCTGACGGCTGATGGTGTCGTTGTCTCGACGCTCGACGGAGCCCCGGTCCGGAAAGAGGTAGTCCCGATCACCTGGAGCCCCTCAATGGCAGAGAAGGGCGGCTACCGTCACTTTATGCTGAAGGAGATATTCGAGCAGCCCCGTGCGGTGGGTGATACGATCAGAGGACGTTTCTCTGTTGAAACCGGAGAGATAAACATCGACGAATTCGGTCTTTCCCGGGAGATGCTGCTGCCGGTCAAAAAGATATTCATCGTTGCCTGTGGTACATCGTGGCATGCAGCCCTTGCCGCGAAGTATATGATCGAGGACCTTGCCCGGATCCCGGTCGAGGTCGATATCGCCTCGGAATTCCGGTATCGCAGGCCGATGGTCAGTAGTGAGAACCTTATGGTTGTTATCACCCAGTCCGGCGAGACTGCTGACACACTGGCAGCCCAGCGGGAGGCGAAGCGGCTGGGTGCCCGTGTACTGAGTATCTGCAATGTGGTCGGAAGCACCTCGGCCCGGGAGGCAGATGCCGTCTGCTATACCTATTCCGGTCCCGAGATTGGGGTTGCCTCGACCAAGGCATTCCTGACACAGTACACTGCGGTGTATCTTCTTGCTATAGCCTTTGGACAGTTAAAGGGTGAACTCGACGGTGAACGGTCTCGTGCGCTTCTGCAGGACCTCCTGATGCTCCCCGGCAAGATCGAAACAGTACTGACGGTGGACGATGCGGTTAAGGAAATTGCCCGGGAATTCAGTAAGGCCAGGGGGTTTATCTACCTCGGCAGGGGGATAAACTTTCCCATGGCGCTCGAAGGGGCGCTGAAGCTGAAGGAGATCTCCTATATCCATGCCGAGGGGTATGCGGCCGGAGAAATGAAACATGGTCCGATTGCCCTGATCGATGAAGACCTCCCGGTCGTCATTCTGGTTGCGAAGGACAGTCTCTATGAAAAGATGCTGACAAGCATCCAGGAGGTGAAGAGCCGGGGCGGTAATGTTATCACGGTTGCGTCCCGCCTGTGCGAGGACGTTTGCGGCATTTCGAAGCGCTGTATACTGGTGCCTGATACCAACCCGTATCTCCTGCCGGTATTGTTAGCGGTACCGCTGCAGCTTCTTGCCTATCACATCGGCGTGCTGCGGGGCTGTGACGTTGACCAGCCCAGGAACCTGGCAAAGAGTGTTACGGTTGAGTGACCGCAGACCCGGATACCCGCTGGATTTAACAGGCGGATATTTGTTATTCTATAAGCACACGAACAACCACGGAGCAAATAATCGATGTCTAAAGAAGGGTTAATGCAGGATCTCAATCCCCAGCAGAAAGAAGCCTTACAGCACATCAATGGTCCCCTGTTAGTACTTGCTGGTGCAGGCAGCGGAAAAACAAAGGTAATTACCCACAAGTTCGCCTATCTTGTCAAGACACATAAAGCGCCGATCGATTCTGTTTTTGCCGTTACCTTTACGAATAAGGCGGCGGAAGAGATGAAGGAGCGGATCACGGTCCTGCTCCATAATGACATCCGCAGTTCGTGGATCGGTACGCTGCATTCCCAGTGCGGGAAGATCCTCAGGAAGGAGATCAAGCATCTCGGATACTCTCCTGACTTCTCGATATACGACGAGGACGACCGGTGCAATCTTATACGCCATATCCTGAAGGATTTCAAGATTTATGAGGCGCTGTATAAAGGGGTTTCGTCGAGGATCAACTTCCTCAAGGCTTCTCTGGTCGGGCCTGATCAGTTCCTGACTGCAGGGGACGGGTTCGGTTTTGATGAGAAACTCGCGAAGGTCTATATACGGTACCAGGATGAGCTCCAGAGGTCCAATGCGCTTGATTTCGACGACCTGATCATGCTGACCGTGAAGCTTTTTCAGGAGCACCCCAAGGTGTTGAAGAAATACCAGCAGTTGTTTGCCCATATCCTGGTTGACGAGTTCCAGGACCTGAATTTTTCTCAGTACCAGCTGCTGAAGCTCATGGCAAAGCAGCATAAGAATATCTGCGCGGTCGGCGATGACGACCAGAGCATCTACCGCTTCCGGGGGGCCGATGTCCAGCATATCCTCAATTTTGAGAAGGATTTTCCCGGGGCCAGAATCGTCAGACTCGAGCAGAACTACCGTTCGACCCAGAATATCCTTGCCGCCTCTCATGCCGTGATCTCGAAAAACGCCAACAGGAACGACAAAAAGCTCTGGACCGATAAGGGGCCTGGCGAAAAGGTTCATTTCTGCTGGCTGAACAACGAGGAAGAAGAGGCCAGGCATATTGCAAAGATCATCAGGGAGCTTTATCTCAAGGGGGCTTTTGCCTATAAGGATATCGGGATCCTCTACCGCGTCAACCTCCAGTCCCGTGCCGTGGAGGACGCTCTGCGCGATGCAGGCCTTCCCTATAAGGTGATAGGCGGTGTCAGCTTTTATCAGCGAAAAGAGATCAAGGATATTATTGCCTATGCGCGGCTTGTTTTTAACCATGGTGACAACGTGAGCCTGAGGCGGGTCATTAACTGCCCGCCGCGCGGCATCGGCGCTGCAACAATAACAAAGATCGAGAGCGAGGCAAAGAAGAAGTCGACCTGCCTCTTTGACAGCCTCAAGGCCTGCATAAAAAGCAGCGGGATCGTCTCTGCTACGCGGGAAAAGCTGGAAGGGTTTGTGGCCCTGATCGAAGAGCTTGCCCCGGGAGAGAATGGCAATGCGGCCGATATACTTCGGGATATTGCCGAACAGACAGGGCTGAAAGAGGCGCTGGACGACGACCGCAAACAGAATATCCATGAACTGATCTCATCGGCAGAAGGCAGGGATATGAGAGATTTTCTTGACAAGGTATCTCTGCTGACGAACATGAACGAAAATGGGTCCGGAGACTACATAGCGCTGATGACGCTCCACAATGCCAAAGGGCTTGAGTTCCCGGTCGTGTTTGTCACCGGCATTGAGGAGGGTGTGCTGCCGTATTTCAAGGCGATCGGGAAGGAAGATGAGATCGCCGAGGAGCGGAGACTCCTGTATGTCGGCATGACCAGGGCGCGGGACATGCTGCTTCTTTCGGGTGCGAAGAAGCGGCGGTTGTACTCAAGGGTGCAGGAACAGGAACCCTCCCGGTTTTTGAAAAACCTGCCGCGCGACTATTGCACCTGGATCGAAAAAGTGACTGATCATCAGCCGGTCAGATGCAACAGAGACAATAAAAAAGTCGAGATCGTAAAAGTCAAACCACTTTTTGCCTCTGGCTGCAGGGTAAAGCATCCTGTCTGGGGCATCGGGGTTATTCGCGACTGCTACGGAGACGGTGAAGACCAGAAGGTGATGGTAAACTTTCCGAATATCGGGCTGAAGCGGCTTTCCCTGAAACTCGCCAACCTTACCAAGATATAGGGTCCTGATTATGAAGATATCGATTGACCAGATAGCGCAACTCGCGCGGCTCTCACTTACCGGGGAAGAAAAAAATACCTTTGGCCGGCAGCTCGACAGTATTCTGAACTACATGGAGACGCTTAACGGGCTTGATACGGCAAACGTGGAGCCGACATCACATGTTATTTCGATCAGCAATGTTGCAAGGGAGGACGTTCCCTCCGGGTCGCTGCCGCGGGAAGAGGCGCTCCGGAATGCGCCGGACGGCACTGCTGAATTTTATCGCGTCCCGAAGATAATCGAATGAACATTGACGGCTTCGTAAAAAGTCCTTATGCTGCCTTGCGCTTCAAAACTCCCTTCGATAAACTCAGGGCAAGCTCTTTGAATGTCATGGTGAGCTTGTCGAACCATACACGTCTTGCCTACGGAAGTTTTTACAAACCCGTCACCTTTCACCTTTTGGAGGTGTCATGCTGAGGTGCATGCTGAGGACCAAGCTCCATATGGCGACGGTGACCGAGTCGAATCTTGCCTATGAAGGGAGCATTACGATCGATCTGGCGCTTCTCGAAAAGGCGGGTATCCTGCCCTATGAGCAGGTGATGATCAGCAATATGAACAATGGCGAGCGCTTTGAAACCTATGTGATACCGGGCAGAAAAAATTCCGGCGAGATCTGCCTGAATGGTCCTACGGCGCGCAAAGGGGTTGTCGGCGACAAGGTCATCATATTCTGTTACAGTTATCTGGAAGACAGCAAGGCAAAGGCGCTCAAGCCGAAGATCATCAAACTCAACGAACAGAACAAGATAAAGTAGTCCTGCGAAGAATTCTGACGTCCTTTAACATGGCCTGAAAACCCACCCCTGCACCCCTCCCGAGAGGGGACTTTCGAGACAATAACAACTCAAACACTTAATGGAATATCAGGTCCAAAATGAGATCGGATGCGGTAAAATATAACCTATGATCGAATGGACCGTATACATAAAAATATTTACGACCCTTCTGGCCATTGTGAACCCTCTTGGGGTGGTCCCCATTTTCGTCAGTATGACCGACGGATTGGCTGAAGGTGAGAGGCGAAATATTGTCAGGACGACGAGTATCGCGGTTGCGGTCATCCTGATTTTCTCTGCCCTGCTCGGGAAACCGCTGCTGGATTTTTTCGGGGTGAGTATTGCGTCATTCAAAGTCGGCGGGGGTATTCTGCTGCTGCTTATGTCTATCGCCATGATGCAGGCCAAGCATAAACAGAGCAATCAGACTCCTGAAGAGGCTGAGGAGGCTGTGGAGAAGGAAAGTATTGCGGTTGTCCCGATCGCCATGCCGCTTCTGGCCGGTCCCGGCGCCATATCTACTGTCATTATATACGCTGACCAATCGGTTCAACCGCTGCATATCGGCCTGATCATCACCAGTTGTCTGCTGATTTCGCTGCTCACCTGGGCGGCACTTAATGTTGCAAATCCGCTCAGCCGGATGCTGGGCAAGACCGGCATCAATATCGCGACACGTCTCATGGGACTGATCCTTGCCGCTATTGCTGTGGAGTTCATTAGCGGAGGGTTGATCCAGCTGCTGCCGGGCCTCGCGCACTAGGACGGGTTTGTAAAAAGTCCGTATGCTGCGTTGCGCTTCGAACCTCGTCACTGCGACGTACCAGTAAGTACGCCTCATTCCTCATTTCTCGCGCGCCTTGCCTCCGAACTTTTTACAAACCCGTCTCATGTTGGTATCATTTTTTGGGGGACATCAAACCTGTCTCTACCATTAATTTGAAGATGGCGGCGGGCTTTGCTACAATATCCGGCAATGAGCAAGGTCATCGCCTATAAAAAAACAGCGCAACACTGTTTCTGCCAGATCAGGTTCAATAGCCGGGAACGGGTTATGGTATCAATTGCGAGCGTTCCTGAGCATAGCGTAAAGATTATTAAGCTTATCGCCGGGATCTTTCCTCTCAAAACCATATGGGAATATAAGGCCTCTGCTGCGAATGAAAAAGCCGCTCATAAAGAGCTTATAACCCTGTTTCTGGGGCAGTCTGGGGAAAAAGCAGACCACCCTCTTGATGCGATAATAATAAAACTTCTCTCCTGCAGGTCCTGTACCGAGGCCGCACTGTTGCTGAGAAAGGCGGAGCAGGAAACCTCCCCCGTTCCCTGAAGATCTGAAGAGGCCGGTGTCAGGTATTGTCCGACACCGGCCTTTGGGAATTTGACTTGCAGGGGTTTGATTAATCAAACCCTTACTATCTGATCAGTTTCATGTCCTTCAGGACCTTTTTCAGTTTGTCCCGATTAGCCGGCGCCATCTCGCAAAGCGGCATCCTGAACTCTTCCTGTATCTTGCCCATAAGCGCAAGCGCGGTCTTGACCGGGATCGGGTTGGTCTCAAGGAACATTGAGGCATTGAGCGGTTCCAGTTTAAAATGGAGTGCCCGTGCCTCGTCGAACCTGCCCTGATCCCAGAATGCACACATGTCTGAAACCATCTTCGGTGCAATGTTCGCAGTGACCGAGATGACACCCTTGCCGCCGAGTGCCATGAGCGGTAGGGTTGTGAAATCATCGCCCGAGAGTACGGCAAGCCTGTCGCCGCAGAGTCGAAGCAGATCACTCACCTGCCTCAGGTCCCCTGTCGCTTCCTTGATCGCGACAATATTCTTTATCTCCGCCAGGCGTGCGACCGTCGCCGGCAGCATATTGACCGCGGTCCTGCCGGGCACATTATAAAGAACGATCGGGATATTGACCGCCTCGGCAACCATCTTGTAATGACGATACAGGCCCTCCTGTGTCGGTTTATTGTAATAAGGGGCAACGATCAGGGCCGCATCAGTCTTTGCCTTTTTCGCCTCTTTGGTGATCATGATCGTTTCATCAGTCGAGTTGGCCCCGGTGCCGGCTATGACCGGGACCCGTTTATTGACCGCCTCGACCGTGAACCGGACAACGCGGTAATGCTCCTTATAATCGAGCGTGGCAGATTCTCCGGTCGTGCCGCATGGCACAATTGCGTTCGTCCCCTGCTTTATATGCCAGTCGATGAGGTCGCCAAGGGTCTTCTCATCAACCTTGCCTTTTTTGAACGGTGTGACTATCGCTACGATTGAGCCTTTAAACATAACGTCCTCCTCATGAACTGTTTCTATCATTATACAGGAGAACCCCGACCCTCAGTCTACCGTCAAGTTCTCCTACCCACTGAACCTCTGCGGTCTGATAGGACCCGTCTGCCTGTTTAATTTCCAGCCAGTATCCCGGCTTAAGATGAAACTCGGTTATAAAACCGAGCCCGTTATCAGACCTGTCCACACCGAGACCGGTAAAATAGACCAGGTTCGGGTTGCCGAACTCCATTACTGACACGGAGAATTCAAGCGGCATATCGTAGCCTATCCGAGGCTGTTTTCTTTTATCAGAGGATGAGGCCACGTGTCAGATCCTGACCAGGCCTTCAAAGACATCGACTGCAGGGCCCGTCATATAAACATGATTGTTTCCGGCCCACTCAATCAGCAGATCGCCGCCCCGCAGGTGTACGGTAGTCTTTTTTTCCGTAAGTCCCAGAATGTTTGCCGCAACCCCGACTGCCGATGCCCCGGTGCCGCAGGCCAGGGTTTCACCCGAGCCGCGCTCCCAGACACGCATCCGGATACTTTCAGGTCCGAGCACCTGAATGAACTCCACATTCACCCTCTTTGGGAAAAACGGGTGCTGCTCAATGACCGGACCGTAGCGATGGACATCAAACGCATCAACGTCATCAACGACGATAACGGCATGAGGATTTCCCATCGAAACGCAGGTGATTTTAAACTCGCGGTCATCTGCCCTGAGCGCCATATCCGTGATGCGGCCGTCAAGCGCGGCCGGGATCATCCTGCCTTCGAGGACCGGTTCTCCCATATCCACCCTTACCATCTCTCCGGCGCGCTCCGGTCTGATAATGCCTGCCGGGGTCTCGATTGCCAGGATAGCTTTTTCTGATAAGCCCCTGTCCCAGATATACTTCGCAAGACAACGGATGCCATTACCGCACATCTCGACCTCGCTGCCGTCGGCATTGAAAATCTTCATCGCGAAATCGGCTGTTGCAGAGGCCTCAAGCAGGAGAATCTGGTCGGCGCCGATGCCGAACCGACGGTCGCAGAGCCTTCTGCTCAGAGCGCTGAGGTCTGAGGTCTGAGAGTTGCGGCCTGAGAGTCGAGAATTGAGAATTTTATCCCGGCAATCGATGACGATAAAGTCATTGCCGATGCCGTGCATCTTGGTAAAGGCGATCTTCATCGCAGGAATCCAGGGATGAGCTCGTCCTTTATCAGGTCCTCATGGGTACTGCGCCTCCG
>JBARHQ010000190.1:0-4099 GCA_049799315.1 Thermodesulfovibrionales bacterium | reverse complement strand
CGTATATCATTTCGTATCGATTCTTATGTGAGGCAACGGACGGGAACCCGAGAACCCGATCCCACATGCCTAACCGTCTCAGGAAAGCGCCTTTCTCAGCGCAAGGGCGACTTGCTGCCGGCTGAAGGGCTTCTGGAGAAAACCATAGGCGCCCTCTCTCAGCAGGTCCTCTATTCCTGCATATCCCTCCTGACTGAACCCCGAACAGAGCAGGACCCTTACATCAGGTTTAATCTCCTTCAGGAGCCGGAAGATTTCCTTTCCGCCTCTTTCGGGCATCATCATATCAAGGACTACCAGGGATATCTTATCCTGCATCTCCCTGAAGATACTTAGCCCCTCACTCCCTCCGCCTGCAAGTATTACCTCGTAGCCCAGACGCGTGAGTAAATCCCTGGACATCTCCCTCACTGCGGCCTCGTCGTCTATCATAAGGATTGTCTCCGAGCCTCTGAGCTCTCCGACTTCCTCCCGTTCTGTTCCCTTTTCACCTTTCACGACGGGCAGGTACACATTAAAGAGCGTGCCTTTCCCCTGCTCGCTGTAGAGGTTTATATGTCCCCCGTGATTCGTGACGATTGAATGTACGATATAAAGTCCCAGCCCGGTGCCTTTCCCCGCTTCTTTTGTCGTATAAAAAGGATCGAATATCCTGCCCTGTGTAATATTCGACATGCCGACCCCGGTATCAGAAACATACAGCTTTATGAACCCGCCCGTCCCCGGAGGCCTGCCTGAGGCGCCGCCTTCCTCATCCGCCATTTCCGACCCAACGGTGAGTGTGCCCCCTCCAACCATCGCGTCGCGGGCATTTATGGCCAGATTAAGAAGCACCTGCTGTATCTGTGACGGGTCCGCCATAATCATGGGGAGGTCCTCTCCGAGCACGGTAACGATCTGGATATCTTTTGGGATGCTTCTGAGGAGCAGATCAATGGCGCTCCTCACGAGTTCATTCAGATCGACGGCCCTCATCACAAGCTGCTCCCTTCTGGTCACGCTGAGTATCTTCATGGCAAGGTCCGCCCCGCGTTTGGCCGCATCGTTGATTGTCGATACAGCCCGATAAAACGGTTGCCCCTCTTTTATATCCATCAGCATGAATTCCGAGTAGCCCAGCACCGCAGTCAGGACATTATTGAAATCATGCGCCATTCCCCCGGCGAGGGTGCCTACCGCCTCCAGCTTCTGGGACCTGAGCAGCCCTTCTTCCATTCTTTTTTTCTCCGTGATATCCATAAGGTAGCCGTCGCATCCCCCGATATCGCCGCCCTGGCCGATGACAGGGTAGAGAGAAAGCGATATGACAAGCTCGCCATCTCTCCCGACAGCCCTCACTTCCCGATGCATGGCACTCCCCGAAGATGCCTTCTGGAAACAGTTGATGACATCTTTTTCTCCAGCCAGGACCTCGCTTAACTTGTCCACATCGCCGAACAAATCACGGAATTTTGAGTTGGCCTCGATAATGTTGCCGTTGCTGTCGAGCCTGAAGATCGCATGTTCAACCCTCTCAAAAAGCTCTCTTATCCTGTTTTCGGATTCCACAAGGTCGGCTTCCCTCTCTTTTATGGCCTTGATCATCCTGTTGAAGGCAACGGCAAGTTCTCCGATTTCATCAGTGGAAGAGAGATCTTTTATCTCGGGGTACTCCCCCTTCTCGAGTTTCCGCACAGCCTGGATGAGCACCATAAGCGGCCTGGTGGCTATTGTGATCAGAAAAAAGACAGCGATACTGCTGCCGACAGTAAATATCGCCGCCAGCATAACTCCTCTGGAAACGACCTTCCCCACGGCCTCGTTCATGGCACCCTTGGAGAAACCCAACCGTATCCAGCCTATATTTTCCTTATCGTGCCTCGACGACGTTCCCCCGTCAAAAATATCTATCTCCTCTCTCGCCCTTACCGTAAAAACCGGCGAATAGAAGACGAACAGGGTCTTGTCTTCGGCCATGGACATGGGAGCAGAGGGAGAAAGGGCCGGCAGCCGGACGGTAATCGGTGGACCATCGTGGATAAGCATATTCATCCTGTTATCGAAGAAGGTAACGGCGGCCACCTCTGAATTGGCCCTCAGTGACGATATGGTGTTCCTCATGAGCTCCGGGTTGCCCGAAAGAAGGGGCAGTTCCCCGGTCCTCGTAGCCAGGGCCGTAATCGCTTCGGCCCTTTTGATAATCTCGGTCCGTACTATCTCTTTCTCCGTCCTTATCGCATCAAACGTATAGACCGTCGAGACGATGCCGAGGATCGGCAGTATCAGGAGAAGGGCCTTTTTTCTGAAAGTCAGTCTCATGGCATCAGTTCTCATCTCTCAGGAAATACCTTCTTTGCCTTTCTTGCGAAGTCGGCAGAGACCGGAACGCCCATCTTGTCTGCTGTGGAGACATTTAAATAGAGTTCGAATTTCCCGGGAGGAGAAGTGGGTATCCGGCCGATATCAATTCCTTTTAGCGCGCTTGAGGCATTTTCCCCGATATTCCTTCCGACGTTCACCGGGTCGAAGACGAGTGCAAAGAGTGCGCCGTGCCTGACATCTCTTTCCGAGATACCCAGGATAGGGATCCCTCTTCTGAAGGAAAAGAGATAGATCTCTTCCAAAGCGACGGAAGTCAGCAGCGTGACATCGGGCAACAGTAAAATGGCGTCTGCAGAATCCAGTTGTTTAACGGTCTCGACCAATTCAAAGGAATTTCTGACTTTATGCGTCGTAACCTGCGGGTCCCCCGTGCCCTCAAGGGTCCTCACCAGATCAGGGCTGCCGACAACCGCAATCCGCTTTATCGACGGCAGATATTTTCGTACTACGAACACATACTCCTTAACCGGAGTCGCCATATAAAAGCCGGTCGTGTTAGGCCTTTTTACAGCTGGCGGTGTGATGACGAGGCCATAGATTACCGGGATGGACGACGGGAGACGAAGGGCCTCCTCCAGGGCATCCCTGCCCAGGGCCACAACCACTTTTGCCTCTTCCTTAGCTATAATTTCCCGCAGCCTGTCTTTCACGCTTGACGGCGCATAAACCTTCAGAGGCACGTCAAGGATCTCCCTGATACCTGAAACGATATGGGACACCGGTGTCAGCTGCGTATCGCCGATGACGATAACGTCAGCAGGTTCTGCTGGCGAAGCAAAAAATATACAGCTAAAAAAAACAATGAGGAGAACGTGCCATGCCCTGGAGTCCCTCGAAACCTTCTCCTCTAGAATAGACGCCACCCTATACCCCCAATTCAATAAAGTGCATAATTATATATGCCCTGAAGAAAAACCTCAATCATCGCCCGGCTCATTGATGAAAAAAAGCAGTACCGAGGAGCATGCGATTATGACCGCCCCCAGATAGAATATCGACTTCAGGCCGAAATACTTCGCCAGATATCCGCCCAGGGTGAATCCGCAGGCGGTGAATACACTGACAAGGGCGTTGAACCTCCCGATCTCCAGGCCCCTTTTTTCTACCTTTGTGATGTCCGCAAGCAGAGAACCGCTTATGGTCATACTCACCGCGTTGGTAATACCGAGGAAGGCCTGAAGTATATATATCTGGTAGGGCTTGTCGGCTAATGTATAGCAGAAAAGAATCACGGTATCCATATAAGCCGCTGCAAAGAGAAAGGGTTTTCTCCCGAGTTTATCCGAATAACGGCCGACATAATATGAGGAGGCGGCCTGCACCAGTATCATAATGCTGAAGGCAAAACCGAGCTTCTCAAACCCGCCGCTCACCTTGGCGACATAAATCGCATAGAAAGGGCCTATCATGCCATAGACCACTCCCCATACCGAATTTACCATGGTGAATACGAGGAGGTTATTGCTTCTTCCGGCGGATGAATCGAACACCTTAAACACGGGGAGCCGGCTCAATGACTGACCGCTTTACACCCGGCGACGGCCCCTGCTCATATCGTTGTTTACCAGGGAGATCCGCACCCGGGAGAAGGGAATTCATCCGGTCGCCGTAGGTCGCCTGTATTTAATGTCCTGCCTGATCAGGGTCTCAAGGGCCGCGTCCATGTAAACTTTTTTGCAGTCGATACTATCGATGTTGCCGTCCCTGATATAGGCCATATACCTGCAACCGCCGAAGC
>JBARHQ010000189.1:0-2885 GCA_049799315.1 Thermodesulfovibrionales bacterium | reverse complement strand
ATGAGCGAGCATGCTGCAGCCTTTTTGTTCAGGATAAATTTGATGGTGGATCCGGGTTCCTTGTCAGAAATAACTGACAGCCCATTTATGCCGAGGCCTACAAGAGACATGACCGTCTGATGATATTATTCTTTAAGTCTTTGTCATATTTTGATAGTCTGATGTTATGAAGGAGGATATTGCCCTATGATCAACGTCACCCGTCGTCAGTTTATTAAAATCTCCGCAGGTGCTATTGGCGCAGTCGTTGCTACAGAAGCAGCGGCTCTGGGACTGGATACCGATGCGGTGCAGGGGCGTGCGCTGAGTGTCCCGATCAAGACAGGGAAGCAGGTGCCGAGCATCTGCCCCTACTGCTCTGTCGGCTGCGGACAGATTGTCATGGTCAACGATGCCGGCAAGATCATCGACATCCAGGGGAACCCTGATTCACCGATAAGTGAAGGAACGCTCTGCCCGAAAGGTGCAGCGACCTACCAACTTGTTATGAATGAGCATCGCTGGACAAAGGTCAGGTACCGCGCAGCCGGCAGCGACCACTGGGAAGACAGGCCGCTTGACTGGGCCATGAACCGGATTGCCGAACTGGTCAGGCAGACGCGCGATGCCAACTTTAACGAGTTCGAGGAGATTCCTGACGGCAAGGGAGACAAAGTCAGGAAGCGGGTGATGAACACGTATGCCCTGGCGTCCCTGGGCGGTGCGACGATCGATAACGAATGGAACTATGCACAACAGAAGCTCATGCATGGACTGGGCATTGTCTACGTTGAGAACCAGGCCCGAATATGACACTCCTCAACGGTCCCCGGGCTGGGGGTCACATTCGGACGCGGCGGTTCTACAACATTTCCCCGTGACCTGGTCAATTCAGACGCGGTCATGATCATGGGTTCGAACATGGCAGAGTGTCACCCTGTGGCATTCCGCTGGCCGCTGAAGGCCAAGACAGAGCATGGTGCGGTCCTGATGCATGTTGATCCACGTTTTACGCGGACCTCTGCCCTCTGCGACATCCACGCGCAGATCCGCGCAGGCAGTGACATTGTCTTTCTCGGTGCGCTGATCACCTACGTCATCAACAGCAGCCGCTGGAATTCCGACCCGTTTTTTAAAGAGTATGTGGTCAACTATACAAATGCAGCAACACTGGTCAATGCCGACTTCAGGGACGCCGATGATCTTGATGGTGTTTTCTCCGGGCTCTCACGCGATGGAAAGACGTATTCGAATGCCAGCTGGTCATACCAGCGCAACCCGGCTCCGGCGTCATCGGTCACCGAGGCCAAAACCTTCACGGACCTCCTTCTGCAGCGTGTACCCGGCAGACCGAAGACCGATATCACGCTTCAGGACCCCCAGACCGTGTTCCAGATCGTCAAGAAGCACTATGCCCGCTATACACCTGAGATGGTCGAGCGTGTCTGCGGCTGCCCTAAGGAAACCTTTCTCCGCGTTGCCGAGACGTTACTGAATAATTCGGGGCGTGACAAGACATCAAATATTACCTATGCCGTCGGCTGGACACAACACACAGTTGGAGTCCAGATCATCCGCTGTGCGGGTATGCTGCAGGCGCTGCTTGGTAACATCGGAAGACCGGGAGGAGGTATCCTGGCGCTACGCGGTCACTCAACGATCCAGGGATCGACCGACATTGCTACGTTATATCATTCCCTGCCGGCTTATCTGAACATGCCCGATGCCCGCCGGGACCATGATTCCCTTAAGGACTTTATCCTGACCGAGGCAGTCCCGGTTGCGACGAGCTACTGGGGCAATTATCCCAAGTTTGCCGTCTCATACTTTAAGGCCCAGTTCGGCGACGCGGCAACCAGGGAAAACGACTATGGTTACCAGTACCATCCCAGGATAACCGGCGATCATTCTCACCTGCCGATGTTTGTGGATATGACGGACGGGAAGATCAAGGGCTTTCTCTGTGTGGGACAGAACCCTGCTGTCGGCGGTCAGAACGCCCGATTGCAAAGAAAGGCACTTGCAAAGCTGGACTGGATGGTGGTGAGGGATTTCTACGAGACAGAAACTGCCTCCTTCTGGCGGAACTCCCCTGAGATCAAGTCAGGTGAGCTGAAGACAGCGGACATAAAGACGGAAATCTTTTTCCTGCCCTCGGCCTGCGTGCCGGAAATGGAGGGTTCTTTTACCAACACGCAGCGGTTGCTGCAATATCATGAAAAGGCGGCCGATCCGCCCGACGATTGCCGCAGCAACCTCTGGTTTACCTACCATCTCGGCAAGAAGATCAAGGCACTATATAAGGATTCCACCCGCGATCTGGACTGGGCGATCAGGAACCTGACATGGGACTATGAGCCTGAGCCGGCAGAAGTGGCAAACTGGCGCATCAAGGATGAGCCCTCTGCCTATAAGGCACTCAAGGAGATCAACGGCTATAATTGGAAAGACAAGAAGCCGGTGCCGTCATTTGCGAACCTTGCGGAAGACGGCTCTACCGTCTGTGGCGCCTGGATATACACCGGCGTTATTCCGGAGGAGGGCAAGAACAATGCAGCACGACGTCAGGGCGATAACTGGATATCGCCGAACTGGGGATTTGCGTGGCCGGCGAACCGTCACATTATGTATAACCGCGCTTCTGCTGACCCGAAGGGCAATCCCTGGTCAGAGAAAAAGAAGTTTGTCTACTGGGATGCCGTTACCGGCAAATGGGTCTCGCCGTCCGGCGATGGTATAGACTTTGCGCTTACGAAGGCCCCGGGTTCGGCCGGCAAAGACGCGGGCATCGGCTTCGACTGGCTGGGGGGCAACGATCCCTTCATCATGCGGGCTGACGGCAAGGCCTGGCTTTTTGCTCCCGGAGGCCTGGTCGATGGTCCTCTGCCGACCCATTATGAACCTTA
>JBARHQ010000188.1:0-14064 GCA_049799315.1 Thermodesulfovibrionales bacterium | reverse complement strand
CAGTGGTGGCGACCTTTACCAGGACGACGTGGTCCAGCCCGACCCGGTTAAAGGCGTTCTCAAGGGCGATGACTCCCTGTATCTCATGGGCCTTGATCATGGCGGTAAGGACGTCTTTCATTTTGAGTGGCGTTCTGCCTTCTGAAATCGCCCTGCGGGAAATATAGTCGGCAACACCGAGGATCCCACCGAGGTTGTCCGAGGGATGGCCCCATTCTGCAGCAAGCCAGGTATCGTTGAAATCCAGCCAGCGAATCATTGTTCCGATGTTGAAGGCCGCCTGGACAGGGTCGAGCTGGAACTGGGTTCCCGGGACCTTTGCGCCGTCCGGAACAATCGTTCCGGGAACGATCGGCCCCAGAAGCTTGGTGCAGGCGGGATACCCGAGCGCCTCGAGACCACAGCCGAGCGTATCGATCAGGCAATAGCGTGCCGTATCATATGCCTCCTTTGATTTTATCTGATATTCACTGACATATGCCGCAATGTCAACCAGGACCTTGTCCGGCTCAGGGCGGACGTTAGAAACAGGTGAACCCATTCTTCTACCTCGTGTTTTTCATTGGATTTTTGCCCGGCTGCAAAACTGCAAAACCTTACTCTCTTTCCTTTATGGGGACGTACTTCCGATCATCAAGTCCGATATAGTTTGCGGACGGTCTGATGATCTTGTTGTCAAGCCGCTGCTCTATAATATGGGCACCCCAGCCGGTGGTCCTCGAGATCACAAAGATGGGAGTGAACATAAGCGTCGGAACGCCCATCATATGGTATGAGACCGCTGAATACCAGTCGAGGTTCGCAAACATATTCTTTTCATTTTTCATGACTGCTTCTATCCGGTCGGCCACGTGATGAAGATTCATGTTATCGCCGTCCTTGCAGAGATTCCTTGCAATCTCTTTGATGATCGGGTTCCGGGGGTCAGATACGGTATAGACCGGGTGGCCAAACCCGATAATAATCTCCTTGTTTGCAACCCGCGCCCTGATGTCAGCCTCTGCCTCATCAGGGTTGCGATAGCGCCGCTGGATTTCATGTGCTGCCTCGTTGGCGCCTCCATGTTTCGGACCGCGGAGTGCCCCGATGGCACCGGTAATGGCAGAATGCGTATCGGAAAGCGTCCCGGCAATGACACGGGCAGCAAAGGTTGATGCAGTAAACTCATGCTCGGCATAGAGGACCAGCGACTGGTCCAGGGCGCGCTCATGCAGCTGTGAAGGCTTCCGGCCATGGAGCAGGTTCAAAAAGTGGCCGGCAACGGTGTCGTCATCTGTCTCTACCTCTATCCTCCTGCCGTTCTGGCTGTAGTGCCACCAGTAGAGGAGCATCGAGCCGAAAGAGGCCACCAGCCTGTCGATAATATCCCGTGTACCCTGGATGTTCCGGTCCTCCTTCTCCGGAAGGACCATCCCCAGGACTGAGCAGCCGGTCCGCAGCACATCCATGGGATGTGCTGCAGCCGGAATCTCTTCAAGTACGCTTTTGACTCTCGCAGGCAGACCGCGGAGGCTCGCCAGCTTCTGCTTGTAATCTTTCAGCTCCGACTGAGCGGGCAGCTCACCATGGACGAGGAGATAGGACACCTCTTCAAAGGTGGATTGTATCGCCAGTTCCTTTATATCGTAGCCGCGGTAGTGCAGGTCATTTCCCGTACGGCCTACAGTACAGACGGCTGTATTTCCCGCGCAAACTCCGGAGAGGGCAACGGATTTTTTCACCCTGGGTGCTACTGTTTCTGCGGCTGGTATTGTCTCTGTGCTCATCTCTCGTTCTCCTTCGAAAAGATTTTATTCAGCTTTTCCTCGAATGCATGATAGTCAAGATACTCATAAAGCTCTGATCTGCTCTGCATGAGGTCCATAACATTCTTCTGTGTGCCCTCATTGCGGATCGCTCCGTATACCGACAGAGCAGCCTTGCTCATGGCACGAAAGGCGGAAAGCGGGTAGAGGACCACTGAGACCTCAGCGCTGCGCAGTTCTTCTGTGGTATACAAAGGGGTTGAACCGAACTCGGTGATATTGGCAAGAATAGGCACCTTCACCGCCTGAGCAAATTTCTTAAACATGGCAAGGTCAGTCATGGCCTCAGGAAAAATCATGTCCGCGCCAGCTGCGACACAGGCGGAGGCTCGGTCGATTGCCGCATCCAGACCTTCTACGGCAAGGGCATCCGTCCTTGCCATAATGACAAAATCAGGATCGGTCTTTGCGTCGACTGCAGCCTTGATGCGGTCCACCATCTCATCCCTGCTGACGATGGCCTTGCCAGGCCGGTGCCCGCAGCGCTTGGCCTGGACCTGGTCTTCTATATGGACTGCGGCAGCGCCGAACCTTATCATCGACTTAACGGTCCGCGCGATATTGAAGGCACCGCCCCAGCCGGTGTCAATATCCACGAGCACCGGCAGCTCAGTGATATCGGTAATCCTGCGGAGATCGGTGAGCACGTCATCCATGGTGCTGATCCCAAGATCGGGGACCCCGAGAGAACTGGCGGCAACCCCACCACCCGAGAGATAAAGCGCCCTGAAGCCCGTACGCTCTGCCAGACGGGCAGCATAGGCATTGACAGCACCTACCACCTGGAGAGGCTTTTCCTCCTGCATTGCTTTCCGGAAACGGGCCCCTGCTGATAATGTGCTACCCATCATATTTATTATCCTCCTCACGATACCACTTGTTAATATACTGTATAGCATATTAACAAGAAGTGTACCAGCTTTTTTGAGGGGGAATTCCGGGATAAGGAGCATTCCATTACCCACGACCAATAAATACTTTATTTTCAGATTGTTAGGTAACTATTATGAATATGCCTGCGGGAAATGACCTTGAGAATTAGCTCACTTTCGAGCGCAATATAATGCATATAAACGCACTTATTGCATGCAATATATTGCATTGAAGTATATATTGTTGGCAGCGGAGAAATAGATATAGCTGGAATCTTATGCTACAATGGTGGGCCGGAGAGATAAATCAGCGGCAGAGATTGCCGGAGGAAGAAGAGGTGAGAACTATGGTTATTGATGCCCGAGGTCAGGGCTGTCCAAAGCCGGTGGTGATGGCTACAGAAGCACTCTCCCTGATAACCGGGGGTTTCATAGAGGTCGTTGTTGACAGCGAAGCCTCGGCTGATAATCTTGTCTGGTTCGCGAAGAGCAACGCCCTAAGTTCCGAGAAAGTTCGGGATGGCAAGGACTGGCGGGTAAAGATCGTGAAAGGAAGCGCAGGTGTCCAGTCAGCGGATACAGCGGAACCAAAGGACACAGAAAAGCATTTACTGCTCATCATCAGCACTGATACCATGGGCAAGGACGAAGAACTCGGCAAAATTCTCATGAAGGGATATTTTGAGACCATGAAGGCATACAGACAAATTCCCCATACGATCGTCTTCCTGAACGCGGGGGTAAAACTGACAACGGTAAATGCGGAGGTCCTCCCTGTCCTGAAAGATATAGAGGCGATGGGGGTTGAAATGTATTCCTGCGGCACCTGCCTGAAATATTATGGCCTTGAGTCCGAGCTGAAGGTTGGTTCCCGGGGAACGACAAACCATGTGGTCGAGGGAATGCAGGACTTCCATAAGACTGTCTGGATTGGATAAAGACCGGCTGCTCAGGTGAGCAGCCGGATAAGTCAGTCTGCTCTCAAGCTCCCGCTGCAGCAGTCTCTTCCTTGTTCTCCTCAACTTTATACGTACATTCCTTGTTCAGGCAGACATAGGTGACCCCGCCGCCCTTGGACCATTTTTCACCAAGGAAGGCCGCGCCGCATTGAGGACACTGCCGGGGAACCGGCTTGCTCCATGTTGCGAACTTGCACGTCGGATAATTGCTGCAGCTCCAGAATGAGCGGCCGCGCTTGGAGCGCCGCTCCACGATATCTCCGCCGTCTTCAGGACACTTCACTCCGGTTGCTATAGGCTTGGTCGTTTTGCATTCTGGATATGCCGAGCAGGCATAGAACTTGCCGAACCGACCTGCCTTCAAGAGCATCGGAGCATTGCATTTCGGGCATTTCTCGTCGGTTTCAACCGGTTCAGCAGCCGGCTTATCACCATCGAGCGGCTTGGCGTTTTTGCATTCAGGGAAGCCTGAACAGGCCATGAATCTGCCGTGCCGGCCCCACCGGATCACCATCGGCTTGCCGCATTTCTCGCAGGTTGCCTCTGTCGGAATATCCTCAGGCTTTACCTTGCCGGGCACCGCAAGGGCCTCAGACAGTTTGTCATGGAATGGCTTGTAAAAATCTCCGACGACCTTCACCCATTTCGTCTTGCCATCTTCAATATGGTCAAGGTCTTCCTCCAGGCTGGCAGTGAACCCGATGTCCATAAGCTCGGCGAACCGTTCTACAAGGAGGTCATTGACAACCACCCCGAGCTCGGTCGGTGCAAACTTGCCTTCGGTTTTGTGGACGTACTTGCGGTCCTGAATCGTCGACATGATCGCAGCATAGGTGCTTGGCCTGCCGATACCCTTTTCCTCAAGTGCCTTGACGAGCGATGCCTCGGTATACCGGGGCGGGGGCTGAGTAAAGTGCTGCTTGGGCTGAAGGTTCAGAAGCTTCATGATCTCCCCTTCTTTGAGCGATGGCAGGAGTGACTCATTCTCATCCAGCAGTTCATCAGTGCCTTCCGTATAAAGTGCCATGAACCCCTGGAATTTGACCACGCTGCCGGTTGCCCTGAAGACCGTTTTTCCCCTGCTCTGCTCGGGAGAGATATCAAAGGTCGTCAACTCAAGCTCTGCCGGGGCCATCTGGCTTGCGATAAAGCGGTTCCATATCAGCTTATAAAGTGATAATTGCTCCTTGCTCAGATACTGCTTGATATGCTCCGGCCTGTTCGTCAGATAGGTCGGCCTGATCGCCTCGTGTGCCTCCTGGGCAGAGGCTTTGCTCTTGTAGAAAGGCGGTTTCTCAGGCAGGAATTCCTTGCCATAGGCTGATTCGATAAACTCGCGGGCAGCCTTCTGAGCTTCGGAAGATATCCTGTTTGAATCGGTCCTCATGTACGTGATAAGACCGACTGCCCCCTCCTCACCAAGTTCGATACCCTCATAGAGTTGCTGTGCAACCGCCATGGTCTTTTTTGCAGTAAAGCGCAGCTTCCTCGAGGCCTCCTGCTGCAGAGTGCTCGTAATAAAGGGCGGGGACGGCATACGCTTTCTTTTTTTGCGGTCGATACTTATAAGGACAAACCTGCTGTCTTTTACCTGGCTGACAACTGCCTCTGCTACTCCGGCATTGCCGATCTCGACCTTCTGCTCGTCATACTTGAACAGTTTGGCCCAGAAGGATGGTTTGTTCGAGCCTTCGAACTCGGCATTGATCGACCAGTATTCTTCCTGCTTAAAGGCCTCGACCTCACGCTCACGGTCAACAACCAGCCGGACGGCAACCGACTGGACCCTTCCCGCGCTTAACCCTCTTCTGACCTTCCTCCAGAGCAACGGACTGAGTTCGTAGCCCACGAGCCTGTCAAGAATTCTCCTGGCCTGCTGGGCATCGACCTTGTTCATATCGATCTCGCCGGGACTCTTGATAGATTCAAGAACAGCCGTCTTGGTGATCTCATTAAACTTGATGCGATAAATGTTCTTTTTCTTGTCCTTCACCTCGGCGGCTATATGCCAGGCAATCGCCTCTCCCTCACGGTCCGGGTCAGGGGCGATAAAGACAGTATCAGCCTCTTTGGCCGCCTTCCTCAGTTCCCTGATGACCTTCTCCTTGCCAGGTATGACGATGTATTTAGGGGTAAAGTCATGTTCTATATCGATGCCCATCTCTTTTGCAGGCAGGTCTTTAATATGTCCTACCGAGGCCTTGACCGTGTAATCCTTGCCCAGTATCTTGCTGATAGTCTTGGCCTTGGCAGGTGATTCAACTATTACCAGTGCTTTCATCCATATCCTCCTTAAACAGAACCTTGCTTCACATCAGCTCCAGATGATCCTTCGTCCGCTACCAAACACAAACGAATATATATCTTCCTTCTCCATGCCGCTCTTCCGCATCAAAATATAGACAAGCAGTGACTTTAGTATATCGAGCTCAGTCTCGTCCATATTTCCGGATGTCTCCAGTACGGTCAGCTCATCCGAGATATCATAGATATCCGGCTCCTCATACCCGATTGCTTCAAATATATCATCGGAAAAAAATTCAGCGTCCTTAGTGTTCCTGGTCATCATCGTCAACATCTTAAAGAGTTTCTTTGTCAAATCTCACCTCATGATAGATAAAATCTTTTGCCGCCGGACTGCCTGACAAGGCCCTTCAGTTCGAGTGAAAGGAGCATGTCAAGTATGATCTGCACCGGCAGCTGCGCCTCACGAGAAAGCAGATCAATATGCATCGGCTCCCGGGTCATACAAGCGCAGAGCCTGTTCTCGTTGTCAGACAGTCGGGCTGCCTGCCGCTGCTCAGCCCGTATAAAACCCTTCAGCACAGGGGCCAATTCTTCAAGGATATCGTTCGTTTCGAGCACGGGTTTCGCCCCCTGCCTTATCAGCCTGTTCGTGCCTCCGGAATTCTCCGAGGTTATATTGCCCGGTACGGCAAATACCTCCCGGTTCTGCTCAAGCGCATAATTCGCGGTTATGAGCGAACCGCTTGAGGCAGTAGCCTCAACAACCAGAACGCCGAGAGACAGTCCGCTTATGAGCCTGTTCCTTCTCGGGAAATTTTCCTTCAACGGCATTGTGCCCGGAGGAAATTCACTGACAATTGCTCCTGATTCCGCCACCATCCCGGCCAATTTCCTGTTTTCAGGCGGATAAGTGACATCCGGCCCTGAGCCCAGGACCGCAAGGGTTCTGCCCCCTGCCGAGAGAGCGCTCACATGCGCCAGGGTATCGATACCCCGAGCCATACCACTGACAATGGTGAGTCCGGACAAGGCGAGTTCCGCTGAAAACTTACGGGCAACTGACTCGCCGTAACCAGTATGCTTCCGTGACCCGACAACGGCTACTGCATAGCGGTCCTCAGATTTATACTCACCCTTCATATATAATACGACAGGGGCCGACTCAATTTCTCTCAGCACTTCAGGGTATGAAGGTTCATCAAACGTCACTACTCTGATTTTCTTCTTTTCACTCTCTCTCAGGTGATGGTCGACAACCTCCCAGCTTCGAAAGGCTTTTATATAAGCGGCTTTCTCATGTCCGAGGCCTTCTACTCTGCGTAATTCTCCGCTGTCTGCCTTAAAGATACGTGACGGAACGTCAAACTCAGCAATGAGCCTTCTCGAAAGTACCGGGCCTATCTCCGGGACCAGAGACAGTCCGACCCAGTATCTGAGTTCAGACATCTCCTCCCCTGAGTGCCTTGTTCGCCTTAAGCCTGAGAGCGTTCAGCTTTATGAACCCCTCGGCATCTTTCTGGTTATAAACATCCTCAGCCTCGAAAGTAGCGAGCTTTATATCATAAATCGACCCGGGGGCCTTTCTTCCCGCCACAACACAGTTGCCTTTATATAGCTTCAGCCGGACCGTGCCGGTCACCTGCTGCTGCACAGAGTCTATCATGCCCTGAAGCGCAAGCCTCTCCGGAGCGAACCAGTATCCATAGTAGACAAGTTCAGCATACTTCGGCATGAGCGAATCAAGGAGATGCTTCACCTCACGGTCGAGCGTCAGCGACTCCACGGCCTTCCTGGCAGCATGCAGGATTGTACCTCCGGGGGTCTCATAGACGCCGCGGGATTTGATCCCGACGTACCGGTTCTCAACAATATCGACTCTTCCGATCCCATGCTTTCCGCCGGTCTCATTCAGCAACTGAAGGAGTTTCGCAGGAGACATTTTTTTTCCGTTGATGCTGACAGGGTCCCCGGAACTAAATGATATTTCTAGATATTCAGGCCGGTTTGGGGTCTTCTCGAGCGGCCGTATCATCGTATACATGTCCGCAGGCGGCTCTTTCCAGGGGTCTTCGAGTATCCCGCCTTCGTAGCTGATATGAAATAGGTTCATGTCCGTACTGTAGGGCTTCTTTTTTGTCGCAGTCACGGGTATCCCATGCTTCCGGGCATAATTAATGAGTGATGCACGTGAGTTAAAGGACCACTCGCGCCACGGGGCGATAATCTTGATATCGGGTTTGAGCGCATAACAGGTTAATTCAAAACGTATCTGATCGTTCCCCTTGCCGGTAGCCCCATGGGCAACAGCGTCTGCACCTTCCTTCTGTGCTATCTCTATCTGTTTCTTAGCGATAAGCGGACGAGCGATCGACGTGCCGAGAAGATAGGTCCCTTCGTAGACTGCGTTTGCCCTGAGCATCGGGAAAATATACTCCCTGACGAACTCCTCCCGCAGGTCCTGGACATATGCCTTTGATGCTCCGGTCTGTAGTGCCTTTTTCTTTACTGCCGCAAGATCCTCCCCCTGCCCGAGGTCAGCACAATAGGCTATCACCTCTGCATTATAGGTCTCTTTCAGCCATTTAATCGCAATAGAGGTATCAAGACCTCCGGAATATGCAAGAACAATCTTTTTGACCATCGCCATTCTCCTTTTGCCGATAGGCTCGCCGTATCCCTGACTCAGACACAGCCTATCATCTATATATAGCGCAATAAGTTTAAACCATAGCACAAAACATCTTTAAATGTAAATTTGCATAAACCCTGCAGCTAATTGCAATTAAATCTCAATTTCATTTAAGATAGAAATCATGGAGCAGATGTTATTCAAGAAATTTCTGGGAGAAAAGAGGCTGAAGCTGACAAAAGAGCGTATCGCTGTCCTGAACGAGGTCTTCTCCTTCCATGGACACTTTGGACCCGAGCAACTCTATTTTCGCATCAGGAACTCGGGGTCAAAGGCATCCAGGGCATCAGTCTACAGAACCCTGAATCTTCTTGTCGAAAGCGGCCTGGTCGAAAAGATCACGCGCACGGACCGCGGGAATGTCTATGAACACACTTACGGCCATAGTCATCACGATCACCTAATATGCTCCCGCTGCGGGAGTATCGTTGAGTTCTACTCAGAAAACCTGGAGCAGATCCAGAAGGACATTTGCAGAGGAAAAAATTTTCAGGGCGTCAGCCATATACTCGAGATACGGGGCATCTGCGGAAAGTGTTGTACATAGTAAACCATGAAGGAAGATAAATCCCATAAATATAAGAGAATCGTGCTGGCCGGCAATCCCAATGTCGGCAAGAGCGTCCTTTTCGGGCTGCTGACCGGCAAATATGTCACGGTCTCAAACTATCCCGGGACGACCGTCGAAATATCGCACGGCAACATAACTCTTGACGGCAAGAAGTTCAGCATCATCGACTCTCCGGGCGTAAACAGTTTTATCCCGATGAGCGAGGACGAGAGGGTTACGCGGGATCTCTTCCTCGCGGAGCGGCCGGAAAGCACGGTGCTGGTCTCTGACTCCAAGAACCTCAAAAGAGGCCTGATGCTGCTTATTCAACTGGCGGACATGGGCTTGCCGGCTGTTCTGGTCCTGAATATGGAGGATGAGGCAAATGCCCGCGGGATCGAGATTGATTCCCGGAAGCTTGAGGAGATGCTCGGCATCAAGGTCGTTGGAACGGTGGCGCCGCAGCGGAAAGGGATAGCCAGGCTGAGAGAGGCGATGCTCGAACCTTCTCCCCCGCGGATTACCACGGATTATGGCGAGGTAATCGAGCAGTATGCAGCGGACATTGCAGCCCTTCTTCCCGATGCACCTATTTCGAGACGTTCAATCGCCCTGACGATCCTTGCCGGTGATGACAGCATCGGGAATTGGCTTATTGCCAGCCTGGATGCCGGGGTGATTAAAAAGATTGAGGACCTCAGGGATGAGGCAGAAACAAAAGTCAACGGGCCGATTTCACAGATAATCACCGGCAGGCGCTTTGCAGTCGCAGAATCGATCACTGCTGCGGTTCAGAAAAAAACAGGCCTTGACGGCGGCTATATTGCCCAGTGGATCGGCCGATGGTCGATGCATCCGGTCTGGGGCCTCGCCTTTCTGGCCTTTGTCCTTTTTGTTTTCTATCAATTTGTCGGGAAATTCGGTGCCGGAACGCTGGTCAATTTCTTCGAACAGGTCATCTTCGGGACATATCTTAGTCCGGGCATCGGGAAAATAGTGCGCGCGCTCATACCATCGGTGCTGGTCCAGGACTTTTTTGTCGGGCAGTACGGCTTGTTCACCATGGCCCTTACCTATGCGGTGGCGATAATCCTCCCGATAACCGCAACCTTCTTCATAGCCTTTGGTTTCCTTGAGGACAGCGGGTACCTGCCGCGGATCGCGGTTGTTTCGAACAGGGCCTTCTCAAAGATAGGGCTGAACGGGAAGGCGGTGCTTCCGATGGTCCTCGGGCTCGGGTGCGGTACAATGGCAACGATGACAACCCGGATTCTCGAGACAAACCGCGAAAGACTTATCGCAACGTTCCTGATCGCTCTTGCCATCCCCTGCTCGGCCCAGCTTGGAGTTATACTCGGGATGCTCGGCCCCTATTCTGCGAAGGTCGCCCTGTGGTGGGTCGGGACAGTAATCATGGTCCTTGTCCTTGCCGGTTATATTGCTGCAAAAATTATCCCGGGAGAGCGGCCGGACTTCTTTCTTGAGCTTCCGCCGATTCGTGTACCAAGAATCGGGAATATCCTGATGAAGACCTTCAGCAGGATCGAGTGGTATCTCAAAGAAGCGGTCCCTCTTTTCATCCTCGGGACTTTTATCCTTTTCCTTCTGGACAAGCTCATGATCCTCGGCTGGCTTGAGTCTATAGCTTCGCCTGTCATCGTCAGTTTTCTCGGACTCCCTGAACAGACAACAGGTGCCTTTATCCTGGGGTTTCTGCGGAGAGACTATGGGGCTGCCGGCCTTTTCCAGCTCTCGAAGCAGGGGATCATGAGCGAGGACCAGATTATCGTGAGTATCATCACGCTGACCCTGTTCGTTCCGTGTCTGGCGAGTTTCTTTATGATCATCAAGGAGAGAGGCTCAAAGACCGCCTCTTTGATGTTTATCCTGATCACCGGCTTTGCCCTGCTGGTCGGAGGAGGGGTCAATCTCCTGCTGAAGCTATTCCATCAATTGCTTTGAGGACCTGCCTATCAGGCCTTTTTCTTCCGACATCCTGAAAAATTCATGGATTGCCTTTATACCGTCTACCCCAAGATCGCAAGAATAATTATTCACATATAGTCCGATATGCTGCTCAATGACCCTCTCGTCGAGTTCCTGCGCATGCTGCCTGATATAAGCTTTCGGCTCTTCAGGGTTCTCAAAAGCATATTGGATGCTTTTCCTGATGCAGGCCGAGATATCCCTGATGCACGCGGCACCCAGCGATCTCTTTGCAATAATACCGCCGAGGGGAATAGGCAGGCCGGTTAGATCTTCCCACCATGAACCCAGATCAATCACCTTCTGTAGCCCTGCGGCCTGATAGGTGAAGCGGCTCTCATGGATGATCAGGCCGGCATCAACCTCGCGATTTTTCACTGCGTCGAGTATTACATGAAAGGGCATAACCCTGACGCGGGCCCCCAATGCCGGATCAAAAAGCCGGAGCAGCAGAAACGCGGTCGTCAGCCTGCCGGGGATTGCGATTATCTTCCCTCTCAGGTCCTCCATGCGGCATGCCTCCCGCGTGATCACCAGCGGGCCGCAGCCTTTGCCAAGTGCGCCCCCTGAACGGAGGAGGACATAATCATCGCGCAGATAGCTGAGCGCATGGAAGGAGACCTTTGTAACATCGAGTTCCGCCCGGCTGGCCATCTGGTTCAGTGTTTCTACATCCTCGAGCACCTCGCGGAACCGGAGATCTCCCGTGTCTATTCTACTGTTGGCAAGGGCGTAAAAAATAAAGGTATCGTTCGGGCAGGGAGAATACCCGAGCGTCAGCAACCGCATCTGACCGCCTGCGCCGGGCGCGACTTTGCGAATTCTTTAAGCAGTTCCACGACAACTTCCTGACAATGCTCTGCAGCCGCTGCAGTATCCCACGAGGCCCTGTTTCTCTCTTCAACAATATTGCTTATTCCTCTGACTTCGATCAGGGGAATCTCATAGAGGGCACATATATGGGCAACTGCAGCCCCCTCCATATTCTCACAGATCACCCCGAACCGTTTTTCGATCTCCTCTGCCCTTTTTTTTGTTCCGGTGCAGGCAGATACTGTGGCAAAAGACCCTGTTTTGATGCTGAGCCCTGTATATTGCTGCCAGCTGTTCAGCAGCCTCCGGCTGATCAGCTTCTTCGTCTGCCGTCCCAGCAGGGGAAATTCACTGAAGTACCTGCGGCGCCCTGCCCGAACCAGGGGAATGCCGATTGCCTCAACCGTCTGAAGACCCTCTTCAAGCCAGACCCCTTCGTCGGCATAAATTTCTTTTGTGGCTATTGCAACGCCTCCGACAGTAAGGCCCGAAGAGGGGTATGCCCCGCCAATGCCGAAATTGATGATAAGGGCAGGGTTATGGCGGTTGATTGCGAGCGTTGCAGTATGGGCTGCGTTCACCTTGCCCATACCGGATGCAACATAGAGCAATTTGCAGCCGAAGAGTCTTCCTGAATAAAACCCTGAATGACACGATGAGCGGCTGCTTTGTCCCCTCTTCATTACCGGCTTCAGTCCCCTGATAAAGTGGCTGCCTTCAAGGGGAACCGCTGAGATTAATACAATTGGCCTGTTTTCCTTCATCCCTCACACGGTACAGATCATAATATGGTCAACCGCCTTTATGATAATATATATATACAAATACAATAAAGCAGACAAGGAATTGAGATGAAGATCGAACACCTTGTAGTTGGCCCTCTTCAGGTGAACTGCTATATAGCATATGATGAAGAAAGCCGTGAGGCCATGATCATAGACCCCGGCGACAATGCAGACGGTATTCTCAGAAGCCTTGAACTGCATAGACTGAAGCCTAGATATATCGTCTGTACCCACGGGCATTTCGACCATATCGGAGCCGTTGCTACGGTAAAGGCAGGGACAGGGGCGGAGGTCGTTCTGCACGGGGATGACCTTCAGATTTACGGAGGCGCCCGGGACCTGGCATTGCTCATGGGTTTTTCACTTGAGCAGCAGCCGGCTCCGGATATCATCGTATTAGAAGGCGACAAGCTGCTGATCGGGAAGACCGTGGTCACCATCATGCACACACCGGGGCACAGTCCCGGCGGCGTTTGTCTTTTTCATGGGGATATGCTCCTGAGCGGGGACACGATATTTGCCGGTTCTATCGGACGGACGGACTTCCCTGGAGGCAGCCTTCAGGCCATGAAGCAGTCCTTCAGGAGAATCATCGGCCTTCCTTCAGGGATAAAACTTTTCCCCGGTCATGGGCCAGGTTCAACGATCGCTGAGGAGCGGGAGATGAATTTTTTTATCCACGAATTGTGACGGATGTCATTCTGCACCGGGACACAGTGAAATGCGCCCGGAATCTACCATCAAATTTAATCTGAACAGCATGTGCCCTCATTCTCGGTCGGATACTGCCGGGGCCTCTGAGGCACCGGCGCAATACGCCGATGAATCCGCTTACATGCTGTTCTCACGCTGTTCTTTGGATGGTGTGTTTGATTTTATGGTGGATTGTTATGGAATGATTTTTTGCTTGACACAATTTTTTTGCGTGGTAATCTATAAGTATAGAAAAGCGGTTGCTTTTTGTTCTGGAATCATTTATAGTAAGTTCTTGTCTGCAGGCCGGTTGGGTGTTTTTGTATCCGGTAACATTCTCTAAACCGTTTAAATCAGGAAGTCCGGTTTGGGGAGTACTGTTCTTTGAAAACTATAGAGCAGGTCCGCGTTAATGTATTTTTTGAGTAATAGGAAAACAATTGAGAGTTTGATCCTGGCTCAGAACGAACGCTGGCGGCGTGCCTAACACATGCAAGTCGAACGGAGTTATAAGGAAGTAGCAATACGGAATTATGACTTAGTGGCGGACGGGTGAGTAACACGTAGGTAACCAACCCTCAAGCGGGGGACAACCCAGGGAAACTTGGGCTAATACCGCATAAGACCACGGCCTGGAATGGCTGAGGTAAAAGGAGCAATTCACT
>JBARHQ010000187.1:0-17688 GCA_049799315.1 Thermodesulfovibrionales bacterium | reverse complement strand
AAATGTACGAGAGACTCGTGGAGGCTGAAAAGGCAACTCACAGGGCTACGGACCTGACTCAGCAGTTGCTTACTTTTTCGAAAGGGGGGTCGCCGGTAAAGATAACGACATCGATTGCCGCAATAATACAAGAATCCTCAAGTTTTGTGCTCAGGGGTTCAAATGTCAAGTGCGAAATCATTATGACTGACGCGATAGAACCGATTGAGGTTGATGTGGGACAAATGAGCCAGGTGATTCAAAATCTTGTGATTAATGCCTCCCAGGCAATGCCGGCCGGGGGCGTTATCCGGATTTCTGTTGACAATTTCATGCTTTGGGCGGGAACAGGGGTGCCGTTGCCGGAGGGGAAATATATTAAGATTGCTGTTGAAGATCGGGGAACGGGAATTTCAGAGGAGCATCTTCAAAAAATATTTGATCCCTATTTTACGACAAAACGTTTGGGGAGCGGTCTTGGACTCGCAATAGTCTATTCCATAATGAAAAGCCACGGCGGTTATATTACTGCCGAATCATCAATAGGCATCGGCACTATCTTCACGCTCTATCTCCCTGTATCTGAAAATAATTTTGCCGTAGAAAAGCCGGCTGTGGAGAACCTCATTTCAGGCAAGGGAAGAATTTTGCTGATGGATGATGAAGAAATGGTCCGAAATGTTACCGGGGCTATGTTGAAAAATATCGGATATGAGATTGCGTATGCCAGTGATGGACTGGAGATGATTGAAGTTTTCATGAAAGCCAGGGAGTCGGCATGTCCTTTTGACGCGGTTATCCTGGATTTGACCGTCCCCGGAGGGATGGGCGGCAAGGAAGCAATCAAGAAACTCCGCCAGATAGACCCCCATGTTAAAGCCATAGCCTCCAGCGGTTATTCTGTTGACCCCGTTATGTCAAACTATGAAAGTTATGGGTTCACTGCCGCGATTGCTAAACCGTATAGATATATAGATCTAAGCAACATACTACATATGATTAAGGGCGAGACCGAACATAACACGTAACTTTATTAATGTTGTTTGCGACCGAGACCATAAACATTGTTGTGCCAACCATCCTGCTACCTGCAAGAGAATGCCATGAACAATCCATCGTTCTTCCGGTATTGAACAAGGTCTAAAAAGAGGGAAAAAAGTATGCCTTGCTTTCATCTGCGCGTTGGTGAAAAATAGAAGGCATATATGAACAGTCACAGAATATCAAAAATAATATCAGGCGGGCAGACAGGTGCAGACCGGGCAGGACTGGATGTTGCCATCGAATTGGAGATCCCCTATGGCGGCTCAATCCCCTCCGGCAGAAGAACAGAAGACGGACACCTTCCGGCGAAATACGAGAGGATGACAGAGATGCGGTCCAGGCATTATCAGGTCAGGACCGAGAAGAATGTGATCGACGCCGATGCCACCCTGCTATTTACCGGCAGAAAGGTGGGGTCTGGTTCTGCCCTGACCAGGAAAGTGGCCGAGCAGCACCATAAGGCTTTCCTTCATATAAACCTGGGCAAAGAAACAGATGATGCTGCTGTCAGCGAGGTCTTGCAGTGGCTGGATCATGCCAAACCCAGCGTCCTGAACATAGCAGGATCGAGGGAGACAGAGTCCGGGGGGATTTATGGCAGGGTCTTCAGTATCCTGAAACAGGTATTAGCTGATCAATAAATGAAAAATGATAATAGAGACATGTCCGCAAAACCGGCAATGCCTGATGACGCCGTCCTGGTAAAGCAGACGGGTCCGCTGGAATTCTATTTTTCGCAGTCAGAGCACATTTTCCTCGTCGTGATATCCGGCTGCCAGGCAGGGCCAATCAGGCTTTCAAGGCCTGAGATAATCGGCCTCCTGAATATCTTCGATCAGAAGACCCAGGACAAGGAATCAACATTGTTGGCTGAACTGGAATGCGATGAAGATGATTTTTAACAGCTGTGCCGGATGCTGAATATTGACATTTAGATGTAGACGTTTTATGATTCAGATTGACTAAAATTCAGCAACCTTACTTCAATATATGGTCTTACAGGGAGGATTAACGATGACGCCCAAGAAAGTTTTCTTTACCAAAGGGGTTGGTGTGCACAAAGACAGGCTTTCATCTTTCGAAGTCGCACTGCGCAGTGCCGGCATCGAGAAGTGCAATCTCGTCTACGTATCCAGTATACTGCCTCCTAATTGCAAGATCCTGTCAAGGAGTACAGGGTTAAAACTATTGTCCCCGGGTGAGATCACCTTTTGCGTTATGTCACGAAACGATACCAATGAACCAAACCGCCTTATTTCCGCGGCAGTCGGTGTTGCGATGCCGAAGGATTTTACCAACTACGGTTATCTCTCGGAACATCATGCCTTCGGCGAAAAGGCCGTAGTCTCCGGGGATTACGCAGAGGACCTCGCTGCCACAATGCTTGCAACGACCCTCGGCATACCTTTTGACTCGAACCAGGCATGGGATGAGCGGAAGCAGGTCTACCGGGCGAGCGGCCACATATTCAAGACAAACAATATCTGCCAGTCCTCGCAGGGTAACAAAGACGGTCTCTGGACGACGGTGTTGTCGGCCGCAGTTTTTACCATGGAATAATATGCCTGATGGATTCGCAAAAAGTCCGTATGCTGCGTTGTGCTTCAAAACTCGTCACTGCGGCGTACCGGCAAGTACGCCTCATTCCTCATTTCTTGCACGCCTTGCCTCCAGAGCTTTTTACGAATCCGTCTCATTTGATTCTCATTTTCGAGTTTTAAGAGTTCATCATGGCTGAGGCCTCTGTCAATTTTTGCGGTTTGCCAAGGGAGTACACTGATTATGCGAAGGCAGACGTCGTCATACTGCCGGTCCCCTTCGACAAAACCAGCACATGGCTTAAAGGCGCTGACAAAGGTCCCGCAGCAATCATCGATGCGTCACGGTATCTTGAGCTCTATGATATCGAGACCGACAGCGAGGTCTTCAGAAAAGGAATTTTCACGGCCCCTCCGGTTCGGGCTTCATCACCATCCCTTCTCATCAGAAAAACCAGTTCGAGAGTTATGCGCTACCTGCAAGATAATAAACTTGTCGTCACCCTTGGAGGGGAACACTCGGTTTCCATCGGCGTTATCAAGTCCTATGCAGAGCACTATAAGGGGTTAAGCATACTGCATCTTGATGCCCATGCCGACTCGCGTGAATCATATGAGGGGACCCCATACAATCATGCCTGTGTTATCGCCCGTGCCCGGGAATACACCGGCAATATCGTCTCTGTCGGGATACGCAGCATGGATGCCTCAGAGCGTCCCCACGTCAATAATAAGATGATGTTTTTTGCGCACGAGATACAGGGTTCGGACCGATGGATCAAGGATGTCGTTGGCCAGCTGACCGACAATGTTTACATAACCCTGGACCTCGACGTCTTTGATCCGGGCATTATGCCATCCACCGGGACCCCTGAGCCGGGCGGGCTGAGCTGGTATCCGGTCATGAAACTTCTCGCTTCTGTGGCGAAGTCGAAACAGATTGCAGGCTTCGATGTCGTTGAACTCTGCCCGGGCAGGGACAGGGCCCCCGACTTCCTTGCTGCAAAACTGATCTATACTCTCCTCAGCTATATCTATAAGAACAGATAATAAGGCGGTCTGCCTCTCACGATTGCCTGTCCCGGTAATCCCTGTACCCGAACTTCTTTACTATCTCTATGCCGCCGCCATCCCTTATCACCGCTATATCCGGAAGATTTATGCCGTTGAAGGTGGTGTTTTTCACGATGCTGTAGAGGGCCATATCCGTAAAGACCAGCCTGTCGCCTCTCCTGAGCGACCGGTCAAAGGAATAATCTCCGATAACATCACCTGCAAGGCAGCTTGGTCCTGCAAGTCTGTACCTGTATTTTTTCTCATTCCGTTCCCCTGAGTTCAGTATCTGCGGCCTGTAGGGCATAAGCAGCACATCCGGCATATGCGTCTCTGCCGAGGTGTCCAATATCGCGATCTCAGCCTTGTTCGTTACGATATCGAGCACCGACGATATCAGAACACCGGCATTGAGGACGCTGGCCTCTCCTGGTTCGAGAAGTACCTGCACCCCGTAAGTCCTCTTGAAATCATTAATGAGCCTGATGAGAAGCTCAAGGTCGTAATCGTCCCTGGTTACGTGGTGCCCGCCTCCGAAATTCACCCATTTCAGTCCCCTGATATATTTCCCGTACCGCTTCACAAAGGCGCCCAGGATCTTCTCCAGCACGTCTGAATTCTGCTGGCACATCGCATGGAAGTGCAATCCATCTACGATGTTCTGATGCCCTGAAAATTCGCGTTTAAACTCAGCATGGACTATGCCCAGCCTTGAATACGGTGCGCAGGGGTTATACATCCCGGTCTCAACTTCAGCATAGCCCGGGTTGACCCTCAAGCCGATCTCGAGGCCGCGTTCCCTGGCCAGCCCCCCGTACTTCTGAAGCTGATAGAACGAATTAAATATCAGGGAGTCCGAATACCTGATAATGGCCTCTATCTCCGTCGGCCGATATGCTGCGCCGAACGTGTGCACTTCCTTTCTGAATTCCTTGCGACCGAGCATTGCCTCATTCAGGCCGCTTGCGCATGTCCCGTCAAGGTATCCTGCCATCATCGGGAAGGTAGCAAAAGAGGCATAGGCCTTCAATGCGTGGAAGACCTTGCAGCCGGTGCGGTCTTTGACGTACCTCAGGACTTTCATGTTTTCCTCGATAAGGGTCTCGTCCAGTATATAAACTGGGGTCCCGATCGTGCCTTTTGCGAGCCTGAGGAATCTGCGGTAAGCCATAGCGAACTTTTTCTTTTTAGCCTCTCTGATCATACGGGTCAGCAAGGTAAGTCTACGCTGATCCAGCGCCCCGACTACCTGCTTCCTTGTCTCATCAGTGGAGGCGTGGTACATGGCGACTGCCTTCGAATCTTCCTTCGAAAGTGTCCGTATTATTGCCGCAGCCTGCCTCAGGGTATCCATAAGCCGGATTCAGACCTTGTCGGGAAGCCCCGGGTGTTCGACAATCTGCCACGGAAGGCCATATTTATTTAGTGCCTCCATGAACCTGTCCGGGTCGAGTTGTTCCATGTTGTAGACTCCGGTCCCCTGCCAGACTCCCGTCAGTACCATCATTGCGCCGATCATTGCGGGCACGCCAGTCGTGTACGCAATAGCCTGAGTGCCTGTCTCTTTGAAGGCCTCCTCATGATCGCAGACATTGTAGATATACCTGGTTATTGTCTTCCCGTCTTTCTTCCCTGTCATGATGTTGCCGATAACCGTTTTCCCTGAGTAGTTTGTTCCGAGTGAAGACGGTTCAGGGAGCAGGGCCTTAAGAAACTTGATCGGTACAATCTTCTGCCCCTCGTACTCCACTTCATCGATCCTGGTCATCCCGACATTCATGAGGACCCTCAGGTGGGTGAGGTAGTTTTCAGAGAATGTCATCCAGAACCTGGCCCTCCTCAGCCCTTTTATGTTCAGTGCCAGAGATTCGAGTTCTTCGTGGTAGAGAAGATAACTGTCTTTCATGCCGGCTATCGGGTAATCAAAGTTGAAATGTATGCTGCCTGACTCGATTATCGCAGGGGATTCGACCCACTTCCCGTCTTCCCAATGCCGCACCAACTGCGTCACCTCACGGATGTTTATCTCGGGATTGAAGTTTGTCGCAAAGGCATGGCCATGGGTCCCGGCGTTGCAATCGAGTATATCCAGAAAATATATCTCATCAAAGAGATGTTTCTGCGCATAGGCAGCAAAGACATTCGTCACGCCCGGGTCGAACCCTGAGCCCAGTACCGCCATCAGTCCTTTCTGCCTGAATTTCTCCTGGTATGCCCATTGCCAGCTGTATTCAAAATGCGCAACATCCAGCGGTTCATAGTTTGCGGTATCGATATAATGCACGCCGGTCTCCAGACATGCATCCATAATATGGAGGTCCTGGTACGGCAGGGCAAGATTAAGGACCACAGCCGGACGGAATTTCCTTATAAGGGCTGAGAGTTCCGGCACATTGTCCGCATCCACCTGCGCTATTTCGATCTCCCTGCCATATCGTTGTCTTATATCATTCCTGAGTGCTTCGCATTTCGAGAGCGTTCTGCTGGCGACCATGATCTCTCTGAATACGTCAGGGACCTGCGCGCATTTGTGTGTCGCAACCGCAGCAACACCTCCGGCCCCGATTATCATTATTCTGCCCTGGGTCTTATTTTTATCCATTAAGTTTTCTCCTTCCGCAATTGTGATGCTTTATGCCTGATATGGCGTCTGACATTGCTTTCCCTGAAAGACACCCGGTAAGGGGCACGTATATATAATATGCCTATACCGGATAAAAAGAAATTGTCTGCCTGCCGGGAGAATTGGGCTATAATAGTAAAATGGAGCAGATTGGTCATGATAGAAAGAATTAAGGCACCTGAAGATCTGAAGGCGCTTACTGCGGGGGAGATGAAGGCCCTGGCTGAAGAACTGCGCCAGATCATCATCGAACGGGTATCGATCAACGGCGGTCATCTCTCCTCGAACTTAGGCGTGGTCGAACTTGCGATCGCTCTGCACCGCGTCTTCGACTCCCCCTATGACAAGATCATCTGGGATGTAGGTCACCAGTCATATCCCCACAAGCTTCTTACCGGCCGCTTCGGGGATTTTGCGACCCTGAGAAAACACGGTGGTCTTTCCGGGTTTCCGAAGATCGGAGAGAGCATGCACGATGTCTTCGGCACGGGCCACAGCTCCACATCGATCTCCGCGGCCTTGGGTATTGCAGCGGCCAGAGATCTGAAAAAGGGGCATGGGGGACCGCAGGAGACCGGCAAGGTGATCGCCGTGATCGGCGACGGGGCACTGACGTCAGGACTTGCCCTGGAGGGTCTGAACCATGCCGGGCATATGGGGAAGGACCTGATTGTGGTCCTCAATGACAACGAGATGTCGATATCCCCGAATGTCGGGGCCATGTCGAATTACCTGAACAAGGTGCTGACCGGCACGTTCTACAAGAAGTTCAAGAAAGAGACGAAGGCCCTGCTCGAAGGCATCCCGAAGATCGGCGGCAGTGTGACGAGGATAGCAGAGAAGGCCGAGGGGACCCTGAAGGGCTTCTTCCTTCCCGGGGGGCTGTTCGAGGACCTGGGTTTTAATTATATAGGTCCGATCGACGGTCATGACATCGACGGTCTGATCGGGATACTTTCAAGTCTGAAGGAGACGAGCGAGCCTGTGCTTCTGCATATCGTCACGCAGAAGGGCCGGGGGTACAAGTTCTCGGAAGAAGACCCCTGCATCTACCACGGCACCGGGCCCTTTGACAGCGATCTTGGCCTGGCCCCTGCAGAATGCGGAGAGACGACCGGGGCAGTTACGACGATTTCCTTCAGCGATGTATTCGGCGAGGCCCTTACCGAACTTGCCGCAACGGACAACCGGATTGTAGCTATCACGGCAGCCATGAAAGAGGGGACAGGGCTGCGTACCTTTGCAGAGCGCTTTCCCGAAAGGTTCTTCGACGTCGGCATAGCAGAGCCCCACGCAGTGACGTTTGCGGCCGGGCTTGCGACGCAGGGGCTCAGGCCGGTCGTGGCGATATACTCGACCTTTCTGCAAAGAGCATATGACGAGATCGTGCATGATGTCTGCCTGCAGAACCTCCCGGTTCTCTTTGCAGTCGACCGCGGGGGGATCGTCGGGGAGGACGGCCCGACACACCAGGGGCTGTTCGACCTCTCGTTTCTGCGGACTGTCCCGAACCTGGTGCTCATGGCCCCGAAGGACGGCAATGAGCTCAGGGCGATGCTCGAATTCGGCCTCGGGCTTGATGCGCCTGTGGCGATACGGTACCCGAGGGGAAGGGCGATACCAGGTACGGAGAGTGCCTGCAGTAGCCTCTCCAGAGGGAAGGCCGAGGTGATGATCGACGGGGACGACCTGGCGATCCTTGCGGTGGGTCAGTCTGTAGCCCCAGCGATGGCGGCCGCAGGCAGGCTCAGGGAGCAGGGCATCAATGCAGCTGTGGTGAATGCCCGTTTTGTGCGGCCGCTCGACGAAGAGCTGGTCCTAAATCTGGCTGAAAAGACAAAGAAGATAATCACGGTTGAGGAGAATGTCCTTGCCGGAGGCTTTGGTTCGGCAGTGCTGGAGTGTATCGCCAGAAATGGATTACCCGGCATCAGTGTCAGGCTGCTCGGCATTGACGACGTCTTTGTCGAACACGGAACCCAGAAGCTGCTGCGCAAGAAATATGGCCTTGACGAAGAGGGGATCTTTAAGGCTGCCGTTGCCCTGGCCGAAGGCCGGCCCGTTACCGGAGAATAGAAGAGTAAGTCACCTGACGGAAGAACTGCCAATAGTTTCCAGCATCGCCTCCACAGCTTTAATCGCATCAGCAGCGGAACTTGTAATACCGCCTGTATAGCCTGAACCTTCGCCTATGGGATACAGGTTTTTTATATTGACTGATTCAAATCTTCCGCTGCGTATAATTTTCAGAGGTGAGGAAGTCCTGGTCTCCGCGCCTAACAATATCGCGTGGTCCGAGACAAAAAGCGGATAATCCTCTTTCCATGTATTAAATGCGGCCATAAGCGTTTCGCAGATAAATGCGGGAAGAATTTCGTTCATGTTTGCCGCTACAGCCCCCATCTTATATGAATTGTTATTCAGGCTGCCGGAGGTCTTCCCGTTTAAGAAATCCATCAGATTCTGAGCAGGCACTTCCCATCTTCCTCCACCTGCATGAAATGCCCTGCGCTCAATCTCTTTCTGGAATCCGATCCCTGCCAGGGGATCGGCTGACTTATAATCAGCCGTATGACAGGTCACAACCATTGCCGCGTTAGAGAATGCCGATGACCTGCTGGAGTAGCTCATCCCGTTTACAACCAGCTGACCATATTCAGATGAGGCATTTACCACTTCACCGCCGGGGCACATGCAGAAGGTGTACACTCCCCTCTTTATTTTCCTGTCGGTGTAGGTAAAAGAATATTGAGCATTCCCGATGCCGGGAAGGTCCTTATATTTATCGCCATATCGAATGAGGTTGATAATTTCAGCGGGATGCTCTATCCTCACCCCGACAGAAATCGGCTTTTGCTCGACAGCTATGCCTTTTCTGTGGAGCATCTCAAACGTATCACGCGCAGAATGACCGACCGCGAGAAAGACACCTGAAGACCGATATTCCTCGTTGCCATTGGTTACGACCCCCAGGACTTCATCATCCGAGAGCAGCAGATCTGTCATTTTTGAGCCATAATGTATCTCGCCGCCTTTTTCAAGAATATAACTCCGTATATTACGAACTATTCTGCAGAGAACGTCTGTCCCCAGATGGGGCTTGCTGACGTATCGTATTTTCTCAGGCGCACCAAATTTAATGAAGGTATCCAGGACCTTGTTGATATATCGGGAATTTACTCTGCGCGAAAACAGCTTTCCGTCTGAGTATGAGCCGGCACCGCCTTCTCCGAATTGAATATTCGATTCAGGGTCCAGCACCCGCTCTTTAATAAATCTCTGAACATCAACAGAGCGGTCTTCTATCCTTTTGCCCCGTTCAAAGATCAGGGGTTTGATCCCTTGATCAATAAGCTCAAGCGCAGCGAACATCCCGGCAGGACCGAACCCTATGATGACAGGTCTCTCTGCCGGAGTCACGGGTTCAGCCCGGCGGCCAGTGCATAGGCCTGCCGCCGAGTATGTGGAGGTGCAGGTGATAAACAGTCTGGCCTGCCTCTGCATTTGTATTCATCACCATGCGGAAACCGCGCTCAGCAATGCCCCGCTCCGTGGCGATGGCGCCTGCTGCCTGGAACAGCTTCCCGACAAGGGCATGATCCTCCGGCCGGATATCCAGCGAGGTTGCAAGGTGTTTCTTCGGGATGACCAGTATATGGACCGGGGCCTGGGGGTTGATGTCCTCAAATGCCAGGACCTCTTCGTCTTCGTGGATGATCCTCGCGGGGATCTTTTTCTGGATGATCCTGCAGAACAGGCAGTCTTGCATGCTTATTATCTCCTCCCTTTGCCGAAACGGTTTCCGAATTCCTGATAAATATCACGGGGACTTATCCCTTCCTCGGCCATCAGCACGAGACAGTGGAACCAGAGGTCCGTGATCTCCCTTACTGTCTGGTCCCTGTCTCCGCCCTTTGAAGCGATAACGACCTCGGTGGCCTCTTCACCGATCTTCTTGAGGAGTGTGTCCTTTCCCTTCGCAAGAAGAGAACAGACGTATGAACCTTCGAGCGGGGTCTGACGCCGCTCAAGGATTACGGTATACACATCATCGAGGATCATTTCTTCCCGTAGACAGTATCCGCGGAAAAAACAGCATCAGTCAGTTCCCTTCCGGAGATATCCGTAAAAAAACAGGAGCGGTGGCCGGTATGGCACGCGCCAGGACCTTTCTGTTCTACCCGGATCAGAAGGGTATCCTTATCGCAGTCATACAGGATCGATTTTACCAGCTGTACATGGCCTGATGTCTCGCCCTTTTTCCAGAACTTGGACCGGGAGCGTGACCAGAAATGCGTATACCCCGTCTCTACGGTGGTTTCAAGTGATTCCCGGTTCATATATGCCATCATCAGGACCTCATTGTTCACGGCGTCCTGAACTATGGCCGGAATGAGTCCGCTGCTGTCGTACTTCAGGTCAGGTATCTTCATATTTCTCCTAAAGTTTATATCCTATTTTCCTCAAAAATTCCTTGCGGTGTGCCTTATCCCCGGGCGTTTCGACTCCGCGCGGAGAAGACCCGTCAATAACCCCCATGATGCCCCGGCCGGCGGCGGTCTCGGCAACGACCACCTCGAGTGGGTTTGCCGTTGCGCAGAATATGGTGCAGACCTCGGGACACTGCTTGACCTGGTTCAGGATATTGATCGGGAAGGCAGCCTTGAGCATGATACAGAATACATGGCCGGCGCCCAGGGAAGTGATATTTCTGACCGCTGCATTAACCAGTCCGTCATCATTGCCCTCAGTCCGTATCAGACAGGGGCCGGATGCCTCGGCAAAGGCAATGCCGAACTGCGCATGGGGAACGGTGGTCGCAATGATTTCATAGAGGTCCTCGACTGTTTTGATAAAGTGCGTCTGCCCTAAAATCAGGTTGCAATCAGCCGGAATTTCGATCGTTACCGCATGAAACTGCATGGCATCCTCCTCACAATGCATATCCATTACTATACATATTGATATGCTATAATGGAAATAAATTTATTGGAGATATGAGCGCTGCATGTTACGACTTCTCACTATCCCGATATTGCTGTCCCTTGTCCTCTTTTTGGCACTGTCTCCGGTTCAGGCAGATGGACATACAATCTCGGGGCCCGATGTCAGACTGGTCAATAACGATATTTACATATCATTTTCGTTCGTGCCTGATGAAAAAACCGTACAGGAAATACGGGACGGCATGGACAAGGAATTCCGTTTGTATGCGGACCTGTTCAGGGTATGGAAACATTGGTCCAATGAGTTTGTCCTCGGCAAGTTCTTCGCCCGCACGCTGAAATCAGACCCGATCAAAAAGGAATACCTGATGAGTTCCTTCGATGGGCAGACGATCATCGAGAAGCGGTTCAGGTCCTTTGAATCGATGCTGACGGGGGCGCTGGTGGTGAAAGACCTCAAGCTGACGAATACCCGTGAATTTGAACCGGGACAGTACTTTGTCAGGATAACGGTCGAGTCCAAGACCGGTAAGCTGCCGCCTCTGATAGGTCACATCCTTATTTTTGTCCGGGACAATGAATTCAAGATCAGAAAAGATTCCGGGATTATCCTGATAGAGGGCTCCCGGTGAAGAAACTTCGTTTTATCATGATTTCGCTCATAGCAGTCGTTCTGATTATCAGTGCGTTTGCGGTCGAGATCCATTATATGAGGCTGGAGAATGTTTCATTTTTTACCAAACTCATCATATTTATACTCCTGAACCTCAATCTGATAGCCCTGCTCACCCTCATATTTTTTGTCTCAAAGAGCCTTCTGAAGGTTTATCTCGAAAGAAAAAACAAGGTGCTCGGCTACAAATTCAAGACCAAATTCGTCATTGTTCTGGTCGTATTGACCATGATACCTTCATTACTGCTCTTCATTGTTTCGAGCAGCGTGATAACGCGGTACCTCGACCGGTGGTTTGATCCCCAGGTGCGCCAGCCGCTGACCCTTTCTGTCGAGATTGCGAAGGCGGCGTATGAGATGGAGCGTCAGCAGACTCTGGCATACGCCAAGTCGATTTCCTCAGGTGGCAAAACCGGGAATATTTATTCTGTGCAGCATCTTGCAGAACTCCCGGGGAATGCCTCGGAAACCGTACGGGCCGCCTTTGAAGGCAAGGCTGACGTAGAGGTCATCACCGGGGTGAAGGGAGATATCATCAGGGCGGTCGCCCCGGAGTTCAGAGGAAGCCGGCAGACAGGGATTGTTGTGGTCGAAACACTGATGAGTCCTGAGATAAGCCGGAATGTCGAGGCTATCAAGGCGGCCTACAAGAATTATCAGACGCTGGAATCGTGGAAGACACCGATCAAGGTCAACTATATTCTTATCCTGAGTTTTTTCACCCTGATGGCCATCTTTATGGCCCTGTGGGTGGCGCTGAGGGTAGCGCGCGGTATCACCGATCCGATCCAGATGCTTGCACAGGCAACAGAGGATGTTGCGCGGGGGAACCTCGATGCTGTGGTTGACAGCAACCGCGAAGACGAGATAGGGCTGCTGGTGCTGTCGTTTAACAAAATGGTACGGGAATTGAAAGAGAGCAAGGGGTCGCTCCAGACAGCACTGAAGGAGTCGGACCGGCGAAGGCTTATCATCGAGAACATTCTCGACAATATAAATTCCGGGGTCATATCACTCGATCCTGCCGGCCATATTCTGACGATCAACAATGCCGCCTGCAGGATTCTCATGCTGGAGCCGGGAGCCCTTATCAGTCAGAATTATTCGGTGCTGTTGACGATGCTCGATTCAGATGAACTGAAAGAGGCGGTCAAACAGGTAAGGATCCGTGACTCCCGGATTGTCGAGAGGGAGTTCAGGGTCACTGTCGGCGAACGCCGCATTCTGCTGCGGATATTCATGGCGGCACTCGGCGATGTTGATAATTTTCTCGGTACGCTGGTGGTCTTCGATGATATGACCGAACTGGTCAGGGTGCAGAGGGCCCTTGCCTGGGAAGAGGTCGCCCGGAGGATAGCTCATGAGATCAAGAATCCGCTGACCCCGATCAAGCTTTCGACCGACCATATGATAAAAAAATGGAACAACCAGGACAGTGATTTCGGCAAGGTCTTTGAACGCTCGACAAAGACGATCATCAAGGAGGTCGAGAGTCTCAGGAGGCTGGTCAATGAATTTTCACGTTTCGGCAAGATGCCTGAGATCAGGAAGGCGCCGACGCTGATATCCGGCATCCTCGAGGGCGTCATCAATCTCTATCGAGACTACAAGGGGATTACGATAAAATCCTTAGTGCCTGTTGACGAACCGTTTGTTGACCTGGATGCGGAACAGTTTAAAAGGGTTATAATAAACATTGTGGACAATGCAATCCAGGCAATGCAGGCAAAGGGACATATTGCGATATCCGTAAACCATGACCGCGCGGCAAACAGGGTGTTTGTCGAGATTGCGGACGATGGACCTGGCATCAGGGACGAAGACAGGGAGAAGCTGTTTCTTCCGTACTTCTCGACAAAGAGGGATGGCACGGGCCTTGGTCTGGCTATCGCGAGCAAGATCATTACCGAGCACCGGGGTTATATACGGACCAGAGATAACGAACCGCAGGGGACGATTTTTTCGATAGAGCTCCCTGTCAGGGAGGGCTAGACCCGATGGCTAAGACAACGATGATGATCGTTGACGATGAAGAGGGCATACGGACAAGTCTGTCCGGGATCTTTGAAGATGAGGGCTTTGACGTTGTGTCTGCTGCATCCGGAGAAGATGCAGTGCGGATGGCAAAGGGCATGGTCCCCGATGTTGTTATCCTGGATGTCTGGCTCTCGGGCATTGATGGTATCCAGACGATGACACAGCTCCTTGAAATGCATCCGGCCCTTCCTGTGGTCATCATCTCGGGTCATGCCAATATAGAACTTGCCGTGAAGGCGACCAGGATGGGGGCCTACGATATCCTTGAAAAACCGCTCTCGATGGAAAAGGTCCTTTTGACTGTCCAGCGGGCCCTTGAGAAGCGGAACCTTGAAGTCGAGAACAGGGCGCTAAAACAGGACCTCCTGAAAAAGTTCAGGCTGGTCGGCAACTCTCCAAAGATGGTCCAGCTGAGGGAACAGATCAAGCTCGCTGCCGTCAGCAACAGCAGGGTCCTGATCCTGGGTGAAAGCGGCGCCGGCAAGGAGCTGGTTGCCAGGCTGCTGCATGAAAACAGCCCCCGGTCCGGCAAGGCCTTTGTTGAGGTGAATTGTGCGGCAATACCCCAGGAGCTGATCGAGAGCGAGCTGTTCGGTCATGAAAAAGGATCGTTCACGGGTGCCTTCGAGACGAAGAAAGGGAAGTTCGAGCAGGCTGACAACGGGACGCTCTTCCTGGATGAAATCGGCGATATGTCGTTCCAGACCCAGGCAAAGGTCCTGCGCGTGCTCGAGACGCAGGAGTTCCAGCGGGTCGGCGGCAGCAAGAATATAAAGGTGGATACGCGGATCATATCTGCAACGAACAAGGACCTCAGCGAAGAGGTGAAAAAGAACAACTTCAGGGAAGACCTCTATTTCAGACTGAATGTTATCCCCCTCAAGGTCCCTGGCCTGAGGGAGCGGGTTGAGGATATTCCGGAACTGGTTGACTATTTCCTCGAACTCTTTGCTGCAGAATACCGTCAGCAGCCGAAGAAGATCAGCGCCGACGCAATCAGGATACTCCAGAGGCATTCGTGGCCCGGCAACATCAGGGAGCTTAAAAATACTCTGGAGAGGCTGGTTATCATGACACCTGCCAAGACCATAACACCTGCAGATCTTTCCATCCCGAGCACGTCCAAATCGGACTATTTTTCTTTCAATCTTCTCAAGGATGCCCGGGATATGTTCGAAAAGGACTTCATAATGAGAAAACTTGAGGAAAACGGATGGAATATATCAAAAACCGCTGAGGTCCTTGACATCGAACGGTCAAACCTCCACCGCAAGATAAAGGCCTACGATATATCTGTTCCGTAGGGAGTCTATTATTTGAATGTTTATTTTTTGGTGTCGTTGTCTCGAAAGTCCTCTCTTGGGAGGGGTGTAGGGGTGGGTTGATTACTTTCATGCTCCTTTGTGAGCCTATAGCTCATGAAGATTCCCGCAAAGCGAAGTGTTGGACACGAGAAAGAAGGACCTTCGGAAACGATGCATATTGTAGCAATACATAGCCTGAACGAAGATAAGGAAATCCTCGCCAAAGTCCTGGCAGCCGCCATGGGAGCAACGGTTTATGAGGCATTAGCGCGCCTGCGTGTGCCTGGCAAAGGACCTGTAACTGTTGCCGTCTTTGCAGAAGAAGGGCGGGCAGTGGAACTTGCCGAAAAACTCCAGACCGTTGGGTTCAAGGCATCGGTACTTACTGCTGGCGAGATAGCGATGGAAGGTCGTGCATTTATTGTGCGGAGGTTCAGTCTCGGCGAGCGTGATCTCGGCGTTACAGCGGAGAATGGCGGCAGCCTTAGTATTCCTTTTCAGGAAATAGATCTCATCCTGCGTGGCACTGCAATCATTAATGACGTTACAACCGAGACTGTCAAAAGCCGTTCAGTAAGCCCGGGACGTGCAGTACTATCGGGCGGCATGATGCTCTCAAAGACTACCAAGAGTATTCGCGAGGTAACAACCGAGGAACGACGGGGGTTTGGCAACGTCTACGTGAGAGATGGATCAATCCTGGTTTTCCGTGAAAACACCCTTGTTTATGATTCGCTTGGTCCTGCACTAAGACCGTCCCGGATGTTGAATTTCACGTATCTTATAGCCGAACTGCGCAGGCGCTGTCCGGATGCCAAGTATGACGAGCGGCTCCTGACCAGGGCTGTTCAGGTCGCTCTCCTCGGCCCTTCGCTCAATCCCGAAGAGCATCTTATTACAGCCACCGCACTACTTCGAAAGGTGCTCGGCAGCAAGAGCGGATGAGACTTTCAGGCAATCTGATTCAGATTGACATCGAGAGAGCCGGCTGATAAATTAAGGTCACTTCTTTTTGGAGGTGATGGAGTGCATGGGGACATGGGAAAAACTTTATCGGGTGAATTTGACAGGGATATATTTCCCTCTGTCTTTTTCCCCGCACCGCCGCCGCAGAATCAGCAGCAAACCTATCATCCGGTTCTAGAGGTAGTCAATTGAAAACGTGTCTGATACTCAAGCCAGGGCAGCGGCTCTGGTTTGTGAATTATGGTAATATCGCGGGCATACCCTGGAAAAGCATCTACCTGTATATACCAAGCAGGCATCTACCGATAGATGCTTGCATATACCTGTAGATGAGTGCATCTATATGTAGATGCCTGCGTGTAACTAGATAATAACTGGTTGAACAAAAGGAGGAGACTATGAAACAAATATTTTTCCTAATTGTATCATGCGCACTACTTTTGGCTGGCTGTATAGGTAGGACAGCCGGTGACAAGTTTGCTCACGGCATGGACAGGCTCGGAATGACCGCGCAGGAACGTTTTTTTGATGATGTGAAAATGGGGAACGTTCGTGATGTGGAAAGCACGTTGGCTCAAGGTTTTGATGTCAATAAAAGGGATGGTGGGAGTGAGGGTTTTACACCTCTCATTTACGCTGCGCAAAAGGGTCATATTGATGTTGTCAGGCTTCTGCTAAACAAAGGGGCAGATGTCAACGCACGCGTAATTTCTGGTACGCGGGTAATAACCGAAGGGTTTCAGTCGGTTCAAGGTGGGCAACCAAGCACCTTCACGAAGCAAGGTACTTCGTCTAACAGTCCCGATGACGTTGATATGACAGCGCAGATGTATGCGTCCGGCGCAGGCCACGTTGAAATAGTCAAAGTGCTGCTCAACCGTGGCGCGGAGGTAAATGCCAGAACAAGAAGCGGCAATAGCATGGGAAAAACGGCTCTATTTTTGGCAATCCATAGCAGGCGCTTGGATGAGATTGTAAGAATCCTCTTGGACAACGGGGCCGATGTGAATGCCCGGTGGAATACAGAGAATTGGACGGAAGGGCCTTTCAAAACGGTGCTAATGTTAGCATGTAAACAGCGTGTAAATCTGGGTCTTGTCAAACTACTTGTGAGCCGAGGGGCTGACATAAACGCAACGGATCAGTTCGGTGGTAGCGCGCTTAGTGAGTCGGTGGCTACAGGATGCTACGAAAAAAATTATAGTGTGATCCAATTTTTACTTTCCCAGGGTCTGGATATTCAAACGTGTGGTGCAAATGCATTGTGGATTGCTGCTGGCTTATATTCTAACATAGAAATCGTAGATTTGTTACTGTCAAAAGGAGTTGACATTAATGTGCAGCGTAAACATTCTGGCACGGCACTGATAGGTACAGTAGAGTGGCGTTCGTCCGTTAGCGGCGCAAACCGCAGTGTCGAAATGGTGAAGCACCTACTATCAAAAGGGGCTGACGTAAACTCAACGGATAATCATGGTCATACTGCTTTGTGGCATGCAACTAGGAAAGGATATGCCTACCTAGG
>JBARHQ010000186.1:0-4311 GCA_049799315.1 Thermodesulfovibrionales bacterium | reverse complement strand
TGTCAGGAAAGATCTTAGACACCGGCCTATCATGGGTCGGCTTCAGTATCGACGGTATCAACCGGGATACGTTCAATAAATACCGATGCGGCGCTGATTACGATCTCGTGGTCGGCAATGTGATTACCTTCATTGAGCAGATACGAAAAAGTGGCCATAAGGTAAAAACACTCGTTAATATGACTGTTCAGGATGAGATGAAACCTGACGTTCCGGATTTTGTAAGGTTTTGGATCGATAAGGTTGATGAGGTTCTCATCTCTCCGTTTCGCCCGATCGGAAGCAGGGACAATACACTTGCCAGGGAATTCCCTCAGACAGAAAGAACCCCGTGCTATATGCTCAGAACCATGATGGTTATTTACTGGAACGGAGAAGTCGGACTCTGCTGTGAAGACTGGTTTAATGATGGTAAAATGGGAAATGCAAACGCCTCCTCTTTGAGGGAGATATGGAATGGCGAAAAATATTCATGGAACCGGAGTCTTGATGCCAGCGGCCGCTCTGCCGAAATCCCTCTCTGTAAGGACTGCAACTCGTGGTTTAACACACAGCCGTTAAATTCTTATGACAGCGTCCTGCAGTGCGAAGTGCGAAAAACGGCATGGCAGTATACATTCAGCAAGACAAAACCTGCTGCCTGATCTGATCAAAAGAGATCGCTGTCCCCCTTGGTATAATAAAGAAATTTCCCCAGTTTTTCCAAAAGGCTCTCCTCCTCAAAAATAAGGAAACCCGGGGTCAGGTGATTCGGTTCCTCTGTTGGTTCAAATCCGCTATTTCGAAGTATTGAAGCCCACCAGGCAGGATTAGGTGAAAACCACCCTTCAATAGTTCGGGATCCTGGAAAAAAATTCTCAATAACCCGGTGGAGAAGAACTGGAACGGAATCCTGATATCTTCTGTCAAAGAGGGCATCTCCCCATATTATCCGGTCCTCTGTCCGGGAGAAAACACTCCATCCAACCAATCGCCCTCTTCTCCGAATTGAAAAAACCTTGTGAATCCTGTCCGGACAATCCAGATAGCGCCACTTCACATAACGGGCGTCTCGCTGAACCAGCATTTTGTATGAATCGCAGATACTATCGAAGAAGACATCCCATTCTGTATCAACTGAGGTAACAGCATCAACTGAATATCCCGCAACCACCCTGTTTAACAAACCTGGCTTCTGAAAAGGTGTTTGCAATAAATCCCTTGTCCAGAAGGAGACTTGGTCTATATAACGGTAGTTAAAGTAACGTTCCCCTAATTTCTTCACATTGCCCGTATTGAAACCATAAACCAACGGCAAAACATTCCTGCAAAATTTTGCACAGTAGTAAAATACTGTCCTTGCCATAATCCCGGTCCTGCCGATCCCGACATTTCTGACCGCGGGGCTGCTCATCGTATCTCCAGACTGGATGGTAATGAAGCATTTTGGAAATTCCGAGGCATCATAAAATGGGACAGGATAGCCGGCATAGTGTGCTACGAATGCTCCGGATTCGGAAATGGCTAAAGCAATATTGTATTTTCCGTATGGATTGTCGCGGTACTTCCAGTGCCAGTGCGCCATGCTCCTGCCGGCATGAAAAATACTATTGAACATCGGAAGTATCTGTTCTTCATCATGCTTCGAATAAGCTCTTAGGAAATAGGGGTCCTTTTTAGACGAAATAATCCTGTAGTCGAGCAGACCACTCTGATACCATTCCGTGCGACCACGCCATTCTTCGCGTGGAATAAAATTTCTCATCGGCAGCACCAGACGCCCAACTGATTCATTATGAATGATCTTAAAGTTATTTTCTGAAAGCAGGATCTCGAAATCAATGTCCGAATAGGGAACGTCAAAAGCAGCAAGGGATTGATCGCGCCGGACTTCATCAGCAATAACAATCGTACCGTTCTGTTTGAGAAGCCTGGCCGTTTTTTTTATCAGATGGTCAAGAGAGGTGGCACGCTGTGCTGACTCGAGAAACACTATGACATCATACGATTGATCCTCATCAGTATCAAGAAATCCATCAATCTCTGAATGTATTAATTGAAGAGCATCGCCTAAAGACAAACTGGTGTCCGAAGCCTCTGATGACTTTTTTGCTTCGATAGAATTGCAGAGTTCGGACAATAAATCAAAGGAAGCGCTACACCCAACATAGAGGATTCGGAAAGGTGATGAAGGGAAAAGGGCAAGCAGCCTGCTCAGCATCTGTCTCTGCGCATCAGTCAATGATGCAGTTTCTGATCCTTCCTTCCAGAGACCGAAGTTCAGGCGCTCACACACTATTACCTTGCTATCTGAACCAGCCGAATCGTCCATCCCACAATCAGGCATGATCAAGCGTGCAATACAATATCGCGCTGCTGCCGCTAACTGGGCGAAATACTGTCAATATTCAGTTTACTTTTTTCTCTCTGGCAGCTTAACATTGTCCATATAAAACACGACGCCGGCATCCTTAAATGCCTGATGCATAAACTCTGATGTCTTGCTCTGCTTCACGAATGCCTTTACTTTCTCCTTCACTTTTTCTCTAATATCATCTAAAGGCTCAACTCCGGCATCTTTCCTCGCCTCGACCTTAATAATATGAAATCCGTAATTCGCCTCGACAACCTCGCTCATCTCGCCAACCTTCATCGAGAAGACCTTTGCCTCGAACTCGGCAGGCTTCTTCCCACGCGGAAGAAAACCTAAATCTCCTCCCTTCGGCTTAGAGGCCGTGTCATCAGAATTTTCTTCAGCAAGTTTGGCAAAGTCCTCACCAGCCTTTATCCTGGCAAGCAGGGCATCTGCTTTCTCCTTTGCCTTCGACCTCTCCATTATCATGTCAATTCCCGGAGCTGCTTTGCCTATCTTGACAAGTATATGTCGCGCCCTGACCATCTCCGGCATCCTGAACTCCTCGGGATGTGCCCTATAATACTGGGTGATATCCTCCGCTGTCGGCTCCCCCTCTCCAACGGTCTTCAGCATCTCCTGAGCCAGGAACTCCTTCAGAATATTGTCCAGCTGGATACTGATCTTCGGGTCCTTGTCCAGACCCTTTTTCCTGGCTATTTCGGAAACCACCTCAACCTGGACCATCCGCTCAAGCACCATCTTTCTGTTCTGAAGATTATCATCAAGAAACTTCTTTTTATCAGGAGGAAAGGACTCGATAAAATTAATATAATCCTGACCCGTAATCTTCCGGTCACCAATCTTGGCGACAATATCATCTGCATAGGCTTTAACACTTATGAGCGAAATAATTCCAACAGCAACAAGTAACTTCTTCATCAGCCTTCGACTACCTTTCGTACTGTTTATATTTATTCTTAATCAAACATTTTCCAGGGACGCTTCCCAATCAACTTGTCGTCATTTCACCGTTACATTGAGATTATATTGCTGTTTGAGGGTGCCCTCATTTTTTATTTTAACATATAAAACGTACGCTGGAAATGGTGACGAAATAGAAACTGTTTCTCCGGATGTACCAGCCATTTGTGCCCAAGCAGTAGGCGACCTGAATGAATCAGTCCATCCAACTTGCGCCCCGCCGTTTGCAGCATAGAACGCCATGGCAGCGGTATATTTTTGATCTATTGCAGTATTGCTCGTTGCAATCACAACATTGCAATTTGACTCATTTCTCTGATAAACCTGTGCCATGCCGAACTCAATACCCGCGGCCGTGGTCGGTACACTAAACGTATAATATCTCGTGGCGCCCGCAGCAAGATCTATAGCCATCACTGCCGTCCCCGGCGTAATAAGCTGTGGCGTCGAATAAGTCGTTCCATCTCCGGGCGTTGGCCCCCCGCCGGGAGCTGCGGGAGTTGTCGCGTTACAGCTGGCGCTGGCCGACCCGTTGGCATTATAGGCCTCTACCCAATAGTAATATGTAGTCGAGGCTGACAGGGCCGTTGCACTGTATGACGTAGAACCTGCTGACAGAGATATAGGGGTCCCGGTCATAAGATTTTGCGTATTCCTGTATATTCTGTAGCCGGTCTCATTCGTTGTATCCGACCAGCTCAGATTGATCTGTGTGGAGCTTGCGACAGTACATGTCAGACTTGCAGGAGCTGCAGGTGGAGTCCCTCCTCCAGGTGTGGGAGTTGTCGCGTTACAGCTGGCGCTGGCCGACCCGTTGGCATTATAGGCCTCTACCCAATAGTAATATGTAGTCGAGGCTGACAGGGATGTTGCACTGTATGACGTAGAACCTGCTGACAGGGATATAGGGGTCCCAGCCATAAGATTTTGCGTATTCCTGTATATTCTATAGCCGGTCTCATTCGTTGTATCCGACCAGCTCAGATTGATCTGTG
>JBARHQ010000185.1:0-13227 GCA_049799315.1 Thermodesulfovibrionales bacterium | reverse complement strand
ACTTTGAGGCCATGATGTGGTATTGAATGCAGAAAGTCCACCTCAAACGGTCCAGGAGAATACTACATGGTCACCTCTGGGTATTCTCTAACGAGATAGAGGAAAACCTCCGGGATTTTGCCCCTGGCTCGCTGGTACAGATCTTCGACCGGAAGGAAACCCTTATCGGCTCCGGGTATATCAATCCGAATAGCCTGATAGCAGTCAGGGTGCTCACGAGAGAGAATATTCCCATTGACCGCACTTTTTTCTCGAACAGCCTGAAGCGTGCCATAGACCTCAGGGGTAATATCCTTACTGATGCCGCACACTGCCGCCTTGTCTTCAGTGAGGCCGATTATCTTCCCGGACTTATTGTCGACCGTTATGAGTCATGCATTGTCGTCCAATTGCTGACCGCCGGCATGGAGGCGCAGAAAGACCTTATCCTTGGCCTGCTTGATGAGATCCTGAATCCTGAGACGATTGTGGTGAGGAATGACAGCAGATCGCGGCTGCTTGAGGGACTGCCGCAGTACAAGGAATTGCACAAGGGCGGCCTGGAGCCATTGCCGGTGATCGATGAGGACGGGGTCCGTTTTACCGTTGATCCGATGGAAGGTCAGAAGACCGGCTTTTTTCTTGATCAGCGCGAAAACAGAAGCGCTTTTGCAAAGATTGTCAAACACGGCAGCGGTCTGGACCTCTTTTGTCACACAGGTTCCTGGAGCCTGCGCTTGGCTGCATCAGGCAAGGTCCGGGTGACCGGAGTCGATTCCTCGGAACGTGCGGTCAGGCAGGCAGAACAGAATGCCGCAATGAACAATCTTCAGGAGAAGGCAGGGTTTGTCATCAGTGATGTCTTCGATTTCCTGAGGAGACAGGGAGAGGCGGGCGCTGCATATGATTTTATCGTCTGCGACCCTCCTGCCTTTGTCAAGAGCGCCTCTAAGATCAGGGAGGCGGTCCGCGCTTATACTGATCTGAATGCTGCCTGCATGCGGCTGCTGAAACCGGGTGGCCTTTTGGCAACCTCATCCTGCTCCTATCACCTAAAGAAGGATATGTTCATCGATTTGCTTCTCGTCGCAGCGCAAGCCTCTGGAAGGAGTCTGCGCCTCCTGACGCTACGGTCTCAGGCCATGGACCACCCGGTGCTGCTTGCCATGCCTGAGACAGAATATCTCAAATGCGCTTTTCTGGTTGTGGATTAATTAGGGTGTGAGCACGCTAGGATTAACGTTGTACGGCAGCAGATAGAACCACCTCAAACGTCCTGCAATGACAACGTGATTTGATCATGAATCACGTAAACGCAGCCGTGGCGCCAGTGGCATTTAATAAGGAATGCTGGCAGGCTGCATGAAATGACTATAAGGTGTTGCAGGCAGAACTTTTCGGCAGTTCTATCTGCTGGAAGTCTAGATCGTATAAGGGGAAGGATCACGCAAGAAACAGATGATGTCAAAACGATACATAAAATATATTATTATTGCCTGCCTTTCCCTCGGTTCTATTCTCTATGGGCTGATCGACCGGAATGTTAACGGTGGTACGAAAAAGGGGAATTCTCCCGACAGGAGCCTGACAAGCCTGATGCGGGTTGAGCGTGTCTTTGACGGCGACACTATCAGCATTATAGTCGGAGGCAGGGCTGAGAAACTGCGACTGATTGGTATCGATGCGCCGGAGATAGCACAGAGGCCATGGGGGAAGAAGGCGAAGCAGCACCTTGAAGCCCTCATTGCCGGTTCATCATGGCGTGTGAGTGTCGAAAGGGATGTTGTTGAGAGAGATAAGTACGACAGGCTCCTCGTTTATATCAGGACCTCAGAGGGCAAGCTGATCAACGAGATGATGGTCAGGGACGGGTATGCAGTGCTCTATACCTTTCCTCCGAATGTGAAATATGTTGATCTATTCACCGCAGCGCAACGTGAGGGGCTGGAGAAAAAACTCGGCATCTGTGGCAGTAACGGCCTCCGGCAGGAGCCCTCAGAATTCCGCAAAGCTCATCCAAGGCATTACTGACAGCCTATTTAAGGTATTTGTCACCACTATGACCATAGGTCGTCCGCCCGGCTGCCTCAGGTCTGAGGACCTTTACGCCTTCTGTAACGCCTTAAAATAAGAACTGCGATAAAGACGAGTGTCAGATAGAAGCCGGCAACTCTCAGAAGCACAGGGGGAAAAGCGCGGTATTCCTGATAAAGCCAAACGGCTTCTTTCTCCCGCAGCACAGCTGGCAGAAGCCGCGAAAGACAGTAATTCCGTCTGTTGAACAACAACCGCCGGGCGCTCAGGTCCCTGATTGCTTCAGCCGCCTGGCTGACCGACAGAACCCTGACGTCTTCCTGTGTCCTGAGCCAATTCAACTGATCCACGAACCCCTGAAAGCTGGTCTTGCCGAGCTTCTTATCAATTTCGGTGAAGTCAAATATATGGAACAGCACGACAATAACAGGCTGAGTATCAGAAGAGGTTCTTGCTGTCTCGACCGCATCTCTTATGCGGAGAAGGTCGGTCGAAGCCGGCAGGTATTTCAGCCGCCGCTCTTCCGGCGCATCGCCTTTTTTGCTGGCTGAAAGGATCGGCAACCCGAGGTTCTCAAGTGCCCGCAGAGTGTTGAGGTCATAGGTGTTCCACGGCGGCACAAAGACGGTGACAGGCGCGTTTATAACACCCTCAAGCAGTTTCTTTCCTTTGGCCAGCTTTTCAGTCTGGATCTTCGGATCAAGGCCCGAAAACTCAGTTAGGCGTTTGCCGGCAATGGTCTTGTGAGTGTTACCATGCAGTGCCACATCCACTATGCCGTCACTAAATCCGTGCTGCAGGATTTTTGCATGGGCTGGTGAAAGAGGAACCTCCTCATTCCGGGATGGGTCATGATAATTGACCGGATCAAAAAAAGGGATGACCGCTACGGTCAAGGGGGCTTTACTTTTTTTGAAGGCGTCAATGATATCCTGTATCATACCGGTCGGGGTGCCGGAGGAAAAATCATCAAACCGGAAAATGACAGTCACCTGTTTCTGCCTGCTTGACCGTCCCGAACAACTCGGCAGAGTAACTATGCATACACAGATAACTACAAAAACAACTCCATAGCAGAAAATGGCTTTTTTAAACATAACCTGCTCAACGCTTTGTCAGCGCTTTTGCTTCACCTCATCCGGAGAGATAATCTCAGCTTAATTATATCACTTGTCTTTATCGCATCGGCCACCCTGGCTACCCTCACCATCTCTTTAACATCATGCACCCGGACGATATGCGCGCCTTTCAGTATTGATGCAGTAACGGCTGCTGCTGTTCCCTCGAGCCTTTCAGAGGGTGGGGCGCCATCCAGTATTTTCCCGATAAAGGCCTTCCGCGACGGTCCGACCAGCAGCGGCCTGCCCAAAACCCTGAAGGCGTCAAGATTATTGAGGAGCTGCAGATTATGATCAATGGTCTTGCCAAAGCCGATACCAGGATCAAGGATGATCATCTCTTCTGAAATACCGGCCTGGGTCGCCAGACGGATGCATTCCCTGAAGTAATCGATAATTTCCGGTATCAGGGCTGTATAAGAAGGGCTGGCTTGCATATTTTTTGGTGTCCCCTTGATATGCATTGCGACAACCGGTACTTTATATGCAGCAACGATCTTCGGCATTTCAGGGTCGAACCTGAGCCCGCTGATATCATTGACTATTGCAGCACCGGCATCCAGGGCCTGCTTTGCCACTTCAGCCTTATATGTATCTATTGATAAGGGGACTGAAACCCTCTTTGCAATGGCCTTAATGACCGGCACTGTCCGTCGTATCTCCTCGTCAAGCGAAACAGGGTCAGAACCCGGTCTTGTTGATTCACCTCCGATATCAATGATATCCGCCCCTTCGCCGACCATTCGGAGCGCATGGTCGACCGCCTGTGCAAGATCAAAATGCCGCCCGCCGTCAGAGAACGAATCAGGGGTAATATTGAGGATGCCCATGATATGGGTTTTTTTGCCGAGGTCTAGTTCAAAATGTGACCAACGTAACTTCATCAAATCCCTCCTATCCTTCCTTTCCCCCTTCGACTTCGCTCAGGACAGGCTCCGGGAGGTATAAAACAAAACCCCTCTTTGGCAAGAGGGGTTGGGGGAGATTTTCAAAATAATGTCAATTCTGTATTCAGGCGATGCCGGTGCAGCCGGTTTCGTTACACTCGGGTTCAGTCGACTGCTGGTGTCTGTTCTCATCAGCGAGCAGGGCATCGATCTCAGGGCCGTCCATGGTCTCTTTTTCCAGAAGACGACGCGCAAAGGCGTCAAGCAGACTGTACCTCTCCTCAAGCAGCTTTTTTGAGATCACATAGGCCTCGGTGACGATCCGCTTCACCTCTTCATCGATGTCTTCTGCAGTCTTTTCACTGTAGTCCTTATGCTGGCTCATTTCCCTGCCAAGGAAGATGTGCTCTTCTTTCTTGCCGAAGGTCACCGGTCCGAGCTTATCGCTCATGCCCCATGACGTAACCATCTTTCGGGCAAGGGCAGTGGCCCTCTCGATGTCATTGCCAGCGCCGGTAGTCATCTGGTTAAGGGCAATCTCCTCTGCAGCGCGTCCGCCCATAAGCACCAGGAGTTGCTTGTTCAGATAGTCCTTTGAATAGGTATATTTGTCATCCAGAGGAAGCTGCTGCGTTACGCCGAGCGCCCTGCCTCTGGGTATGATGCTTACCTTATGGATCGGGTCTGTTCCCGGCGTGAGTTTGGCTACAAGGGCATGTCCTGCCTCATGATAGGCAGTATTCTTCTTTTCCGTGTCGCTGATGATCATGCTCTTTCTCTCGACACCCATAAGGACCTTGTCCTTGGCGGCTTCAAAATCAGAATTTTCAACCTTGGTCTTTGCCTGCCGTGCAGCGAGCAGTGCCGCCTCGTTCACAAGATTGGCCAAATCAGCACCGGAGAAGCCGGGTGTTCCCCTTGCTATGCGATCAAGATTAACCATTTCGTCAACAGGGATCTTTCTGGTATGCACCTTCAGTATCTCAAGTCTTCCTTTGACATCAGGAAGAGAAACAACGACCTGCCGGTCGAATCTTCCCGGTCTGAGCAAAGCAGGGTCGAGCACATCCGGCCTGTTCGTGGCTGCTATGATAATGACTCCTTCGTTGCCTTCGAAACCGTCCATCTCTACCAGCAACTGGTTCAGGGTCTGTTCACGTTCGTCATGACCACCGCCAAGACCCGCACCCCTGTGTCTGCCCACGGCATCGATCTCATCTATGAATATGATGCAGGGGGCACTCTTTTTCGCCTGTTCGAAGAGGTCTCTTACCCTTGATGCCCCAACGCCGACGAACATCTCCACAAAGTCAGAGCCACTGATGCTGAAGAAAGGGACTCCCGCCTCGCCGGCGATGGCCTTTGCGAGCAGAGTTTTGCCGGTGCCGGGTGATCCGACCAGAAGAACACCCCTGGGGATCTTGCCTCCGAGCTTCTGAAACTTCTGCGGGTCCTTGAGGAAATCTATGATTTCCTGTACCTCCGCCTTCGCCTCCTCAACCCCGGCGACATCGGCAAAGGTGACCTTGACCGATTTCTCCGAAATCAGGCGGGCCTTTGATTTGCCGAAGGACAGGGCCTTATTGCCTCCGGATTGCATCTGGCGCATGAAAAATATCCATATTACTGCGATGAAGATGATCGGCCCCCAGGTGAAGAATATGTTCACATACCATGGGTTCTGGTCCGGTGGCTTCACGGTTATCTTGACATCCAGGTCCCGTAATTGTTCCACAAGCTGGGGATAATCGGTGTAATAGGTCTTGAATTTCGTACCGTCTTTGAAGCGGCCGGTGATCGAATTCTCCTTGAGAGCCACTTCGTCGACCTGGCCTTCTTCAAGTTTTGTCAGGAAATCCGACAAAATAATATCTTCCAGGTTTTTCTTCGGTGTGTTCAGAAGATTAAACAGCAGAATGACCATGATGCCGATCAGCAGCCATATAAAAATACTTCTATATACGTTCAATGTTAATACCTCCGGATATTTCGTGTATTCTACCACATAAAATTGATATTTTTCAGAATCAAAGATTGATCCCGAGCAGTTCTCTCTGAATGGTCACCAGCTGCGAAATGCCGGTCTGGGCGAGACCTATAAGGCTGTCGAGCGTGCCGAGGGAAAAAGGGCTGCCCTCGGCAGTGCCCTGTATTTCAACGATATCCCCCCTGCCGGTCATGATGACGTTCATGTCAACGTCCGCAGCGGAATCTTCCTGATAGCAGAGGTCCAGCAGCGGCACTCCCTTGACAACGCCGACACTTACCGCGGCAAGATAATCCCGAAGCGGATTGGTGGAGATGCTGCCTTTGCTCATCGCACGGCCGACAGCGTCGCAGAGGCACAAAAACGCTCCGGTTATGGCTGCGGTCCTGGTCCCGCCGTCAGCCTGTATGACGTCGCAGTCGATCCAGATCGTCCTCTGGCCGATGCGTTCAAGGTCGACCACAGACCGGAGTGACCTTCCGATGAGGCGCTGGATCTCATGGGTGCGCCCGCTGACGCGGCCGACTGAGGACTCTCTCGACGTGCGGACCTGAGTGGCCCGCGGAAGCATCGAGTATTCCGCAGTGATCCAGCCCCTGTTCTGGTCCTTTAAAAAAGGGGGGACTCTTTCCTCAATGGTGGCATTACAGATCACCCGCGTATTGCCGAGTTCAATCAGGACTGAGCCTTCGGCAGTGCTGATGAAATTGCGGGTTATCTTTACCTCTCGTATTTCGTTCTCCTGTCTGCCGTCAAACCGCATCTGTCATACCTCCGGTTCAAGTTCTATTTTTTGTATAAAGCGGATATTGCTGCCGAGAAACCGCTCCCCGACACGCACAAATTTCTCAGGGGAATCGGTCACGTAAAACTGTCTGCTGCCTTCTTCTGCGGCGTCCCGGAGCAGCGATCGGTCCCCGAGTACGGATCTGATTGCGGATGCGGTCTCGATCGCCGAGTCTATCAGCATCACCCCCGTCCCCATGATCTTCGACAGTATGCCCTTCAGGAGAGGGTAGTGGGTGCAGCCCAGAACAAGCGTATCAATACCCTTTTCCCTGATATCCCTGAGATAGGTCTCTGCAGTCAGTTCGGCAACCGCCCCCTCGGTCCAGCCCTCTTCGACAAGAGGGACAAAGAGCGGACAGGGCAGGCTGAACACCTCAATAGTATTGTCAATCGATCTTATGGCAGATGGATAAGCGTTGCTCCGGACGGTGGCATCAGTGCCGATGATGCCGATTTTTTTATTGCGTGTTGCCGCGGCCGCTGCCCGCGCTCCCGGTTCTATGACCCCGATGACCGGAACGGGTACTGACTGTCTTATTGGCTCCAGGCTTATTGACGAGGCCGTGTTACAGGCGATGACCAGCAGCTTGATCCCCTTTGAAAAAAGGAAGTGCGTATTCTCGAACGAATATCTGGTTACGGTCTCGGGTGAGCGGCTGCCATAAGGCACCCGTGCAGTATCTCCGAGATAGATTGTGCCCTCCCCGGGTAAGCTGTTTATAATCTCCTTCAGAACAGTCAACCCTCCGATGCCTGAATCGAAGATCCCGATCGGCAGGTCCCTATTGTTCATCAGATATGGTGACCTCTGCCCGGACCTCTGAACTGACGGTGGTCTTCAGCGGATATCTCAGAAGTACGTGACCACCGAGCGTCTCAATCTCCTTGCCCTCGACCAGGACCTTGACGTCCTGGATATCAGAAATGTTTGATACCACTGTTTCATAAAGCCCTTTCAGCAGCAGATATTCAGAGAGCGCATCCGCATGGAAATTCCTCCGCAGCTCATCAGAAAGGTCGATGTAGAGGATCTGCATTGCATCCCGGTAGAGGCCGAGGAGCTTTACATGCGCCGGGATGATAGAATCCGCTCCGTTGACCGGCAGCTTGAAATATTCCTCGATGACTGCCTCGGCGACAGAGGACGTCCGTAACCTCCTCGGTATTGACTTCTCTGCAACCTCAAGACGCCCTCCGACCGGGTAGTGCAGCCTGATCGTAACCGCATCAACCTGCTGCCCGTCCGTCGGCTCCTGCGACTCGGCCTGCGGCGGTGACTTCTTCTGCTTGGTGATCGTAAAATTGTGGAAGAAATAGTAGCCGCCGACGGCTGACAGGCCAAGAAGAAGCACCGTTGCGACTGTCCATGCGACTATCCGGCTATTGTTCATATGCAATGACTCCGCTCAGTAATGTTTTTACTATACGTTCCCGCATCTTCTGGTCATAGGTGCTGTTTCCTGCCAAAGGATATTCAATGATTACCGCCGGCGCGTCGAGTGACGCGAGAAGGGGCAGGGAAAGTTCCCGGAGGGCTACGGTCCCCCTGAATTCTTTTTGTACTGCTGTGGCGAGCACCTTTGCGATTGTTTTGCTCTTTTCAAGATGTTTTCCCTGTTTTGATGTCATGCTATACATCCTGACGGCTGTATCCGTATTGGGTTCATCGGCAGTTGATGTATAGACAGACCATCGGTTTGATGCCGATGCATGCAGGGAGATCAAAAGATCAGGCTTTTTCGATGAGGCAAAGCTGATCCTCTCCTGGAGCGACAGCGGCTGGTCAGTTTTCCTGGTAAGAAAAACAGTCAGTCCTTTTTTTGCGAGTACCGCGCTCAGATCTTTTGCCAGCGCAAGAGACAGGTCTTTTTCCCTGGTCTCCTGAACTGCAATCCCCTGGTCATAGCCTCCATGACCCGGATCGATCACCAGCAGTTTAAGCCTTCGCGATTTTTCGAGTGCTGATACGGGGGCAGGCGCTGCTGCCTGGGTCTGGCTGGCCGGCTGCTGTTTCTGCTGCACTGTCTGCCCCGCAGGTGCCTGGACCTTTGAGGCGGCATCCGGCGCGACCAGCTCCTTTTGGCCCTTCTGGGCAGACTGCTGCATCTCCTGAGGTGACTTGGTATCAGGCTTTGACGCTGTCCTGAGGTCAATAACGATCCTGGAGGGTGCGGTCAGCTTATAGGTCTTGATATCGACGACATCCCTGAGGTTGATGACAAGGAACCTGTCCTTTTGCACGGTCTCATAGAGAAAGTCCTTCGGCTTCCTGATCTGGACCGCTGAGGGGAAATCGACCCTGACCGACGTCAGCGAGGTAATCGTGTTGGCGTTCTTGATAAGCTCGTCCTGGGCGTCAAGGACTATCCTGACTGCATTCTCCTGTTTACCATAGCGTATGGTCACCTCTCCGGCCTTTTCGGCAGAGACAGCGCCGATGAAAAGGAAGAGAAAAACAAGAGGCGGTAAAATCCTTTTTTTCATAGTACTAGACATTCTCCATATATACTCCATATATAACAGCGCTTTTTCAAGCAGCAGGTCGGCAATAAAAAGGGGAGCGGATCAGTGAACCCACTCCCCCTGTGTGCTGAAAAATTAATACTGTCTGCTATGCCTTTCTGCTCAGTCTGTGTACCGCGTCCACCATATACTGGGCATTTTCAACAGGGGTTTCAGGCAGGATGCCGTGGCCAAGGTTGAATATATGCCCGCGGGCGCCTTCAGCATTATTGAGGACATCCTGGACACGCTCCTCTATATGGGCCTGCGGTGCAAAGAGGACGCAGGGGTCGAGATTGCCCTGGACCGATGCCTTTTTCCCAATCTTCTTGACCGCCTTATGCATGTCGACGCGCCAGTCGACGCCGATGACGTCAGCCCCGCATTTTTTGACGATCTTGAGTATCCCGGCGCAGTCATTTGCAAAATAGATCACCGGTACGTCGAATTTCCTGAGTGCCTTGACCGCTGTCTTGACATACGGGAATATCACGTTTTCGTAGTCATAGGGGGCCAGGATACCGGCCCACGAGTCAAAGATCTGGACTGCCTGTGCGCCGGCCCTGATCTGCGCGGTAAGATAGTCGATCACCGTTGCAGTAATTTTATCCAGAAGTGCGTTGAAAAGGCCGGGGTTCTGATACATCATTCGCTTCGTATGAAGAAAGTTCTTTGAGGAACCCCCCTCGATGATATAGGTAGCAAGGGTCCAGGGTGCCCCGGAGAAGCCGATAAGCGGCACCTTGTCTGCCAGCTCGCGACGGAGTATCTTTATTGTTTCGAGGACAAACGGCATACTGTCTTCGGTATCCGGAATGACCAGCCTGTCCACCCCTGACTTTGACCTTACCGGCTCTCCGAGGACCGGGCCTTTTTTGTCCGTAAATTCCAGATGCATCCCCATTGCCTCAACAGGGATCAGGATATCAGAGAAAAGGATTGCTGCATCGACCTTCAGGATGTCCACCGGCTGGAGGGTCACCTGTGCAGCAAGTTCAGGGGTCTTGCAGAGTGTCAGGAAATCGACCTTTGATCTGACATCCTGGTACTCCTTCATATACCGTCCTGCCTGGCGCATCAGCCAGATCGGGGTATAGGCAACCTCTTCACCCCTGCATGCCTTCAAAAACGTATCGTTCATTTTTCCGCCTTTCTTAATTTCATGGGAGTATAACCGCAGAAGGGCTCTTCAGCCAGGTAGTCACCGTTCACGGCATAGGCCCGGGCACGGCACCCCCCGCAGACGTTCACAAACTCACAGGCCCCGCATCTGCCTTTGTATGATTTGAAGTCCCTCAGGTTCCTGAAGAGTTCAGAATTCTCCCAAATATCCTTGAAGGACTGCGTACCGATATTGCCCGCAGGCAGGGGAAAATAGCTGCAGGGCAGGACATTGCCGTCGACATCTATCAGGCAGATCAGTTGTCCGGCAAGACAGCCCTTCGATCCGCCGGTCGAGAACTTGAGGGTCCGGCGTTTGAAAGCTTCCCCGTCCTCCTTTGCCTTCTGGAGCACGACGCGATAATAATGCGGTGCGCAGGTAGGCCTGACCAGCATCAGGTCTTCTTCCTTTTCCATGTCGTAGTGCCAGTCAAGGATGCCATCGTAGTCTTCTTTGGTAATCAGCTCCTTCATGATCTCTTCGCCGCGGCCGGTCGGGACGATCATAAACATATACCAGGCAGTGGCCCCGAGGTCTTTTGCAAGCTTATAGACCAGAGGGATCTGTTCCTGGTTCCTCTTGGTAAAGGAGGAATTGACGATAAATTCGATGCCGTGTTTTTTGAAGAGCCGGGCAGCGTTTACCGTGCCGGCAAAGGCGCCCTTCTGATTTCTGAAGTCATCATGGACAGCCTCGTCCGCACCGTCAAGGCTGAGCGACACTATTCTTATGCCGGAGGCCTTTATCTTTTCGCAGACCTCGTCAGTAACGAGCGTGCCGTTTGTTGCCAGGCACATGCGAAGACCTTTGCCTGTCCCGTACTGCGCGATATCAAAAACGTCGGCGCGCGAAAGAGGCTCGCCGCCCGACAGAACAACAACAGGGTTCGCATAACTGACGATATCGTCCAGTATCCTGTATGCCTCCGCAGTGCTGAAGTCAGGATGGCCCTTGGCCTCCATCTCCGAAGAGGAACGACAGTGCACGCAGCGGAGATTACATCTTCTCGTGATTTCCCACGCTATCCATTTTGGCGCAAATTCCATTGGCTATCCTTTTGTATTTTTATTCAATATAACTCTACTTTGACCGTCGTTCCCGAAATCCTTAATCCGGAATCCAGCCCTTCGACAAGCTCAGAGTGACACGATATCTGTCATGGTGAGCCTGTCGAACCATGGATCCCCGGGTCAGGCCCGAGGATGACATTTTTTATTATATGGAACGAATTTATATATTATACCTTTGCGGCTTCTCTTTTTTCATCAAAGACATGGGCTTCTATTGCTGAGAGGAGCGGGGCGAAGGTGGTGTTGTCGACTGCTGAGACGGCAATGGCATGAAATCGCTGTGACAGATACGCCGTCTCAGCAGGAGGGATGAGGTCAGCCTTGTTAAAGACGAGCAGCCGTTTCTTGTTCTCGAGGTGCAGGTCTTTCAGAACAGTATCAACTGATGCCATATGCTGCTCGAACCGCTGGTTGGAGATATCGACAACATGCAGCAGGAGATCGGCATCTTCAAGCTCTTCGAGCGTGGACTTGAAGGCAGCGACGAGGTCCTTCGGCAGGTCCCTGATAAACCCGACGGTATCGGTGATGATCACCTCGCGCTCATGGGGGAAACGAAGCCGTCTGCTTGCGGTGTCGAGGGTCGCAAAAAGCTTGTCTTCGACAAAGGTCCTGCTTCTGGTCAGTGTATTTAGTAGGGTAGATTTACCTGCATTGGTGTAACCGACGATCGAGATGATGGGCACCTGGTTTTCAACGCGGCGTGCCTTCCGCTGCCGGCGTGCCTCCCCCAGACTCGTCAGTTCCTTCTCAAGCAGGGTGATCCGGTCCCGGACGCGTCTGCGGTCGATCTCCAGTTTCATCTCTCCGGGCCCCCGTCCGCCGATGCCGCCCATAAGCTTTGACATGGCAGTGCCCCTGCCGCTCAGCCGCGGCAGACGATATTTGAGCTGGGCAAGCTCGACTTGGACCTTACCGTCCCTGCTGTGGGCCCGCCCTGCAAAGATATCCAGGATAAGCTGCGAGCGGTCGATTACTTTTAATTCGGTAAGTTCATTTATTGCCCTGATCTGTGAAGGGTTCAGGTCCTGGTCGAAGATCAGAAGCGTTGCACCGCGGTTCATCGCTGTTATGACGAGGTCCTTCAGCTTGCCCTCGCCCAGCAAATACCGGGGGTTGATCTGTTTTGGACTCTGGATCACCCTTTCAAGGACAGTGACATTGCTCGACCGGGCCAGTTCAGCCAGTTCGTCGACAGAATCCTCCTGGTCGTGGCGAGACTCGGTCGAGACGCTGACGAGTATGGCCCGCTCATTGCCCTGTTCACTGTCGTTTGCATTGCTATATTCAGGGCCATGTTTTTGAACGCCGGTTCCGCCCCGCAGCTGGTCCCTGCGTTTTGCAGAACCTGAAATAACAAATCCCTGCGACCGTTCGAATTCATCCTCCAGCGCTGCAACAAAGGGTATGAAATCAAAGTCATGGTTATAAAAGTCCTTCGGAGGCTGCAGCTCATAAGTCGTACCCGGAGTCGTATTGCCTGTTGTATTCTGGGTCTGTGGGACGAGGTGGGCGATATGTAAATGCACCGGTTGCCCGTCGCGTATGCCTATTGCGGCGATCAGGTCGAACCGAAGGAGTGAGAGGTCAGTGATATCGTCCTTGTTCAGGGTCTCATCGTTAAGGTGAGTATGGATCAGCCGCAGCCCTCTGAGGGGGCGCTTGCCGAGCGGATAGTCCTCCAGCGGGGGAAGGAAGA
>JBARHQ010000184.1:0-2341 GCA_049799315.1 Thermodesulfovibrionales bacterium | reverse complement strand
GTTCATCCCCGCGCTTGCGGGGAACATCAAAGCATATCATCAATGATGCTTTGCAGCGGCGGTTCATCCCCGCGCTTGCGGGGAACATACTTCTTATAACATATTGATTATACGTCAGTTTTCAATGATCGATAAATCTACCGGTAAAATTAGCACAAAAAATCACTCCAAATCATCCGGCACGCCCATCACGGTCTTGTAAGATACAAGTTTGATTCCGTCCATCTCCACCGGCTCACGACGATTCTCACCCCATGTCAGGAAATCAAACCCCGATTCAGTATTTGTACTCCATGACATTACTGCATTTCCTTCACCAATACCCTTGATTACGGTATCCCAGATCATCTCCCTGATCCTGCGCGATAGGTGACCAACATAAACACCAGCCCTCACTTCAAGAAGCCAGACAGCGAGCCTTCCCCGCAGTCTGGGGGGCACATTCTCAACCACGATGACCAGCATCGCCGAGGCCCTCCTTGTTCGGAATAGCAATTGGAACTGCTTCCTCATGCGCCTGTGGCCGCACCACCTCGCCTGCCGCCAACACCTCTTCGATAGCCGGAATAATCCTGTGCAAAAGCCGCGACTGCCTGAATGAGTCCCTACAGGCAAGCCTCACATCGCGCTCCGGCGCTTTAGGATTCTTAGAAGCTATGCGGAAAGCAACAGGGACAACCGTTTCAAACTTGAAAATATCGGCAACATCGTATACAAACGACTGAGGTTTCCCTGAATGGATAAACCCGATCGCAGGAGCATATCCCGCCGCAAGAATAGCCGCCTCGCATATGCCATAGAGACAGGCTGTTGCCGCACTAAGGCAACGGTTTGCGTTATCCCCGCTTTCCCATTCCGTGTAATCATAGTTGCGGGATTTCCACGCCACACCGTACTGTTTCGCGAGAAGCTCATACATCTTTCTCACGCGCACACCTTCAATACCGCGCAACTGCTCGACACTGCGGCGGTCCGGCGGTCTCTCTTTGAAACGCATCTCGTACATCTTGCGGACAACCTTGAGCCGTGCATCATCGTCCAGGGCTATCTTTGCCTGATAGAGGAGGCGGTCCGCCCTCGCCCCGCCCGGCTGGCCGGATGCGTAGAGCCTGACCCCAGCCTCACCGATCCATACGAGAAGACAACCTACTCGAGACGCAAGCGTCACCGCCGCATGAGAAACACGCGTACCGGGTTCGAGCATCAGGCATGCAACACCTCCCACAGGAATGTGCGTCCGCACGCCGTTTTTATCGACCACGACAAAGGCCCCGTCGAGGACATCGAGATTGCCTTTTTCCAGAAAAATGACAGAGACGCGGTCTTTTATCGGGATGGGTTTGAGCGGGGGAAGAATAGGTTCAGTCATGTCAGTGTGTATGCGCTTCTACATACTTGCGCAATACAGCATTAATCGTTGACTGGTAGCCGCGTCCCTGCTTCTTGAAGAACTCGATGACGTCCGGATCAAGGCGAAGCGTCAGCTGCTTTTTTGTGCCGGGCCAGACAACAGCTTCTTTGAAAAAGTCCTTATCCAAAGGCGGAATGTCAGAATAGTCTATCTCAGAATCTTTCATAGCCTTAACCCTGGCCCAGTCTGTTTTTGATTTCCGCTTCATATTCCTTCCTTTCCAGCGCATCCGCTTTTCTGAGTGAAATTATGCGTATAGTATCGTTTTCGCGTTCGGCAAATACCACCGCAACAACGAGAACCCCGCAAAGCAGACCTATGCCCTTCCATCTCTCTTCGCCATAATCCACCCGTGAGTCATATGTCACCAGCAGTGGCGCAGTCCCGAGAAAAAGCTCTTGCGCGTCAGCAAGATCAAATCCATGCTTCCTGATATTCGCCTTATTCTTTTCCTTGTCCCACTCGAATTTCATCTCTATTATAACTCCAATTGTAGTTACATGAAAGAGTTTTCTTCAATACCCCTTCAGTTCAATAACCCCTCTTTTCTAACCGTTCCCTGCTCTCAGGCACAGCTCATTTGCTGAGCACCAACCGGTGTATCTATAGAAAGGGTATGTACAATTTGTACCTACCCTTTCACGAGTTCAGGATCTCGTTGTTTCATTCTCTGAATATACTGCTTGGCGTCTCTCGAATCAATCAGAGCCAGCACCGCATCCTCTTCGACAAACCACCACTCATCATTGTATAATATCTTCCTGATTCCGTTGCCTTGAAAAACAGCAATATTTAATTCCACGCTATCCCTCCTCTGATTAATCTACCTTCAGATCCGGCGCACCAACATAAGGCCACAGCCGAAGCCTTTTGCTGGGCCGATACCATCAAACAACGCTTTTTCGATAAATACGTTAGGATCTGTAACAG
>JBARHQ010000183.1:0-18861 GCA_049799315.1 Thermodesulfovibrionales bacterium | reverse complement strand
GGCGCTTGGAGAATATATGAGCTATACCATTCTGAAGTCAGACGTTGACATCATGAGAAACGCCGGCGTTTCTCATGATGTCAACGTCTGACTTCAGAATGGTATAGCTCATATATTCTCCAAGCGCCCATTTTATACTGTCGCAGGTGATTCTTCTCCTTTTACTATCAGAACCGCACATCCTGCCTTACCTATTACCTGTTCCGTGGCACTACCGGAAAATATCTTCTGAATGGCCGACTTCATTGGTATACCCATAACAATGAGGTCTGCCCCTCGTCCTCCTGCGGTTTCAACAATCACATCCTTAGACCGGCCTAGGGGTGTGATGCCTTCGGCAGACACGCCTTCTTCTGTTGCCATTGCAAGGACCTGATCAATATTTGCCCTTGCAGCGACTGCTTCACTTTCCGCGCGCATAGAGGACAGCGCGATAATGCCGCTGCCGCATCTCTTCGCAATCTTGACTGCCTCATGGGCGGCCGCGATACTATGGCCCGAACCATCTGTTGCGACAAGGATGGTTCTGGGGCCTATTACAGCAGACTTGGGCACAACAATGACCTTGCAGTCAGCATGACCAATCACCTTTGAAGCCACTTCACCCATGAGCATTTTTTTCAGCCCCGTTCTCCCACGACGTCCGATAAAGATCAGATCAATGCGCTTTTTCGCTGCTTCATCAACAATATTCTGATCCGGTTCCCCGTAGGAAATGAAGGTGTCGCACTCTACCCCATCTTTCAGTGCGTGGGCCTTTACTGCATCGAGATGTTTCTGGGCCTCTGCCTCCATCTCATCTTCTGCCAGCTGTGTTGATGTTTCGCCATCTGCAATCACATTTACTACAGACATGACATAAAGCTTGCTTGAGCATATCTTCGCAAAGCCGATAGCTTCCCGTATCGCCCCCTGGCTATATTCTGAGCCGTCGGTGGCAACCAAAATCCTTTCGTTTACAAGAGGGCACATTTTTGCATTTTCCATAGTACTGCCTCCTTTTTTCGCTGGGATTCTTCATTAATTTTTCGCAGAATACAGCATCTCGAATATCGCCATCCCGCGTTCCAGGGCATCTCTGTCATCTTTTGCGGTTTTCCGTATTCCCGACAGGATCTCCTCAATCCCCTTTGCTTCGTCTGCCCCGTATTTTTCATCTTTCGTATCAAGGTCATGGACTATCTCGGCCATCTTCTTCACTGCTTTATCCTTTATTCCAAAGGATCTGACAAGTACTTCAAAGGTGCACAAATCGCCGATGTGGGTGAATTCGCCGCCCCGCATGTCAAAGAGCACGGCGTTTTTCCGGACCGCGTCCAGTTCCCGTTCATCAATAAAATCGAATGCGGCATTCTTGTCAATAAACCTTCTGATGAGCCAGGCAGATGCCATCCTGTCTATAAACGGCTTTTTGCGCGTCACCCATGCTTTGCCCTGGTAGGCATCAACCGCTCTGGAGGAGATGGTCGCCGGCCTTTGCTGCGCTGCTTCTGATCCTGCAATTCTATTGAGCTCGGCGCTAACCCGTTTTATCTTCCCGGTTAAATTCTCTCCTTCTTTTGAGGAGAAGAAGTCGATCCTCTTCACTTCTTCGAATTCCTTCAGAAGCCTGTTGAACTGATCTGACAAACCTTTGGTGTTCTGAACCTTTCCGCCTTGCCTTATACTGCCCAGCTTTCTTTCAAGGTCATCCAGGGCCTTTTCTATTGTCCTGTAGTCAGATCCCCTCTGTTGATCGAACAGGGCAATAATTTCTGGATCTTTCATGGTATCGATATGTTCAATCCGGGTAAAAGCCCCTTCCCCCTTCATCTCTGCAATCTCGGACACCAGCCATTGCAGGAGTTCATAGTGTTCGTCACTGAAAGGCAGTATGTACACAGAACCCTTCAGCGCCGCCGCTCCGGCCTTTGCAAGTTTACGCCATACCTTCATCCGGTTGCTTACCGGTTTTGAAGGGACGCTATAGAAGAAAAGCAGCCAGCCAGCCTTGTGCTCATTACCTTTTCTATTCAGATGCTCCATAAGACTCGCGTCCTTAATACGGTTAGTATATGTTACTCTTGCTTTAACTGTAACATCTGTTACATTTATTGTCAAGCAAAACATTTTATAAGGGGAAAGTTTGGCCTGCCATTGAATTTCGGCGCTATCCTCCCTCAGACCCCTTCCCCGATGATGTTTCCGCATGTTCAATTCTGCACTGCAGTCCCATGAAGAAAAGAGGAATTGCGCTGGCAACCAGGATCGCTCCCTGCGACATGATCAGAGCATTCACTCCCGCAACGGTAATAAGATAGAATGAGGTCAGCAACGTCCCGATGATACTGCCGAAGGTGGAGAGCGCATATAGAGTTCCGATGGTCTTGCCTGACGTATGATGACTGCAGATCATCAGTTTGGCGGTATAGGGACTGACGATACCGAGAAATATCGAGGGCAGCAAAAAAAGAGCTGTAGATGCGAGCAACGGACTGATTCGCACTCCCAGGTCCTTCATGAATATCCAGTCTGATAGGGGAGAGCTGTATAGGGGAAACGTCAGGAAGAGCATGCCCGGCGCGATTATGATAAGACTCAGCTTTCTGGAAGACGGATTGATATCAGCAAAACTCCCGCCCAAATAATAGCCTGCCGAGAGTCCTGCGAGAAAAATACTTATCAGACTGCCCCAGACAAAGATAGAACTGCCGAAGTTGGGCGCGAGCACCCGGCTGCCCAAAATTTCGAATGACATGACTATCGCACCACAAATGAAAACGACAAACTTGATCATACAGTTACCTCCTCATTGGGCCCCTGACTTCTGATGTTGATAGAGATTGACCGGTGCAAAGTCGTCGGTCAGAACCTTTGCGCGACCCCATTCATAAGCTTCAGAAGATTCATACCTTGAAGCAAGGTCCTCAAGATCAATATCGAATTTCCTGTCAGATTGGATTTTGCCTGCTCTTGCCCCGACAGACTCTTTATCTTTTATTTTACTGCCTGCCGTTGCTACGAAGATAAAGTTGCCTGACTTCTTTCCCTTGAAAACATAGAAATGCGAAAACGCCTTTTTATAGGTCATAACCATGGAATCGAAAAACTTGTTCCGGAATGTCGATGTTATGTTCGCCACAACAACGCCGTCGTCTTTCAGCCTGCTTTTCACTTCTTTCAGGAATTCGAGGGTCGTCAGGTGAAATGGAATATAATCATTCTGGTAGGCATCGAGGACTATCCAATCGTACTTCTTCCTGGCCCTTTTGAGGAATAACCGACCGTCATCAATATGGACCTTCATCCTCTCGTTTTCCCTGAAGTAGAAATACTTCTGTGCAACAGTCAGCATATCCGGATCTATCTCGGCGATATCGATAACCGAATCCGGATAACGCCCGGTGAAATACTTGGGCATGGCTCCGGCTCCAAGGCCGACAAAGAGCACATCCTTCGGGTCTTTATCCAGGAAGGCAAGAGAAATAAAGCCCATCTGAGTGAACTCAAACAGGAGCTTGTCCGGTGCATTCACATAGATGCCGCCCTGGGCATACTCTCTCTTCTGGTTTCGCACATAGCGCTCTTTCTTGACTATATCCTCGATGACCGAAATGTATTGGTAAAGCGAATTCTTCTCGAAAAGCAGTTTCTCCGACGGTTCAAGGGCGAACCCCTGCAGGGTGAACAGCGCAAGGAATAAAGCTGACAAACAACATATTCTTACCATGATGACTCCTCGAATGCTTTGGTGCCTGCCGGATTAACACCGGACAAGTAAGATCTTCGCGACTACTGAAGTTCAGGCATCTGGAGGGGACAAACCGGAAAGACAAGCTCGGGCATTGCTTCGGAAGATAAGCGCTTTAGAGTGCCTTATAAGCGCGCATGAGAGATTTTCAGTAAAAGCAGGTGACTCAGTTACAGTACATGAGACCGAACTGTTTTTGAAACGCAGGTGTGTATCAGTTCTGCCGATGTCTTTTTTGATATGCAGGTGCGAATCGTTATGCTGCTCATTCCCGGACAGGTCTTCATGGTCTGATTCACCATGCAGCAAAGCATGCCCACCACTGTTTTCATGGTGATAGTCGCCAGCGTGGTCGTGGCTGTGATAAAGCGGTGCCAGAAACGCGATGCCGATCACGAATATAAGACAAAGATTTAAGAATGAGCCGAGACTGTGAGGACTCTTAAGTGTCATGTGCTTATTTTACAAAAAAGCTATATCGATAAGAAACAGCTTTTTATCACAGAGCTGCCATTGCCTGCCTTGCGGCTCTTCTGCCTTCATCCACAGCCGCAACCCAATGCTGATGCCCATTGAGCTCAGCGTGAGAAAAAGCAATACGTCCGAATGGTTGGCGGATAATGTCCCGTGGTGCGGGCTTACCGTCTTTACCAAAATAGAAGCCAGGTTGAGGATTCACATAGGCGTAAGTCCAGCGGTTTAAAATGATGCCGGCGACATCTTTTTCCTCTTTGAAACCGGCACCTGAGAAGAGCTGCTTCATCTGCCCAACTATCTGAGCTTCGAATTCAGCATAGCTCGTCCTCAAAAGTCTCTTCCTTCCGCTTTCGCCCTGTTCCCCGATAGGAAGTCCCGGCTGATGAAAAGAAACGTAAAAAGTGAGCACGATGGGCTTGTCAGGATGCAGCGTCGGGCGGTAATTACCTGCATGCATAGGTTTGCGGATATTGCAACCGAAGCCGAAACCGCTGAACCACTTGCAGGCAGTAAAACCCAATTGGTAAAGAAAACGCCAGTTTGTGAGGGCCACGTTCGCCACCAGAATGGGAGAGATATGGAACTGGGTGTAGGCTCCCGCATGACTGACAGGCAAACCCGATACAACCTTCCGTGAAAGGCGGCTGCCGCATGCCATCACCACACTTCGGGTCTTAAGGCGGTAAAGCTTTCCATCACGGAGATAGATAACAGATACGTTCTTTCCCTGCACAGAGCTGTCTTCCTGCTCGATACGGACAACAGAGGAACCAAGCCTTAAACGCACCTTGCTGCCCTCACGATCCAGAGCCTGGAAGCGCACCCGTCCGTTGTGTATATCGCCAAAGCTCTTGCCGCCCTCTATTGCCTCGGGGATTAAGGCCTTAACGAAATAGCGGGTGAAGCCGTCATTGCCTCCCGGAAATGAATGCCAGTGACTGTTCCTCAATGAGCGATGGCCCTGGAACTCGGGGAATCCGGGCATGGAGACCTGACGGGCAGCGTAGGCGCTGATAACATCGCAGCCGAGTCCCACCACACTGGCGAGCACAGGATCAGCATATCGCGTTATTTCCGGATCGAGTTTCAGAATCTTTTCCAGATAATCCTTGTAGGTCATGGAATCGAGCCAACGTCCATAATCATTACCGTCATACTGGCGATCTGTTGTATTCCGCCAGCGAAGGAAATCCTTTCGAACCTTCTCTGAATATGGCGTTCCCGCGAGGTTGTCTTCCCAGAAACCTGCCACCCACCTGCCGGGAGTGCCCTGTCCCCGATCGGGATAATCGTAGTAATAACCAATGTTCTTTGAATCGAACCAGAGCCGGTAACCAAAGTTTGTGGCATCAAAATCGAGCGACTTCAGGCCGGGAGCCAACTCGCCGTAATCAAACTCTGTCGGTATCCCCAGTTCAGTGTAAATATCATATCCAGAGATGTCAGGACGATCTATGACGCCAAAGGCATTTGAGGCTTGAGGTCCGATGAGGTGTTCACCCTGAACAACAAACTCGTTCCTTTTGGCCGCACCGCCAAAGATAGCGTGATTTTCGAGGATGAGACATTTTGCCTGTCTGGGTGCAGTCTTTAAGAACTCGTATGCAGCGCTCAAGCCGCTTAGTCCGCCGCCTACCACGATCAAATCGTACAGCGGATCAGCTTTGAGGTCTTCCTGCTGCAAGAAATGGTAGTTCCCGCGTTCGATTGCCTGAAAGACTCTGATTACCTCTGCAGAGTTTCCATGAGAATTCGCATAATCACCGACACCGCCGAACCCCTCCCAGTCCTCTTTCTGAGCAAGAAGGTCAGCCGGAGCTGGCAGATTGAGCAGCGCAGCCCCTGTACCTATAAGCAGGCCGTTAAGAAAATCCCTGCGGGTTATCCCATTGCCCATACCATAGTATATCCCCGATTTCTTTATTGAACAATGTGCACCGCATATTTCCAAAACCAGCGAACCACTTTTTTCAAAAGTTCGCGACATCCATGCCATATCCGTGTAAAATATACCAATGGTAACGATCATACTGACAGTCTTTCTCTCGGCTGCCCTGTCGATCCTGGCGGGTGTTCCGGCCCACGGCGACCAGAAGAGGCAGGGACCTGATGACGGTCTGGGGCCCGGGATTACTGAGAAGCTGGGCGAAACGCTACCCCTGGACCTTACGCTGACCGATGACAGGGGCCGTCCGGTCGTTCTGCGTGACCTTATAACAAAACCGACGATCCTGAATTTTGTCTATTACCGGTGCAGCCATACCTGTCCCGCCCTGCTCTCAGGCCTCTCTGATGTCCTGTCGAGGGTCGATATGGCCCCGGGCGGGGACTTCTCTGTACTGACGATCAGCTTTGACGAGACTGATACCCCGGACCTCGCCGCGCAGAAGAAAACAGATTATCAGAAGGCAGCCGGCCGGGAGTTTCCGGACGGCTCATGGAATTTTCTCACCGCAGATAAAGAAACGATTATGAAGATCACCGGGGCGGCAGGTTTTGGCTTTAAAAGAGCACCGAACGGGTTTGCGCACCCTGTTGCCCTTATCGTTGTTTCACCCAAAGGAAAGATAACGCGTTATCTCTACGGCATAAAGTTCCTGCCGATGGACCTTACCCTGGCGATCACCGAGGCCTCAAAAGGCCTTGCGGTCCCGACGGTCAACAAGGTCCTCCTGTACTGCTACAGTTACGACCCCGAAGGCAGGCGCTATGTTTTCAACATCCTGAAGATCACCGCGGCCGCGACTATTTTTTTCATTATCCTCTTCATCGGCTGGCTCACCCTGTCAGGCAGAAAGCAGAGATCTCCCGGGAAATGAAACGATGAAAGAACAGGAAAGTTTTTATACACCGTCTGATGGCAGGAGCGGAATAGCTTCGTGGATCTTTACCCGGGACCACAAGAGAATCGGCCTCCTCTATCTTTTCTCGATCTTCTTTTTCTTCTGCATCGGCGTCTTCTTCGGCCTGCTGATGCGGCTGGAGCTGATCGCCCCGGGCAGGACAATCGTCTCGGCCGCAACCTACAACTCGTTTTTCACACTCCACGGCGTCATCATGATCTTTCTCTTTATCATACCGGGCATCCCTGTCTCGCTGGGAAACTTCTTTCTCCCGCTCCAGATCGGGGCGCGTGATGTCGCCTTCCCCCGCATAAACCTCCTTTCCTGGTGGTGCTATATCGCCGGGGGGGTGCTGGCCCTTTTATCGCTCTTCACCGGCGACGGTCCGCCCGATACAGGCTGGACCTTCTATGCGCCCTACAGCATCAGGACAGGGACGAACGTTATCCTTGCGGTTTCCGCAGCCTTTGTCCTCGGCATGTCGTCAATCCTGACCGGACTGAATTTCATCACCACAATCCACCGGATGCGGGCGCCCGGCATGACCTGGTTCAGGATGCCGCTCTTCATCTGGTCTCTCTACGCCACAGCATGGGTCCAGGTCCTGGCAACCCCGGTCCTGGCGATCACCCTTCTTCTGGTCATTATCGAGAGACTCTTCGGCGTCGGGTTCTTCGACCCGGCAAAGGGAGGCGACCCTATTTTATATCAGCACCTGTTCTGGATCTACTCTCACCCGGCAGTCTATATCATGATCCTGCCGGCGATGGGGGTTGTCACCGAGATCATTCCGGTCTTCAGCAGGCGAACGGTCTTCGGCTATAAGGCGATCGCCTTTTCGAGTATGGCCATCGCATCGGTCGGCTATTTCGTCTGGGGGCACCATATGTTCACCAGCGGCATGAGCGATACTGCCCGGGCGGTCTTTTCCTTTATCACCTTCATCGTGGCGGTGCCGAGCGGGGTCAAGATATTCAACTGGGTCGCTTCGCTTTACAAAGGTTCAATCAGGGTGGATGCGCCCCTCCTGTTCACGCTCTCCTTCATCTTCCTCTTTTCCATCGGGGGCTTGACGGGCCTGGTCATGGGGGCCCTCGCCACGAACATCCATATACACGGGACCTACTTCATCGTTGCCCACTTCCATTATGTCATGTTCGGAGGGACGGGCTTCGCCTTTCTCGCCGGCCTGCATTACTGGTTCCCGAAGATCTCCGGCAGGATGTATAAGGAAAAGCTGGCCCGGCTGGGCTGGTTCTTCCTCTTCACCGGCTTTAACACGCTTTATTTCCCGATGTTCATCCTCGGGTGGCAGGGTATGCCGAGGCGATACTATGATTACCTGCCGCGGTTCCACGGACTGAATATCGTCTCTACTGTCGGGTCCTGGATTCTTGCTACAGGGCTTATCATCATCTTTGCGAACCTTCTGAGGTCAATCAGAAAAGGTGAACCGGCAGTCGCAAACCCCTGGGGCGGGACCACCCTGGAATGGCAGGTTTCCTCCCCTCCTCCGGCTGAAAACTTTGAAGAGATACCGGTGATTACGCAGGGGCCGTATGTCTATGACCGTGTCAGTGTCAAGGATAGAGAGAAATGAACCAACATAAAGACGATACAGGGTCTCGGATCGGAATGTGGCTCTTCCTCTTCACCGAGATCCTCCTGTTCGGCGGGCTGTTTCTGCTTTACGCTGTATTCCGGTCACAGCACAGCGAAGAGTTCCATAAAGCGGCCGCTGACCTCAACCGGATAGCCGGGGCAGTCAACACCGTGGTCCTGCTCACCAGCAGCCTTGCCATGGCACTCGCAATAGCCACGATACGGCAGGGCAAGAAACAGGCCTCGGTCATATTCCAGGGGATAACCTTACTGCTTGGCCTTGTTTTTCTCGTCGTAAAATATTACGAATGGAGCGTAAAGATCGGCCATGGCATCTACCCGGACTCTCCGGCACTGCTCGCCCTTGCGCGCGGGGAGATACTTTTCTACGGCCTCTATTTCGTCATGACCGGGCTCCATGGCCTGCACGTCATCATCGGACTCGGGATCCTGTGCTTCATGCTCTTCTCGACAATGCATGAAAAGATCAACAGCCGGGATTTTGTCAGGCTTGAAAACAGCGGCCTCTACTGGCATTTTGTGGATACGATATGGGTCTATCTCTTTCCGCTGTTTTATCTCGTGACATAGAAGGATGGTGAAGCGGAGGCCATGAAGACAGAGACAGGAAGCAGTTACAGGACATACCTCGTCATATGGGTGCTGCTCCTCGGACTGACTGCAACGACTGTTGCCGTATACCAGCTGCACCTCGGAAACGCCGGTGCTGCTGCAGCCTTGGCTATTGCCTCGCTCAAGGCTGGGCTCATCCTGCTTTATTTCATGAACCTCAGACAGGAAGGAAGGTTTCTGCAGGGGATCTTCCTGATCCCGGTCCTCCTGATCGGCGTTCTCATCGGGTTTACTTTTCTCGATGTGTGGTACCGGTAATCGTGAACTTCCAGAACTCAGCGCAGACCGTTGATAACATTTTTCTCTTCATTGTCGCGATATCCGTGGCCCTCCTGGCAGGGGTCGTGATCACCATGGTCTATTTCGTGGTCAGGTACAGCCGTGAGAGGAACCCTGAACCAACAAATATCGAGGGCAATGTATGGCTCGAAATAACCTGGGTCGTTATCCCGCTGGCACTTGTCCTTGCTATGTTCTTTTATGGCTGGAAGGGTTTCCGGTTCATGAGGACAGTGCCTCCGAACGCCATGCCGGTCAAGGCCATCGCCAGTATGTGGCAGTGGAACTTTGAATATGAAAACGGCAGGACCACCGGTGTACTGGTTGTGCCCTCAGGAAGGCCGGTGAAGCTTATCATCGCCTCGCGGGATGTTCTGCACAGCCTCTTCATCCCGGCCTTCAGGATCAAAGAAGATGCGGTTCCGGGACTGCAGACCTACCTCTGGTTCCTGCCCGACACTGTCGGAGAGTACGACCTTTTCTGCTCGGAATACTGCGGGACAGGACATTCCTCGATGATCACGAAGGTAAAGGTCGTCTCTGCAGAAGACTTCCGGACGTGGTATCAGGAGGACGTAAAGAGAACCGCCGGAAAAGATGAAAAAGAAGGGGTCGAACTGCTGCAGAAAAAGGGATGCCTCGCCTGCCACAGCATTGACGGAAGCAAAAAGATCGGCCCGACCTTCAAGGGACTCTTCGGCAGCAGGGTCACGATCGTGGCGGCAGGAAAAGAACAGGAGGTCATTGTTGATGGCGATTACCTGCGACGGTCTGTCATGGAGCCTCAGGCCGAGATCGTGAAGGGCTTCCCCCCGGTGATGCCACCGGAGAAGGACAACGTCACCCCGGATGAACTGGCCGAAATCATTGAGTATATCAAAGGGCTGAAATGAGCATAATCCGCCATCAAATTCTGATCCTACGTACAAAGAACAGCGTGGCAATGGCATGTAAGCGGATTCAGCGGCGTGTTGCGCCGGTGCCTCGGAGGCCGGGCAGTATCGGGCCGAGAATGAGCGCACATGCCGTTGTCGCGCTGTTCAGAATAAATTTGATGGTGGCCTCCGGATGAACATAAAACAGCTCAATAGCTATGCCCGTCTGGGAAGGATACGCATATCCCTTGTAGCCGGGGTGTCAGCAATGACCGGGTACATCCTCGCAGCATATTCCCTCCGGCCCGGGATATACATCTCAGGTATCGGAGTCTTTCTTCTCGCCTGCGGCGCATCAGCCCTTAATCAATATCAGGAGCGGGATCTCGATGCTCTGATGGACCGGACAAGGTCGCGGCCGCTTCCCACGGGGACGAGAACTGTCGGCGAGGCGCTGCTCTTTGCCGGGGGAACTGCAGTGTCCGGTCTTATCCTGATCGCCGTCTCCGGGGGAATTCCCGGGCTCCTGCTCGGCATCTTCGCGATCGCCTGGTATAATGGCCTCTATACAAATCTAAAGAAAAGAACGGCCTTTGCCGCAGTCCCCGGGGCCCTTGTCGGCGCCGTCCCGCCGGTGATAGGGTGGCACGCAGCCGGAGGCAGCCTCTCAGACCCGGGACTTATTGTCCTTTGCCTTTTCTTCTTCATCTGGCAGGTGCCCCATTTCTGGCTCTGCGCCGCAAGCCTTGCAGAACAGTACCGCCGCGCCGGCCTCCCGGCAGTGACCTCGGTCTTTTCAGAAAAGCAGCTGTCGCGGGTCCTTTTTATCTGGATTGCGGCAACAGCAGTCTGCGCACTCCTCTTCGTCCCCTATGGATTAGCACTCCACAATGCAATCAGATATCTCCTTACCGCAGCATCGCTCGGGCTCACCCTGCAGGCCACCGGCATACTAAGAGAAAAAAGAGGCAATGCTGTGTACGGCTATGCCTTTACCGGTATCAACATCTATATGCTTGCGGTAACGGCCCTGCTCTTTGCTGACCGGCTCATCTGAACCGGGCAGAAAGAACATTTTGCGTATTTCTGTTGCGTCTTTGGTACGACATCCGTCCTGGCGACGGACGAAATGATGAACAAGGCTGGTTGAGTTATAGCCGAAGTATGTCTGTCGGCATATGGCGGCCTGCCACCTGCAGCGGGAGATTATTACCAAGAATTTTCCTGTGGATCTTTAAGGCAAGCGATGGCTCATTGTTATCCTGGGAAAGATGCGCAAGACAGGCCCATTTAAGGCGTCCCCCCCAGCACAGAAGCTCTGCTGATTCAACATTCGAGAGATGCCCTCCCTCCCCTTGTATCCTTTTTTTAAGAAAGGCGGGATACCGCCCGTGCTCAAGCATCTCAGGATCGTAATTGCTTTCCATAAATACCCCGTCGAGGGATGAGACGACCGGAATGAGTTCATCAAAGACATGTCCTATATCGGTGAGTATGCCGAGCCTTTTTTTCCGTGAATCCACAATAAAGACAGAACCGTCTTCTCCGTCATGAGGCGTCGGGATTGAGTGAACGGAGACATCGCCAATCCGTATGGTCCCCCCCGAAAAAAAGCAGTTAACATCATAAAGTTTCCCGAGCCGTTGATTACTCTCCGCCTTCGCGAGAGTCCTCGGAGTGATATAGACAGGGATGCCATATTTCCTCTGAAAGACACCGGCATATTTTACGTGATCTGAATGGTCATGAGATATTATCAGCGCGTCAACATCTCTTATGTCCCTGCCCACCGCCCTGAGCCTTCCCTCTGCCTGGCTGCCGCATATGCCTGCGTCAAAAAGAAGCCGTACGCCTGATGTCTCCACATATATGCAGTTTCCATTGCTGCCTGACTGAAGAGAAATAGCTTGCACGACTTATACTCACATATGGTATGGCAGAATTACAAGGGCAGGTTTTGACCCCATCGCAAAAAATGGGTCTTGGCAGCTATTTTGCCGCCAGAAGCTCCCCTGCGGCCTTGCTGTCCATCGGCCTGAAGAGAAAAAAGCCCTGCGCCTGCTGGCCGTGGATACTTCTGAATATTTCCAATTGCTCGATCGTCTCCACACCCTCTGCAATCACATCCAGTTTCAGGATATGCCCCAGGGCGATGATAGTCTTGACAATCTCGGCATTGTTTTTATCCGTGGTCAACGCGTTGATAAAGGAGCCGTCGATCTTCAGTCCGCGGATTTCGAAGTGACGTAAATAGTTCAACGCAGAATAGCCGGCGCCGAAGTCGTCGATGTCAAACCGGACTTCCAGGCCTTTAAGCCGTCTAATTAAGGCAGCCGCAGGTTCAGGGTTCTCTATAAGCATCTTTTCGGTTATTTCCAACCTCAAACAGCATCCTTCGAGGCAGGTTTCCCGGAGGATTTTTTCAATAAACTCATAGAAATTGCGCTGGTAAAACACCTTATGGGAGACATTGACGCTGACCGTCAAGCCCCGACGCTCAGGGAATTGCTCCTGCCACAGGCGCATCTGCCGGCAGGCCTCACGGATCACCCATTCGCCGATAGGGATGATCAGTCCGGTATCTTCAGCGACCCCTATAAAATCGGCGGGACAAAGGAACCCGAGTTCAGGATGCTGCCAGCGCAGCAGGGCCTCGAACCCCATAAGGACATTGTTATCGCCCTCCACTGACATAATAGGCTGGTAATAGACAGTAAATTCTCCGGACTGTATGGCCTTCCACAGGTCCGTCTCCAGCCGCAGAGACATAGTCGCCGCGACATGCATTGTTGTGTCAAACTTCATATGGCACGCCCTGCCTTGCGCCTTTGCGTGGTACATCGCCGTGTCGGCGTCGCGCAAAAGTTCGTTCGGCCGGCTATAGTCATCCTGGTTGCTGAAAACAATCCCAATACTGACGGTCGCGAACATCTCATGCCCGAAGACGGAGTAGGGCTGCCTCATTTCCTCCTGAATCCGGGCTGCAAAGATGTCTACGAATGACGCCTCTTTGATATCTTCGATAAGGATAGCGAACTCATCGCCCCCGAAGCGGGCTATGGTATCGCTTGCCCTGACGTGTCTTTTCAGCCTTTGTGAAAGCAATATCAGGAGCTGGTCCCCGATGAGGTGCCCGACGCTGTCATTTATCACCTTAAAGCGGTCAACGTCGAGAAAAAGGACCGCAAACGTATAATCCTGATGTCTTCTCTTGCGATCCAGAGAATTCTGCAACCGGTCTACAAAAAGTGCGCGGTTCGGCAGATTAGTGAGCGAATCGTAAAAGACCGAGTGGGCCAGTTGTTCCTCTGCTTTCCTCCGCTCGGCATTTTCATTTGTCAGAAGCTCATTGACCTTTTCAAGCTCCAGGCTCCTTTGGCGCAACTCTGTTTCTGCGCAAAGGGTCTTCTCTAATAGCTTCGCCTTTTGATTGATGAGATAACCCAGCATGGTCAGCACAAAGGGGGCCAGGAGAATCAGGGCGCGAAACTTGATCCCGGACTGTTCCATCGACAAGAAATATTCCACGATACGAAAATCGAAATAGTCGAGTGATGACAGGATATAGAAACCGAGAATGATCAACGCAAGGATAACCAGGTATAAGGCTGTCCTATATGACAGCCTGTCTGTCGGACTGTTTATGGGGCCATTGTCGCTCATTAGAGATATAATACGGAAAATGACTGAATTCGGCAATAAAAACCCTCAAACTGTTTTGCTCATATAAAGCAGGAGGAGGGCGTTATGCGCGCCGCAGAGGCGAGGGAGAAGACCAGGGAAGGCGACAGGGGAAAAGTTGGCTAACTCATCACTGCACCCTTGGTTTATTCTCGCATAATATCCTGCTACAATGAAACAGGAAATAATTCTTCAAGAGGTACAACATGAAAAAACTATTCGAAACAACGACGATCAAGGGGATGACACTCACCAACAGGTTTGTCCGGTCCGCGACCTGGGAAGGCATGTGCGAAACAGATGGGCGTCCCACAACAAAGCTCGCTTCCTGCTACCGCGATCTCGCTGCAGGCGGCGTCGGGCTGATCATCACCGGGTATACGTTTGTAAGGCCGGACGGCAAACAGCTGCTCGGGAAAATGGGAATCCATACGGACGATTTTGCCGCTGAGATGCGGACGCTTACCCAGGCTGTCCACAACGAGGGCGGCAAAATCTGCATACAGCTTGTTCATGCGGGGGGTCAGACGACTACAGAGACAGCAGGCAGACGCCCTTTCGCCCCGTCCGCGGTAAAGGTTGAGCAATTTCCCGGAGAACCTCAGGCAATGAGTAAACAGGATATAGATGGAGTTGTTGCGGCCTTCGGCGACGCCGCCCGGCGGGCGAAGGAGTACGAGTTCGACGCGGTCCAGCTCCATGCAGCCCATGGGTACCTCATCAACCAGTTCCTCTCACCTCTGACCAACCAGCGGACTGATGGGTACGGCGGCCCTGTGGAGAACCGCTGTCGTTTCCTTATCGAAGTTTATCGCCGCGTGCGTTCAGAGGTGGGGCCTGATTTCCCGGTCTTCGTCAAACTCAACGGCTCGGACAATCTTGAAGGTGGCCTCGATATTGGCGATGCCGTCCATGCTGCACTCCTGCTGGACAAGGAAAAGATCGATGCCATAGAAGTGAGCGGCGGCACTTCCGCCTCCGGTGATAAGGGACCCGTGAGGACCAAGGTCGATAAACCCGATAAGGAGGCCTACAATCTTGCACTGGCCAGAGAGATCAAAAAAAAGGTGCACTGTCCCATCATGGCTGTTGGCGGTTTCAGGTCGCCTGACGTTATCAATAAGGCTGCAATCGATGATGGGATGGATTACATTTCCATGTCCCGCCCCTTCATAAGGGAGCCTCGGCTGATCAACCGATGGAAAGAAGGTGACCTCTCTCCCGCCCGGTGCATCTCCTGCAATGGCTGCTTCAGGCCGGGACTCAAGGAAGGCGGTATCTATTGCGTGGTCGAAAAAAAAGAGGCTCAAAAGCGAGCTGCCGGGCCGGTTTGAGAGAACAAAATACCAGCTTGATATTTAACTTAAACGCGGGAGGTGCATAATGCCCATAATCGAATACTCGGGAATAAGGATTACTCTGGATGATGACGGCTATCTCGTTCATGACGAGGACTGGAATGAAACAGTCGCCAGGGCCCTGGCCGAAAGAGAAGGAGCAGGGGAATTGACCAAAGACAAGATGGACATTCTGATATTTATGCGCAACTACTATAAGGAATACAATTTTTTCCCTATCCTGCGCTTCGTATGCAAGAACGTCGGCCAGCCGAGGGACTGTGTGACCGAAAAGTTCATAGAGCCGGTCATTGCCTGGAAGATCGCGGGGCTTCCGAACCCCGGCGATGAAGTGAATATGTTCAGAAAATGGGAACCCCTCGGCTTCTGAACGGACCATGTTCCATGGTTATAAGATCTGTTGGGTTGCTCTGATACATCGAGGTAAAGCTTATGTGTAGAAACATCAAGACCCTCTTCAACTTCGAACCGCCTGTAACGGACGAAGAGATTTACGGGGCCGCACTACAATTCGTGCGAAAAGTAAGCGGCTTCAACAAGCCATCGAAAGCCAACGAAGTTGCATTCCTTGCGGCAGTTGACGAGATAGCTGCAGTTTGCGGAACCCTGCTGAGCTCGCTTGAGACGAACGCACCGCCGAGGAACCGTACAGATGACGCTGCCAAGGCACGAGCACGCGCTGCTCAGAGGTTTCCCGCGTGAACAGCGCATCATTCTCAGCCCCTGTTTTTGTTTGACATCTGCGCCCCAGATGATAAGATTTGGATATGGCATATACTGACCCTCCTCCATCCAGGGATCCAGGGCCATGCTGTTTGCCTGAACAATAAAATTGTCAGGAGGTTCGTCATGAAAAAGATTCTAACGGTTGCGTCGGCACTGTTCTTTGTATTCGGATTCTGGGTTACGGCAAGTGCGATTCATGAGATCATCCCGTCGGAGTCCCGAATCGCTGAGCCCGGACCCGATGCGGTGAAACTCAACGAATATATAATCAAATACGATCCTTACAGGGCCTGGCAGCTATGGCCTGACAAAGGCAGACTGTACAAGGGCACTGAGCCTCACGGGGCACTGCTTACGACCTTTGTGAACAATGCCGCATATTTTTCCGCGAAGAAGAAAAAAGGAATGGACGATGGCTCAATTATTGTCAAGGAAAACTACACCGCTGACAAGAAGTTCGTTGCCCTTTCCGTCATGTACAAGATAAAGGGTTATAACCCGGCAGGCGGAGACTGGTTCTGGGCAAAATATGCCCCTGACGGGACGGTTGAGGCGTCAGGAAAGGTCAAGGCATGCATTGACTGCCACTCTAAACGGAGCGACAATGACTTTGTTTTTACGGGAGAGGCAAAATAATTTAACCTTGGGTCGAGGCTCCCGGTTCATGAGATTTATGCGGCTGAGTGCTGAAGTTCACGTACCGCATGAATGGATTCAATATCCTTCTTATACCGCTTCTGAGCCTCTTCAATGTCATAAAGCGTCTGGAGGTTCATCCAGAATTCCGCAGGGACACTGAAAAACTTGCCCAGTTTCACTGCGGTTTCAGCTGTAATGCTCCTTTCGCCCTTAATGACCTGTCCTACTCTTGTCTGCGAAAGGCCTGTCTCTTTAGCCAGTCGATAGACAGATATCCCCATCGGCTCCAGAAACTCCTCTTTAAGCACTTCGCCCGGATGTATATTCTTTAGTGTTCTCACCGTATCACCCCTTTTCAATGATAATCCGTTATTTCAACATCAATGGCGTTTCCATTTTGCCACTGAAAGCAGATACGCCATTGATCATTTATCCTTATGCTCCACTGTCCTTCACTGTTGCCCTTCAGCGCCTCAAGTCTGTTGTGAGGAGGAACTCTCAACGTTTCCAGAGTCGTTGTTGCAGCGACCATTCTCAATTTCCGCCTCGCCACATTATGAAGCTGGGCAGGCAGTTTAATCCTCTTCGAGAACTGCCCTTTCCATATACATTCGGTTTCATCATCCCTGAACGCTACTATCATCTCGCAATAGTATCGCAAAAGAGGAGCATAAAGTCAATACAAACCTCGGGAATTGCATGGGGTTCTCTCAAGAATAATTCTTATTTGTGGACAAGGAATGCCCTCGGGTTGACACATCCGCACGATGCTGCTATAAGAGAGTATGGAGCGGGTTGTCATAATTACCGGATCAACCCGGGGAATTGGTTTTGCGACGGCGGCGGCATTTCTGAAAAATGGCGACCGGGTTGCCGTCTTGTGTCGCCACAGGGAACATGCCGCAGAGGCGAAGAAAAGGCTTGTCTCTTGCGGCCCGCCAAACAATATCCTGGCTCTTGCGGGCGACGTGCGCAACGGCAAAGACGTAAGGAGCATTGCAACAAGGTGTCTGAAACATTTCGGGAGGATCGATGTCCTGATCAACAACGCCGGGATCGCCGCCTATAAACCTGTCGAAAAGACGAACGAAAGAGAATGGGACGACATTGTCGATACCAATCTAAAGGGGACCTTTCTCTTCATCCGGCAGGTGCTTCCGGTGATGAGGAGACAGGGCAGCGGGGTAATCGTCAATATCTCTTCAGCCCTGGGAGTTGAAGCAGAGGCAAATTTTTCCGCCTACTGCGCTTCCAAGTTCGGCGTGATCGGCCTTACCCGGGCGGTCGCGGATGAGACAACCGGAAGCGGTCTGCGCGTATATGCTGTTCTGCCGTGGGCCGTGAATACGACGCTTCTCTCAGACAGCGATCTCGTGTTGGACCCCTCTGGAGTATTAGCCCCTGAGTATGTGGCCGGCAAGATTTTTGAGGCTGCCAAAGGCAAGAAAAAATCCGGGACCCTCATTGAGGTCTATCGCTGATGCCATGCAACGTTAAGGATTGCCCTGCTCCCTCTTCTTCCTGATCGCCGAGGAAATCCCCTCCGGACTGAATCCCCTGATGATTATCCCCTCGACATCGATGACAGGCACCCCCCTATTCCCGCTCTTATGCATCATCTCCTCACGCTTTACCTTGTCCTTATCGATATTGAATTCCGTAAACCTTACACCAATTGACGCGAGAAACTCCCGCGCTTTTCTGCAGTGAGGTCACCAGTCGGTCATGTACATTACGACGTTTATATCGCCTGCGTCTCTAAGCTTCTGCTCCGTAACAGTTTTGATGTTCTTGCCGGTTTTCGGCTCATTCGCCCTTGAAGGCGGTCTTTCGACCCGCATGTTAATACTAGGCTTCACCTCCTCCGCATTAGATCCGGGCGGCGGGGATTCCGAGAAGACCACGTTGCCGTCCTTGTCCTTCCATTTGTAAATTTCGGCCGTTGAGAAAGAAGGCAGGAAAAGCAGAAACAAAAGGAATAAGACAAACGAAGCAACAAAAGACAGAAACCATGTAAC
>JBARHQ010000182.1:0-1851 GCA_049799315.1 Thermodesulfovibrionales bacterium | reverse complement strand
GCGCAGTGGGCGGTGGAACAGAAGGGGATAAGACGGGTGGCGCTTGCCGGAGGCGTTGCGGCGAATAGTGGCCTGAGAAAGAGGATGCAGGAAATGGGGAAAGAGCACGGGGTACAGATTTTTGTGCCTCCGCCTTCGCTCTGTACCGATAATGCTGCGATGATAGCCGTTGCCGGGTATCATCGTGCGCTGAAGCACGAGTTCAGCGGTCCTGACCTGAACCCCCGCGCGCACCTGCCGCTAGGATAAGTTGTCGCTGCTTGATCTCACTGACAATGTGCGAGGTGTTACACCGACAAACAGAAACTTTCAGCAATTTGAACTATCTGAAGATTTGTGGAAGAAACATGCCAGGTGTACTTATGAAACTCGCGGATGATTGCCAAGATTAAAGATTGCTCCCAGCCCTGCCATAACCAGGAATAGCATAATGCCCCATTCATTCATGGTAGGAACCCCGACAGGTTCGTTCTGATAAGCTATTGGATCAGATTGAAGAATCATACCATCTGTGCCAACTGCCACGAATGTATTTCCGTTATTGGTGACAGATAAAAGATATTTCGCATTTGGCACAGTGATCTTTTTCCAGTTCACTCCGTCAGCTGAAGTCACAATCTCATTCCCACCGACAGCGATAAAATTGCCTATCCCATAAGTAATTGCCTCAAGCATCTCACCATCATTATTAACCATTTCAGTCCAGTGCATGGCATCGAAAGACGTTACAATCCTTTGCCTATAACAAGGTATACTGCAGCCTCCAGCTGCGCCCACAGCCGCAAACCTGTCCCTCCCATATGCTATGTCGTAAAAATATACACTATCGTCAGGGTAGATATGATTATAGCTCCATGTTGTGCCATCGAAAGAAGTACCTAACTGATAACCGTGGTGATTGCCTTTATCATACGGCTGCGCCAGCGCTATGAATTCTTCGTTACTGTAGGTTATAGATCTAAAAGCATCTTTGGTGTCAAAGTGGGTCCAGTGCTCGCCATCCTGAGAAGTAGCAATAGACCAAAATCCTACAGCTACAAATTTTCCATTGCCGTAAGTCACACTGCTTGGATACGGATACGTATACGAACCCTCGTTCCAAGTAAGGCCATCTCTAGATATCAGAGTATACCAAGCATAAGACGCCCCTTGATTTTGTTGCCCACTGGCGACAAAAATGCCGTTTCCATAGGTTACCGAATACAAGCTTCCGAAGCCCCCGGACCAGACTGCCCAGTGTTCACCGTCAGGTGAGGTTATTATGGTACTGCCACCAACCGCGACAAACACACCGTTACCATAGGCAATACTGGACAAGGAAGCAGTAGTTAAAGATGGAGCCCTTACATGCCAGTTGTCTAGGGGATCGGCAGCTGATGGGGATATATAAAGGCATGAAACAAAAAATAATATAGCTATGGAAACAGTACAAATAACTTTGGATCTCACAGGAACCTTTCCCCAATATCGACTTGCGCGATACTCAATCTTAAATGTTCTCAATCAGAGTGTCAACACCAGGGGCATAAATATTTAGTTCCAGTTGTAACCTGAAGACCATCATCTCATGGCCTCGGCGTGAACTACAGGAAGGAGTCGAAACAAACGCAAACGGTGTCAGAATGGCATAGTTCAAGCTTTACCGGCTATCGGACGAAGTGTCAGGGGGAAAAGACCGGGCCTGAAACCTGTCTACTGTTTTATGATTTTCTTTTTGCGGCAGTGTGGACTTTGAGAATCATATCGATATGTTCATCAGCATGCTCTATGGCTGCATGGTTATGAAGGGCACACGCAGCTATGATCAGGTCCGCAGATGGAACCGTGCGCCCGTTTTTTCTGCATTCCTGT
>JBARHQ010000181.1:0-8615 GCA_049799315.1 Thermodesulfovibrionales bacterium | reverse complement strand
GCCCCTCAAGCCCTATCGTCTTCAGGCTCTGCACCCTCACGATGCTGAAAAGGATCAGGTCATAGATGTCAACAAAATAGCCCAGCGCAGAGACGATAACCGGGACCGTCAGTATGTCGCCCAGCAGGGTATTTCTATGGGATTTTCTGTGCATCGCCGTTGTTTTCACCCTTTCAATATCCAATAAATTTCCTCAGAAGTTCTCCAGAAAAAATCCTGCCGGAAATAACTTGTTAGTATACCTTATTGTTGGATTGCAGCAGACAATAATACCGAACAAAATTTGAATACTTATTTTGTGTGTCAATGTCTCAAAAATCCTCTCTATGGCGTCATTCCGGCTTGCCCGGAATCTTTCTGAAAAAGGACTCCGAACAAGTCGGAGTGACAGAAATACCATTTCCAGCCAATTATGAAGCGTACCTTGCCTTATAAATGTCCAATGCGGAAAAATAGAAGATGGATTTTTCGAGCGAAGTTCACACATACAGCCTCTCTGAGCTGAATGCTGCTGTCAGGGAGACTCTGGAGCTGACCTTCCCTGATGCCGTATGGGTCATTGCTGAAATAGCCGAGGCCCGCAGCAACCCAAAGGGGCATTGCTACCTTGAGCTGGTAGAGAAGCGCGACAACACGATCATAGCCCAGATAAAGGCCAACGCATGGTCATATACTTATCGCAGCATCGCCCCCAGGTTTGAGAAGGCCACAGGTGAAAGGCTCAGGGCGGGAATGCAGGTCCTGCTGTCGGTCAATGTGACGTTCCATGAAGTCTATGGTCTCAGCCTGAACATCAGGGACATTGACCCCACCTACTCATTGGGAGAAATGGCCCGCAGAAAGAGGGAGACGATCGAGAGGCTGAAGAAGGAAGGGCTGACAGACCTGAATAAATCCCTGCCGCTGCCCTTGGTTCCCCAAAGGATAGCCGTCATATCCTCTTCAACGGCCGCAGGATACGGTGATTTCATCAATCACCTGGCAACAAACCCCAACGGATACAGGATATACCATGCCCTTTTCCAGGCTATACTCCAGGGACAGGAGGCCGAGGCATCGATCCTTGCGTCTTTGGCAGGCATCAGGAAGAAGATAGCCGGATTTGATGCCGTGGTTATCATCCGTGGTGGTGGATCACAGCTGGACCTGAGCTGTTTTGACAGCTACAGTCTGGCCGCAGAGGTCGCCAGGTTTCCGATACCCGTTATCACCGGGATAGGCCATGAACGGGACGATACGGTCATTGATATCGTGGCTCACACAAAGATGAAGACCCCGACAGCGGTCGCTGAGTTCCTGCTATCAGGCATGAGGGATTTTGAGGACAGGGTGGTATCGGCACAGAGGAGACTGACTGAACTGGCAAGAGGGATGCTCAGGGATGAGGGGCACAGGCTGAAGATAATGGCACAGCATATAACTTACCTGTTAACCAAAAGATTTCACGCTGAGCATAAGAGATTGAATACCGTGACCCACGGGCTGAAGCAGGAGACTGGCACCGTCATCAATATGAACAGGAACAGGCTGTCTCTGAACATGACAAGACTGGGTTCGGGCCTCAGGGGGTCCCTCCAGACACAACAGAGCAGGTTGAAGCACCTGGAACAGGCAGTCCGTCACCTCGATCCTGTGAATGTTCTGAGGCGCGGATACAGTATAACGTATCACAGGAACAGGGCCGCAAAAGATACAGAGGATATCAACAAGGGCGATGTCATCACAACAAGGCTTTATAACGGATCTATAAAAAGTACCGTGGAGGAAAAAGATGCGCAGCAGTAAGGAACTTACGTATACTAAGGCAATAACTGAGCTTGAGACAATTGTAGGCGATATAGAGTCCGGCGAGGTCGATGTTGATGTCCTGGCCGAGAAGGTCAAGAGATCGGCAGAACTGATCAGGTTCTGCAGCGACCGTCTGAAGGGGACTCAGGATACCGTCAGCAGGATACTGGTCGATATAAAGGACAGGGACGACGATACCGTTGAGAACGGCGGCGACTAGAATCTGTCCATAAAAAGTATTTGTCATCTTCCGGTCAACCCGTTAGAAACCTTTTTTCTAGCGGGGTTGACCTGGGGATTCAGGACATATTGAAAACAGGGGATATGGCTTCCGTTAATGTTGCGGGAATGTGCGATTAACGCTTTCGTAAACGATATGAGATATTTCCCTGATGCCGCCATCAAGGTGTTGAAAAGAACTTCCCTTTGTCATTACGCACAACAGGTAAGGGTGAACTGGATAATAGACAATACCGCAGTCGTGTAACTCCTTTATCTCACTGTTTGAGCCGAATACCCGTTCTCCGAACTTATGGGCCACAGCCACGTTCGTCGGGATAGCCTCAACCAAGCCCTCCTTGAACTCGGCCCTTGCAAGAAGGTCCAGTGCTTTTTCCGACATATCTTTGCTGAGCAGCGTGGCATTATAGAGGATCCGGAAGAAGGTGGCAAACTCCTCCACCGACAAGAAATCATCCTCCGGTTGATGGCCATATGGAGACGGCACCCGCAGTTCGGTAAAAGTCTTCTCAAGAAGAACCGGATCGATGCTGCTCCAGAGAAGCGTGTCTGCATCGTTGTCGGAATATACAACCAATCGGTATAGAAGCTCGTCCACGGTATAATATTTACCAGACTCCAAGACCTTTGACGGCTTAAAATTCTGTATTTTTTCGCTGATCGGCGGACCGCTGAATTTGAGTCTTGTCTTCGCGAACCCAGGCCTCAGCTCTTCTTCTCTTAAAACCGCAATCATGAGAGGCACCTTCAGAAGACTTGCAGGGGAAAACTTCTCCACGGGCCTGACGCTAAACCATTTCCCGGAGTTTAGTCTGCGAAAATAAACTGACGCATCGCTTATCCACCTTTTGTCTATCTGATCCTGTATCGTCTTTTCGATCGCCAGCTTTAAGGGGTCAAGTTCGATGTTTTCCTCTGACTCCGGAGAGCTGTCGCACGCCAGAAGCGGATTCACATATCTGTGTCCGTTCTCCCTGAGTTGATAATGATGGGGTGCTGGTTTTTTATCAGATACAAACCCTCTTATAGCGAAACCAGCCAAGAGGCCGCAAAGGAAAAGAACTGCTGGCAGAAGGCCTCTCGCAATTCTTCCTCCGAATTTCGAGCTCTGACTAATGCCATTATCCATTCTCATTCCCGTCCAAAATATTTATGTGCAGGTCCCCGACACGTCTTCTCTTTTCCAGAGGTATAAAAACCAGAAACGGAAAATACCTGACAAAGTCTGTTGGCTTTATTCACTTTATGTTAACACACCGAATTTCTCAGCATCAATTTTTGTATGTCGATGCACTTCTCAAGCCAACCTGGAATTTTGGGTAGGTCTTCCAAAAGTGAGAAATGTACCCACCACTTGCGACTTTTTTTCCCTTTGCCCTTTTTGCTATCTCTCTCTAACCTTTCCCAGGTAGGCCCTGAGAAACGCGCTCCATTTCGTCTGCTTCACAAAATCCAGTTTTACATAGAGCGGTGATATCTTTTTCAGAGGGAAATAGATCGATACACCGTTGGAGTGACTCACATCCGTACCCTTAAATCCGGACGTTACGATCATGCCATTATTCGCGAGGGCATCGATGACCGACGAGCACGCAGTCTTAATCTCCCTGTCGGCCGTTTCCTCCTTCATAAGAGCGCAGAGGTCCACCAGATCAACATAATCAGCCGTATAATAAGACTGGACCCTACTTCTCACCTGGATAATTGCCATCCTCACAGCTGTACTGAAAAGGCCTTTGGTGAGGAGTCGTGCCAGCTTATCCACTGCGGTGGCTACTGTTCCGGCCTTCACCATGTCACAGGCGGATTGCGTCACATTGTCAGAGGCCCTGTAGGACCTGATATAATTTTCAACAATAAGAGAAGACAGGCCGCGGGGGGTCATAGAGGGTTTAGCCGCAAGCGCTGAGAGGACTGAATCGTAGGGCCAGCCGTCACCAGGTTCGACCTCCTCTGACCCGACGCAAAAAAGTACCGCATCCCTCAGCTGGTAGTTGACCTCGAACATATTCATCAGACATGCGTCCATGCCGAGGATATCGATCTTCCGTCCGAGCCGTGCCGTGACCTCGTCAAAGACCCGCTTCATCTCGATATTATCGAGGAAGTCTTTTGCATCATCGTCAAACGCAATGGCTCGGGTTGTCAACGCTTTTTCGATAGTTGAGCTGAAGACCGTCCGCCGCAGCCTTCCGCCGGTGACGGCACGGGCAGCACCAAAAGAAACAGCCGCGCCGAAATTTGTGTCTGAAAGGGCTATCCCCCTGCGGACAATATCCCTTTTTAACGACCGGCCCAGCCGGTAGACATCCTCATCATCCCACCCGCTTCCGTGGTTCCAGATGACTGCCATATAGTGTTCGGCCGGGTATGTCTGCGCGGCCCAGAGCAGGAACTCCCTGAGTACCGCCGGATCACCGGTGTTTGTCTCTCCGAGGTCAGCAACAACATCGGCAGCCAGCGTCCCCCCTTTTCGCAGGAGATACCTCTTTGTCCGGCTCCTTGTCCCGAGCCTGTCGAATTGAGCCACCACAGTCATATCATTATTCGAGCCGACCTTCTTCATCTCTGTCAGGTCGACGACGCCCGCGCTGTCGAGGTTATTGTCGCCTGCAAGATAGATCATCACCGTCCATTTTCTGCTTCCGTCTGTTTTGCTTCTCATACTTCCGTTCCCCTTCCCCATTGTGCGAAATCCCCTTTCAGAATATTTTCCTAACCGTTATATCAGCGGCAGACAGAAAGGCCGCAAAAACTCTGCCTGCAACTCCTTATAGCCCTTTCATAGGGCCAGCCAACCTTATTTAGAATGCAGCTCATGATTATGCCTTCGTTTACGTGATTTATAATCAGATCATGTTGTCATTGCAGAGTCTTTGAGGTGTTTCTGTCTGCCGCGACGCAGTCGCACCTTTTTCATGTTCACCTTTTTTTCACGGGCCTCGAAATATTTCTTCAGACCCCGGCCTCCGGCTGCGGTGATCTCTTCAGGCAATATCTCCCAGAGGTGATGACCATTAAAGCAGTAGAGGGGCTCATATCTGAATGGCTGTCCTTCTTCGGTGAGTGCGTCTGCCTCCGGCATACGAACGGGCTCACTGTCCAGAGTGCTTTCGAGGATGCACCACTTTCCCCGTTCGTTCTTGTAGATTGGCCAGCAATGGCCCCCCAGAAGCCTGTTGGTCTCGTTATAGGCACGTCCCATGACCACCCTGACACAAAAGGGACTGATACCGCTCGCGATCAGGAGACTGGCAAGGAGAAAACTGCTGTCCTCGCAGTCACCCTTCCCGACCTGAAAAGTCTCAGGAGGAAAGAGCCAAAAGTCGCCCTTCTTGTATTCCGTGGTATCGTGGACGTACCTGATCTGGCTTGCAATGAACCGCCAGATTACCATGGCACGGCTGTCAAAGTCTCCGGGTTGTTTAGTATTGGGAAGGCAGTGTTTTTCTCTGAGCTTTCTCAGGATCTGCTTCATGATAATATTGTCCTCAAAAGACATCCACTCACGGATGTCGGTGATGATCGGCTGCTTGCGACCGATTACGTAACGCTTTCTCTCAATAGCTGAATCATGGAGAATCAGGTCCCCGTCCCAGTTGTATCTCATGGCACGTCAATCCGTCCGTCGTCAAGCAGGAAATCGGCAGAACGAAAAAGGCAGGCAATATAAGCTGCGCGAAATAAACAAGATGTTCTTGATCCCCACGTCCCCATGTCACTCCCCCTCCCCGAAAAGTTATCTACAATAATAAATCCTCGTTTTTTTGTCAATCACAGGAAATATCCATTTTCCAATTTCAGCGTCTACATCCAAAGAACGGCGTGACAACGGCATGTAAGCGGATTCAGCGGCGTGTTGCGCCGGTGCCTCGGAGGCCCATTTGTATCGGGCCGAGAATGAGCGCACATGCTGTTGTCTCGCCGTTCAGATTATATTTTATGTTGGATTCCGAACATCACAGAAAAAGAAAAGAGCGTATCGCTATCCCGTTAATCGATCTTATATGCCAGCAGCACTCCATCCCTTAACGGCACGATCGTCGTAAAGAAGGCGGGGTTCCTGAACATATATTCATTGAACTTCTTTATGCCGAGCGTGTCCCTGTCTCTGCCCTTCCCCGCCACCCTCCCGTACCAAAGCGAATTGTCAGCTATAATCAGGCTATCTTTATTCAGGTTCGGCAGGAGTTTTTCTATTGCATCGGAGTACTGGTACTTGTCTATGTCGATAAAGAGGATATCGATCTTCCGGTATCGCCGCGCAATCTCGACCGCATCACCAACGTTGAATTCGGCCTTTTTCGAAAGTCCGGCCGATTGGAAGACCTTTTTCGCGTATTCGATATTGTCTTTGTCGTGTTCGGTCAGAACGACCCTGCCCCTGCCGAGCGCCTTCGCAAACCAGTAGGCCGAGTAGCCGAACCCGGAACCGAGTTCTACCACGAGCCGGGGGTCTTTCAATTTCGTGAGCAGATAGAGAAGCCTTCCCACAAGTCGGTCGACGATAGGGAAATCATTCTCTCTGCCAACCCTCTCCATTTCGAGGATCTGCTCGTCATCCTCAAAAGAGAGCTTCATCAAATAGTCATTGATTTTCGGGTCCGTAATCACTTTGTAATCCCTACGATGCGGAATAAATGGCTGCAAAAGTATCCGAAAATTCCTCAAGCGAGGTTACGGTCGTGTTTTCCGCTGTCCTCGGGACATTGACGGAGAACAACCCTTCATTCAGGGCCATGCTCATTTCAATAAATAGTTTACTTACGTCTGCGCTCAGGCCACCGCCGGTCATCCCCTTCTCCGACTCCGCATATGAAAACTGAACATACTTGAGATCAGGCCTGTTTATCTTTTTTCCGATAATCGAGATAGCCTCGTTCATCGAAATGTCCCTCTGACCGAGGAGGTCGCGGACAGATTTTCCGGAAAAATCTCTCTTCACAAGCCGCTCTGCCACAAATGCAGCAATATCTCTGGTTGCTATCATCGCAAACTTCTGATCGCCCCGCAGGGCAGAACCGGCGATATTCATTTTCTTTATCAGAGGAATGTTCATCAGGAGATTTTCCATGAAATAGGTTGGCCGAATGGTAAGAATATTCACGCCGTCAAGTTTATTAAGCCTTTCCTCCTGATCATGCAAGCCCTTTATCGGGCCAGTCTTGTCAGGCAGATTACCACCCTGACTGCTCAGGTTCACGACGTATTTTAGTCCTGACCGCTGAATTGCGGATGCAATGCTCGCACCCACCTTATTCTGGTATGCGCGGAAATCAGCCGCTGTATAATGCGGCGGAATCATTGCAAATGCCGCATCGGCACCTGAGAATGCCCCGGCTAAAAACTGAACGTCCTGAAGGTCCCCGATCGCGGCCTCTGACCCCTTGTCCTCAAAGACCCTGAGTTTGTCAGCATTTCGACCTATAACCCTCACCTGCTGCTTCTGCGACAGCAGGATATCGGTCACCTTGCTCCCAATATTCCCCGTTGCACCAGTAATAACAATCATCGTTCGCTCCTTTCTGATCTATCCGGCATAATCGAAGAAGAAGTTCTGAATATATGCATAGTACCCTGAACCTATACACATATCATATGAGATGGCACTATGGAGCGCAACAAAAAATTGTCTGACAAAGATTATATTGACGAGGACCATTGACGTCAGTCTCAGGAAATTTTTATAATTTCTGCACATAGTCGGAAGGATAGGGAAAGGGCTTTTACGTCGATGCTTATTAATCTTGTATTTCATATCCCAGGAGGGATGTCATGATAGGTAATGAGTCGGTAAAAAAAGCGGTCGTCCCGTTAGCGCTTGCGGCGGTTGTTGTCATCCTTGCGATGATGGCGGCGGCCCCGGCGTTGGCCGTGGATAACTATGCATGGGTCGCGAAGGGACCGTCCGGTGCCGAAGGACGGTACTTAGTCTGCAGCTCAAGCCAGCCTGGCGTGGTCTATGCCGGGACAAACGGAGGGGTCTACAAGACGTCTGATTACGGAGATAACTGGTCTTATTCCGGCATCAGATTCAGGGGTATTGATGCCCTGCGGGGCAGCTCGGGGTGCAATCTGGGATTATTGGCAGGCGCCTCGGGTGACTTGTTCCAGTCCCTTGACGGGGGAAGCACCTGGAATATTATTGCGCCGCTAGGTGGCGAGATAACCGCTGTTCTGGTAACCAACTCTCCAGCCTGTACCGTCTATGCCGGCACGAATAATGGAGTTCTCAATTCCCTTAACCGGAGCGGACTTCCAGGGGTGACGATCAAGGCCCTTTCCGTTGACTCAAATAATAATGTTTATGCTGCGACTGAAGACAACGGCATATACAAAACCACCAACGATGGTCTCAGCTGGGAGCAGAAAAATAATGGTCTTCCCGACGTTACTATTTTTAGCTTAAAGATCGACGGCAGCAACAGGATATTTGCAGGGACGCTCGGCGGCGGCGTTTTCCGTAGCACGAGCGGCGGAGATACCTGGACACAACAAATTAGTGGCTTGCCGGAATTTGCCGGAATTTCGGAATTCTACTTCGCTTACTCGCTTGCTAAAGATACGGACGGAAACCTCTATGCGGG
>JBARHQ010000180.1:0-14177 GCA_049799315.1 Thermodesulfovibrionales bacterium | reverse complement strand
TGGCCGAGCGTGACGACCTTGGCCTCAAGGTCGATAATCGGAATGCCTGTTTCAGGAAGTACCTCTTTGACACGCATTCCTATCTTCCCGCGCAGGTTGTCTTCTATAGACTCTGTGGTGAAGTTGCCGTCGGTCCCCACGATCTCCCTGATAAAAACAGCCGGGTCCTTTACCCTGATAGAATAGATACCGAAGGAGGTAACGCGCACGGCGCCGAACTCTTTATCCCGCATGGTGACCGGTCCCGGGGTCCCCCATTTCAGGCTGGTGAACAGCCGCGTGCTACAGAAATAGACCTCTGCCTTGAACGGGCTATGGAAGCCGTACTTCCAGCCCTTCAGCGTTGTAAGTATCGGAAGGTTCTGTGTTGTCAGCGCGTATGTCCCGGGTTTGAATACATCCGCTATCTGTCCTTCGTTGATGAAAACAGCCTGCTGTCCTTCCCTGACGACGAGTCTTGCCTCGTACTTGATCTCGTTGTCAAAGCGCTCAAAACGGTGTGCCAGAGTGTTATTGGTTGGATCAAGCCATTCAATGATGTCAATAAATTCTGCGCGGACCTTGTCAAAAAAACCCATAGCAACCTCCTTCGGTTATAGTCAGTCCATACAGACTCGAGATTGTATACACCATTATGCCCTCAGACGTTCTTGTTGATCGTGTTCAGCATCGCGATAAAGTCATGCAGTTTTTTCAGGTGTTGGGCAGCCATCCCGATAAATTCTATGCCGATATTAAAATGCTCGACTCCTTTAGCGCTGATATCGATGCACGAAGCCACTCTACCGGTAAAACTGATCAACTCTTCTTCCGGTATCAACAATTCCATCGGAAAGCGCTCCTCCGGAGCAAGCGCCTGATCGCTCTCGATCAGCATACCGCCGGCGCTGATCTCCTTGACTTGGTATTGAGAGGGGAACTGCAGGACAGCACTGCCGGGGTTAATTATCGTAAATCTGAGGTCCCTCAGATGTCGTCCGGCCCCCTGCTCATGACTCTGCCGCTCATGGCTCTCGATAAAACTGATGATCTCGCTGATGCGATCGTTCTGGGCATTGGTGAACTTCATGCCTGCGGCATAGACCGGAATCGAATCTCCGCGACGACCCTCTTTATTCCCGACCAGGCTGGACCAGACAACCACCCCCTTGACCTTAATGGTCCGGTCATGGTCCTGGAGTCTTATTGTGTATTCCTTGTCTATATCCAGCCGCCTGTCTGCCTTGAACGACATACCGCTTATGCTGACATCCAAGACAAAGACCTCAGTGGCAAACAACATCTCACCATTGATCTCCATCCCCTCGACAATAAACCGTTTATGACGCCGTTGTTCGTTCATATGCTATATTCCACCTCAGATTCTATCAGAACAGCGTGTGTTCTTCAAATAAACCGACTCCACGTGTTATATCCAGAATAACAGGAACCCGTTCGCAAAATAGACAAGTCCCACAATACCTGTCACAAGCCCGGTAATCCAAACAACTTTCTTTTTCAGCAGTGCTGCAATCGATGAGAGCAGTATCGCAATCTGGAGAAAGATCACAGCCATGCCAAAGGCCTTTGAATGTACCTGCGCATCATCCCTGATTTTCTCCTGTGCCCTGGCATCCTGTTCAATTTTTGCCTTTTCTTCATCGTATTTTTTGATCTTTTTTGCATATCCCTCAATTTTTTTCTGGTACTCGTCCCCGACCAGTTTCTTTACACGAGGATCAGCTGCCTTGAACTCCAGTTCGAGCTTCTCCTGTTGGAGCTCGTAGAGATACCCCTTAATGCTCTTCGCCTGGTAATAGGCCCACTGGTTCGACGCCTGAGACTGGGAGAGGACTGATTTAGTCGAATGCCCTCCTCCCTTAAAAGTCGAGAGTGTTGCGCAGACCGCAAAGATCACCGTTGTCAACGCCAGGTAATTAAGCCACTTCTCTTTTTTTCCCTCAGCCATGCTTCCTCCTTTCCTCAGGAGACATTTCTACGATATTATAGATCAGCATACAAAAAAACCCCCGCTTTTCAGCAGAGGCTTTTGACAAAAACTGCGGAAACAAAAATTATGTGCCCATCTCCCAGCTCTGGAGATACTTTTTCCGGGCCGGGGCAAGAACATCAATGCTGATAACCGTCCGCTCAGTAGCGGTAGTGTGCCGACTTGTACGGACCCTCCTTGGGCACTCCGATATAGGCTGCCTGCTGATCGGTCAGTGTGGTCAACTGCACGTTGAGCTTCTTCAGTTGCAGACGCGCAACCTTTTCGTCCAGGTGCTTCGGCAGGGTGTACACGCCGACCGGGTACTTTTGAGACTGCGTGAACAGTTCGATCTGGGCGATGGTCTGGTTGGCGAAAGAGGACGACATCACGTAGGACGGGTGGCCGGTGCCACAGCCGAGGTTCACCAAACGGCCTTTGGCCAGTAGGATAATGCGTTTCTTGTCCGGGAAGATGATGTGGTCGACCTGCGGCTTGATCTCTTCCCACTGGTATTTCTCCAGCGAGGCGACGTTGATCTCGGAGTCGAAATGGCCGATGTTGCAAACAATGGCCTGGTCCTTCATCTTCACCATGTGCTCGTGGTCTATGACGTGGACGTTGCCGGTACACGTGACGAAGATATCGGCCTTGTCGCAGGCATAGTCCATGGTCACGACGCGGTAGCCTTCCATCGCGGCCTGCAGCGCACAGATCGGATCCACTTCGGTCACCCAGACCTGGGCGGACAGCGCGCGCATCGCCTGCGCCGAGCCTTTGCCCACGTCGCCGTAGCCGCAGATCAGCGCGACCTTGCCCGCGATCATGACGTCGGTGGCGCGCTTGATGCCGTCGACCAGCGATTCGCGGCAGCCGTAGAGGTTGTCGAACTTGGACTTGGTGACCGAATCGTTGACGTTGATCGCGGGAAACTTGAGTTCGCCTTTCTCGTGCATCTGATAGAGGCGGTGGACACCAGTAGTGGTCTCCTCGGTGACTCCCTTGATCTTCGCCAGGCGCATTGAATACCACTTCGGGTCCTGTTTGAGCTTGTCCTTGATACTGGCGAACATCACTGTTGCTTCCTCACTGTCCGGCTTATCGAGAACGGAAATGTTCTTCTCGGCACGCGCGCCCAAGTGCAACAGCAGCGTTGCGTCGCCGCCGTCGTCGAGGATCATGTTCGAGTAGCCGCCGTCAGCCCATTCGAAGATGCGGTGGGTGTAGTCCCAGTATTCAGTCAGCGATTCGCCCTTGACAGCGAACACCGGCGTGCCGCCCGCGGCGATAGCTGCGGCGGCATGGTCCTGGGTGGAGAATATATTGCACGAAGCCCAGCGGACCTCGGCACCGAGCTCCCTCAGCGTCTCGATCAGCACGGCGGTCTGGATAGTCATGTGCAGCGAGCCAGTGATGCGCGCATCTTTCAGCGGCTGGCTCTTGGCGAACTCTTCGCGGATCGCCATCAGGCCGGGCATTTCGGTTTCAGCGATGGCGATCTCCTTGCGGCCCCAATCAGCCAGTTTGATGTCGGCGACAACGTAGTCTTTCGTAGCCATTGCAGTAGTCATAAAATTCCTCCCATTCAGATTTTGAATGGGCGCCGTTGCTGCACTTGAACCACCCCATCGAGCCTGACAGACACACCTTGCGGCGACTGCTGCAGCGCCCCTCGACGGGGTGGGGTTGAAGTCGAGTTCCTTGTCTCAGAGCGTCTAGGGCAGCACCCTCGGGCTACCCCATAGATTGATCTTATGATGCGTTAGCAGACCTGCCTTTTAACCCCATATTCCTAGTCCCGAATTTCCTATAGCCCTGCTTCCTTCTTCAGTGTTGCAGCCTTGTCAGTCAACTCCCAGGTGAAATCAGGATCGTTCTTGCCGAAGTGGCCATATGCCGCGGTCTTCCGGTAGATCGGACGCCTGAGTTTCAGGTGGTCAATGATTCCCTTGGGCGTAAGATCGAAGTTCTTCCTGATGAGCTTCGCGATCAGTTCCTCCTCGATCTTCCCTGTCTCGTGGGTATCGACCAGAATCGAGACCGGCTCCGGAACCCCGATCGCATAGGCAAGCTGCACCTCAACCCGGGCGGCGATACCAGCTGCAACAATATTTTTTGCGATATAGCGTGCTATATAGGCGCCGGAGCGATCGACCTTTGTCGGATCCTTGCCCGAAAAAGCGCCACCGCCGTGGCTACCGACCCCGCCGTAGCTGTCGACGATGATCTTCCTGCCCGTCAGACCGGTGTCGCCCATCGGCCCCCCGACAACAAAGCGTCCTGTCGGATTGATATAGTATTTTACGGTCTCCTCGTCCAGAAGCTCTTTCGGAACAACCGGCTTGATGACCTTTTCGATGATATCTTCCTTCATATCCTTCAGGTGTACATCAGGACTATGCTGCGAGGAAACCACGATCGTGTCGATCCGGTAGGGCTTGCCGTCCCGGTATTCGATGGTCACCTGTGATTTGCCGTCAGGCCTCAGGTAACCGAGGATGTCCTGCTTACGGGTCTCTGAAAGGCGATATGCTATTTTATGGGCAAGCATAATCGGCAGCGGCATAAGTTCCTCGGTCTCATTGCAGGCAAATCCAAACATCAGTCCCTGGTCGCCGGCACCCCCGGTGTCAACCCCCAGCGCAATGTCAGCCGACTGCTGATCGATAGCCGTGATAACAGAACAGGTCTCATAATCGAACCCGTACTTCGCCCGTGTATAGCCGATATTCTTGATCGTCTCTCTCACGATATCCGGAATATGCACATAGCAACTTGTTGAGATCTCGCCCGAAACAAAGGCAAGCCCGGTCGTCACGAGTGTCTCACACGCCACACGCGCGACAGGGTCCTTAGCCAGGATTGCATCCAGTATCGAGTCTGATATCTGATCTGCTATTTTATCGGGATGACCCTCGGTAACAGATTCTGAGGTGAAAACATAGTTCTTCTTTGCCATAGTCCTCTCCTTCGTGAAGAAATTACGCCCCGTTTGACCGAACGTCTAAGGGATCTATTTTAACTATATTAACAAAAAAATAAAAGACAAAGGGTCTGGCATCTGCTATTATTTTTTTAAGGAGGAGACCATGAAAAAAATTCTTGTAGCGCATGACGGGTCACGCCCCTCATCCAGGGCAGTCAAAAAGGCCTTCAAGATCGCAGAGATATTTGAGGCATCGGTCACGGTAATCTCGGTCATCCCGGAGCTCTATCTGACCGAACTTATGGAGATTGACCGGGCACGCATATCTGAGACGCTCACCGGCGAGACTGCCAGGATGATGGAAAAGATAACAGCATCGGCAAAAGGGCTGATACCGATCAAAACAGTCATTCGGCAGGGAAACCCGGCAGGAGAGGTCTTGGCGGAAGCTGTAAAGATAAGGGCAGACCTGATCGTCACCGGTTCCCACGGAAGGCATGGTGCAGAGAAATTCCTGCTCGGAAGTGTCTCGTCGAAGATCGTCGACCATGCCACCTGCTCCGTGCTTGTTGTGAAATAGAATCTCGCGGATAAACGTTAACTATCAATAAACTCACTCAGTGCCTCTTTCAGAGGCACTGGATTAAAACCGAATTTTTTTTCGATGACATCCATATCGGTAATGTTGTCCTGCTCAAGCATCAGCAACTGGTCTGCAGTCACGGGAGGTGATGGCAGTATTGAAGCAAAGGAAGCAGCTATCTTCATCAGGCCCATCGGAATATTCACCTTAATCCTGTCCCGTCCAACTGACTCAGCCATCAACTGGACTATCTCGCTGTAGCTTAGTTGCTGAGGCCCACCAAGGTCATAGGTACCAATATATGCATCCGGATCTTCGATTACCTTGAAGATACATTTCAGCCAATCCTTGATATAGAGAGGCTGGAATCGGGACTTGCCATCTCCCGGAATCGGGGTGACCGGAGAGATTTTTATCATGTCGAGCATCTTCTTTGTAAACCCGTCCCAAGGACCGATGATAAGAGAAGGCCTGAATATGGTGTAAGAAATGCCGCTGGACTTCACGATTTCCTCAGCCTCTGCCTTGGTCCTGAGATAAGGGGTTATGCCGTTGGTGTCCGCGCCGAGAGCTGATTGATAAAAGAAATGCCTGACGCCTGCCCTCTTTGCCTCGGAGACCAGGTTCCGGGTCCCCTCGACATGCACCTTCTGAAAAGTTGCATCGCCCTTCTCCTGGATTATCCCGACAAGGTGGATTACAAAATCATCACTGGTTAGAACACCTTTGAGGGTTTCGGATTTTGTGATATCGCCGATGATGGTCTGGATGCCTTTAGTGGAAAACCGGTCTCCTGCTGCCGCAGAGCGGACAAGGACCTTGATCCCCTCCCCCTTCTGCACCAGGTGGTCAGCAAGATGTCCACCGACAAACCCCGATGCCCCTGCGATGAATATCAAGCCGGCGCCTTCCCGATCAACTCTTTGAGTTTAATCAATGATAAGGCCTCGATGTCACGATGGATATCATTCCCGTGGGCATCCATCGTGATAATGGCAGGGAAGTCCTTCACCTCAAGATGCCACATCGCCTCTGCAAGTCCGAACTCCTCGAGTTTCCAGACACCGAGCACCTTCGTTATCCTGTCGGCAAGATATACCGCTGCCCCGCCGATGGTATTGAAATAGACACAGCCATAGTCCTTCAGGGCCTGACGCGTCTTTTCTCCCATACCGCCCTTGCCCATAACTCCCCTGATCTGAAAGGCTCCGATCACCGCAGGCTCATACATCTCAACCCGCATGCTCGTCGTCGGGCCGGCGGCAACAACTTTAAAACCCTCTTCCTTTTTCTTCATGATCGGCCCGCAGTGGTAAAGCACCGAACCCGCCAGGGAAAAAGGCAGCTCATCAGGGGACGGCTTCTGCTCGACCAGGAATTTGTGTATCCGGTCGCGTCCGGTCACGATGCTCCCGCTCATCAGCACGATATCTCCGGCATGAAGCCCGAGCGCAACCTCCTGCGTCATCGGGACAGAGAGGTTGACCGGCCTCACCATATCAGCCTCCCTCGCCTGTCCGCCCAGCAACTGAGTGACACATCAACAAAATATGATGCGGGATGCCTGTGGTTCACGCCAATCTTCACCCCGAGGGCGGTTGTTCTTCCGCCAAGCCCCTGTGGCCCGATACCGAGCTGATTAATGTCTTCGAGGAGCCTGTTTTCCAGCGAGGCCAGCTCCGGGACCTTATTGCTATCGTTCAGCTTGCGCATCAGCTGCTCTTTCGCAAGCCGCGTCACCTGGTCCTTGGCCGCACCAATGCCGACCCCGATAATATAGGGCGGACAGCCCTTGCCCTGCGCCTTCTGCACTGCATCGATCACGCACCGCCTGACGCCTTCCAGGTCCCGCTGGGCATTCAGCTCAGAGACCGGAAGCCGGTACGTCTGCCCGGCATTCTCGCAGCCGCCGCCCTTGAGCATCAGATCGATAGTCAGCGTACCTGAGGCAGTCTCCTCAAAATAGATCACCGGAAACCCGAGACCGGTATTGTCACCCGAGTTTTTTTCAGTGACCACATCAACTGCATTCGGCCGGAGCGGGACTTTTTCTGTCGCCATACGCGTTGCTTCAATAATTGTCTCACGCAGCTCTATCTGGCTGAGACCGACCGGCACCTTCAGATAGAAGACCGGAACGCCGGTATCCTGGCAGAGAGGCCGGACAGTCTCCCGGGCAAGACGGATATTCTCAAGGATGATCGAGAGCGATGAGTGCGCTGCAGACCCTTCAGCCTCACGCGGAAGGGCAGCCTTCAGTGCGAGCTCAATGTCCGGAGGGAGCGAGGTCGCGACCTTCCGGTACAGCTCGACGATACCATCTCTGAGCTTAAGCAAATTTTCCCTTTGTCTTCTTCAGGTAGTCTATATGTTTCTGCTCCTGTTCCATCATCTCGCTGAATACAGCACGGGCGTTCCCGTCCGCAGCGCCTGCAGAAAGCTTCCGGTACAGGTTATACGCCTTCGACTCAATATCAAGGGCGATCTGGTAGGCTTCGGTGTCATCAGAGAAACTAAGCTTCTCAACCTTCGACTCAAGGTCCTTCACCGGGATACCGGCTTCAGTCATCGGGGCATCTGTTTTTGCCTGGAACGCTTCAAACCCCTCGATATCACGGTCACCCTGAATCGACTGGTACAGGAACTGAATAAACTCCATATGCTTTTCTTCCCAGGCCGTAAGGTCCTGAAACATCTTCCGTGCCTCAGCGTTTGCGGTCTTTGCTGCGGCCTGGCTGTAAAAAATATTTGTCCCCTTCTCCATCAAAAAAGCCTCGATAAGTGATTGCAGCAGGTCATTTTTGCCTGTCATCATAAGGTAACACTCCTTTTTGGGCTGTTTCAGTTTTTTTCTATCAACGGATAAATGCGCCGTTTCTTAATTTTACCATAATGCTGCCGGAATGTTGTCTGCTATTGCTGATTGGATGCTGTCTAAATTAAACCTAGTAAATTAATAAATATATATATTTACAAAAAATATTATTTATGGTATCTTTTTAACTATGGATTTTACTATCGACGATAATTCGACCCGCAGGAATATCATCCAGCGCCTGAAAAAAACCGGCGGCATGACGATCGATGAACTGAGCCGACAAATCAATATAACCCCTATGGGTGTCCGGCAACACCTCCTCTCCCTCGAAAAGAAGGGGGTGGTCAGCTATATCGCCAGGAGGCAGGGTATCGGAAGGCCGGGATTTATTTATATGCTTACCGAAGCTGCAAACGATTTTTTCCCGAACACATATGCTAACTTTTCTCTCGAAATGCTGAGAGATATCAATAAACATGATGGCCCCCGGAAGATCGAACAGATGTTCGGATGGAGAAGGGAACGGATGCTGAATATGTATCGCAATGCACTCGCCGGCAGGGAAGGTATCGACGACACGCTTAACGGTCTGAAGCAGCTTCTTGAGAGCCAGGGACATTTTATTGAGTTGAGCAGAAATAACGGGCATTACCATCTCAAGAATTATCACTGCCCGATCAACAAGATTGCAACAGAGTTCAAAGAGGCGTGCAAACATGAACTCCAGATGTTCCAGGATCTGCTTGGAAAAAACGTGACCAGGGAACATACGGTCTCTGACGGAAGTATCTGCTGCCTCTATGTCATCCCCGCGACAAACAATTAGTCACTATTGACCTCGCTTAGTACCTGTCCGTAAGCTTTGTTTTGCCCGTCATTCCCGAAGTCCTTAATCGGGAATCCAGTCCTTCGACATGCTCAGGACGACACAATACTTGTCATGGTGAGCTTGTCGAACCATGGATCCCCGGGTCAAGCCCGAGGATGACAACTTCTTTCAATATGAACAGACTCTCTAACTTTTACCATATGTCTTAACCACCCTCAGCAATTTTTCGATCTGCCCCTCTGTATGAGCGGCGGTGACCGTCAGTCTGATCCGCGGCTCAAGGACTGTCGGAGGCCTTATTGCCGGGGCATAAATCCCTTTTCGGTAAAGATATTCTGACAATGCCGAAGCCCTTTTCACTGTTCCGGTCCTGACGGAAATGATCGGCGTCTCACTTTCCATAATATCGAATCCCAACCGCTGAAGACCGCCGGCCAGATGCCTTCTGTTTTTCAGGAGTCCGGATACCAGGGACTTATCCTTCCTGACAAGCCTGACGGCTGCCAGCGACGCAGCAACAACCGGGGGCGGCAGCGCTGTTGAATAAATAAAACTTCTGGAGGCGTTAATCAGCCAGTCAATCATGTCCCTGCTGCCTGCTGCAAAGGCCCCGAACGTCCCCAGTGCCTTGGAAAAGGTACCCATCTGGATGATCCAGGGCTCGGGTCTGACCTTAAAATGTTCGAGCCCGCCCCTACCCCGCCCGAGCACCCCGGTCCCATGGGCATCGTCGATATAAAGGATCGCCCCATACTTTTTGGCAAGTTCGGCAAGATCTGCCAGCGGTGCTACGTCGCCGTCCATGCTGAAGACCGAATCAGTTATGATAATTTTGCGTCGTACGTTCTTTTCCTTCTTGACCATCGCCTCAAGATGTGCAACGTCCCTGTGCCGGTAGATGTGCTTTTCAGCCCTGCTCAGCCTGCACCCGTCGATGATGCTCGCGTGGTTCAATGCATCGCTGAACACAGCGTCTCCTTCACCGGCAATAGCCGGGATGATGCCGGTATTGGCTGCGTAGCCCGAATTAAAGACAAGCGCTGCCCCGGTACCTTTGAAGTCGGCAACCGTTTTTTCGAGCCTTTCATGGAGCACCGTACCCCCGGCAAGAAGTCGGGACGATCCGGCGCCCACACCAAAACGGGCGGCCGCATCCTGAGCTGCTTTTATGATATCGGTATGTACGGCGAGACCGAGATAGTCGTTGGAGACAAAGTTTATATATCTTCTGCCCGCAATCGCAATTACCGGCCCCTGGCGTGATGACCTTGTCTTGAGATGACGGAGGAGGTCCTGCTTTTTCAGGCTGATGAGTTCTTTTTCAAACATAGGTCTATCTTACCGTTTTTTAGGCAATAAAAAGGATGGGCAAGCCCATCCTTTTTATAAAACTCAAAATTAAATGCTTACTTCTTGGTCGTCTTCTTTGCAGCCGGCTTTGCCGCAGTCTTCTTTGCCGTGCCGCACGGACCCTTTGCTTTGCAGGCCATGTCACTCCTCCTCGTTCGGGATTTATGATCTCACAATATCAGAATTATCCTTGACTGTCAAATACAAAGTGCACTCTAATCGGGTAAAATACGTAATGCATTATGAGACATTCAAAGCGCACGATACATTCAGGAGGCAGCAAGCATGAAAACATGCGGACTATGCAGAAAAGAGGTTGAAGCAGATAAGTATTTTTCGAGAAAGGCGATCTGTCCCAAATGCGGGGGCGACCTGCATATCTGCCTGAACTGTCGGTTCTATTCAGAGAAGGCCCACAACAAATGCCTTGAGCCCAAGGCCGAATTTCAGCGGTCCCGCGACAAGGCCAACTTTTGTGACTTTTTCTCGTTCAGTGAAGGCGCGGCCCAATCCTCATCCGGCCACTCATCAGGCTTGTCAGGCCGGGACAAAGATGCCGCCCGCAAGGCCCTAGACGACCTGTTCAAAAAATAGCATCAACGGAAAATCAGAACCGCAGTGTACACAAGATACAGCCCGCCTCCCAAGAGCATTGCGACCGGATGAATGCGCTTCCACAGGAGAATCGATCCCATGACGATCAACACAGACACCATAGCCAGCGCTGCTGAGAAAAGCGCCATCCCGGTCAATTTCCAGTCAGTATACAGGAGCCCTACCGAGACCGGAAAAGTCGCCTGAAAGACCATCGCCCCGGTTATGTTCCCCATCGCCAGGGTGTCCCTCCCCTTCCAGGTCCAGGTGACACTGTTGAACTTTTCCGGAAGTTCGGTCGCAACCGGGGCAAGCAGCAGGGAAAAAAGCAGCGGGTTCATGCCAAACTGCTTTGAGATAAGCTCAAGACTCTGAACAAAAACATGGGCACCCTTCACCATGACTGCCAGAGAAACCAATACCTGTATAAGGATTATTGTCAACGAAGGATGTTCCCCAATCACGCTGCCCTTGAACTTCCTGATTATTTTCCACAGATACATATGCTCGGTCTGTTCCATCATGTCGGCACTCTCGCCTCTGAAGGTCATCCAGGCATAGAAAAGATATCCGAGGACCAGCAGGACGGCAATCGGTGTGAGCGACGCCTTTCCTGCAAACAGGGGGACGATGATTGCAGTCGAATACATGGATAAAAAAAAGATAATGTCCCTTTTGGCCGAATGGACCTCGACATTCAGGACAAAGGCACGCCTCTTCAGCAGGGAAGAGACCGTCACCGTGAGTCCGACAAGAAAAAAAGCAAGCGTCGAAAGCATGAACGGCGCTCCAAGTATGGCGCCGACGCCGATCTCCTTTGCTGACTCCCCGCCATAGAGGAATATTGCCACAATCGGAAGGATTGTCTCAGGCAGGGCAGTGCCAACTGCCGCGAGGATGCTGCCGACGACCGCCTGGGAAAAGGAAAAATGCCTGCCGAAGGCCTCAATCCCGTTGGTAAAGAACTCTGCCGCAAACAGTATCAGGATAAGTCCGACGAGGAGCAGGAATCCCTGCATCAGCACCGCATCCGCCTCAGTGAACGATCAATACCGGACAGGGAGCTGATTTCAGGACCTGTTCCGTCGTACTGCCGATGAGCATGCTCTGGAGATATGACAGGCCGCGGGCGCCGATAACGATCAGATCCATCTGCCGCTCGGCCGCGAGAGAGGAAATCACCTCGCCGGGATTGCCGTGGAAGATCTCCCCTGACTTTTCCATGCCGAGGCCCGAGCAGAAGGCCTTCATGGTAGATGCGGCCTCAGAAAGCATCAGTTCGTCAAACCGGTCCCTGTCTTCGTCGTCCATATTGCTCCAAACCATCCACTTCTCCTTGATCAGATGTGACGGAATGGCATTGATGATAGTGAGTTCAGCAGAGAAGGCCCGGGCATACTGCATAGCAAGGGTGGTCGCCTTTCTGGAATTTTCGGAAAAATCGACCGGACAGAGAATTCTCCTGATCCGCACCGAGCCGACAACAGGATGCTCTGTGGCATTCGTCCTGACAACAAGCATAGGCGTCCGCAGGGACATGACCAGCCGCTCTGAACTGCTCGGCCGGAGAAGGTGGGACTTGTAGCCGATGACCAGCAGTTCAACAGGCTCTTCTTCAAGGACCGCAGTAAAGGATTCATGGAGCCGCCCCATCACAATCCGTGTGTCTGCCTCTACCCCTGTGCTGGTCAGCATCCCTTTCCAGCGCGACATTTGATCGTCTTCCTTCTTCTTTTCGTCCTCGATATACGCAGCCAGATAGGACGGCGGAGTGAGGAGATAATCTATGACATACAACAGTCTTACCGGTACCCTGAAGGAACCGGCAAAAAAAGCCGCATAAGCGACAACCTGCTCAGTTGCAGGGCCAAGGTCTATGCCACAGACAATCATCTTACGGGAGGTCATTTTTTGAGGGGTTTTCCTATCTTCTTCTCGACAGAACGGAGCTTTGAGGAAATCATATCTGATCTGCCCTTGCGGTCATCAATCAGAATCCGGGTCAGGACTCTCTCTTCATGTCGCCTCATCACAACGTGGCATTTTTTTATTAGACCGAGTACCTGGTTCCAGCTGCCTTCCACAACTGTCCCCATAGGATTCACTTTATAGGGAAGACCACTTGCGGCAACAATCTTCAGTATTTCTGCCACCTCATCGCTTATGCTGCTTCCCGCCCCGAGCGGGACAATGCTGAATTCGACCAGCATAAACACCTCCCATTCCTATAATTCCGCAAGCCTTGTCCAGAAAACCTCAAACCCAAAATTGACACTCCTGTAAAAAGTCCTTTTCAAGGCTGTCATTCCCGAAGTCCTTAATCGGGAATCCATTCTTTTCACTAAGTTGCGAACCCATGGATTCCCGCCTTCGCGGGAATGACGACTTTTTACGAATCCGTCAATATTACAAACAAAGAATAACAGACACGGAACAAAAAATAAAGGGGCAACCAGAATGGCTGTCCCTTTATTATCCTGTACCCCTATAATGGCATTTCAGGATATTGTGGCAGTTTTAGTCTTATTTCTTGACCGCGTCTTTTAATGTCTTGCCGGCCGTAAATTTAGGAGTCTTGGCAGCCGGGATATTAATAACCTCGCCGGTTCTCGGGTTGCGGCCTTTCCTGGCCTTTCTCTTTGTTACTGCAAAGGTCCCGAAACCGACGATGGTTACCTTCTGTCCCTTCTTCAATGAAGCCTTGATCGAATCCAGTGTTGCATCAAACGCCCTTCCCGCATCTGCTTTGCTGAGACCGGCACCCGCTGCGATCTTGTCGATAAGCTCTGTCTTTGTCATATTCCTCCCCTTCCATGATTTAGTGAATACAAAGCAACTGAATTAACAGTATCAAGAACATCTGAATTTGTCAAGCCCCAAAAAGGCCATTAATCAGGTATCTACAGGAGAAAAGGTTCGCCCCTATCAGGAGACATTGCGACATCATATCCACTCCCCTGGCTGCCCGTATTTGTTATAATGTGCCTATGCGCGAAATTGAGGTCAAGATCCTCGAAATAAATACGGCGGCCGTCACCGCAAAGCTCGCCGCTCTTGGGGCCCGGAAGACCTTTGATGACGAAATCCATGCACTGTATTATGACACCC
>JBARHQ010000179.1:0-2047 GCA_049799315.1 Thermodesulfovibrionales bacterium | reverse complement strand
TAACGATGATGATCTATTTTTATAATCGCCTAACACACGGTATTCATAAATTCAGACATATCTTGGCCTGAAGTATTCGAATTGAAGCCCGCTGTCTGGATCCTCAGGACCGCGCGAGCAGGCAGGGCAATCTTTCCACTGCTATGTAGATTGTCAAGCTCTCGCGTGTCTATTCTTTCTCCTAGAGACGAGTGTCCTGTTATTTATCCAAACTGCTATTCGTGGTCAAAAGCCACATGATTCTTTTTCGGTTTTTTAGCTGGATTGCTGCATTCTTGGAAACGTAACAGTATCTGCTACAGTGGAAGGACCGCAGTCAATCCATTGCTTTAAGGATAAATGGTAGTGCTCATCTCCTTTTGCTCTCACACCTATGCTGCTTTGAGTAGATACGGCTCATTGTCGAGCAATATTCTACGCACACGTATGATCAACATTCTCGCAATCGCAACGATTGCCTTTTTTCCTCCTTTGCGGTTCTTGAGTTCCTGATATCTCTTTCTCATGAATGGATCTTTGCTGATCAGTATCCAACTGCTTTCCACAAGACACGCCCTTACCCTTTTATTGCCGCAACGGGTTATCCTTCCCTGCCGAACATATTGCCCCGACGAAAATTCTGAAGGCGTTAGCCCTATATAGGCTGCAAGCTTATCGGAACTCTTAAATCTCTTCATATCCTGCAGCTCCACTAATATTTCTATGGCAGTCAAAGTACCGATGCCCGGCACACTCTTTAAGAGCTGCACTCTGTTGCAGTATTTCTTGCTTTTGGTAACTAAAACCACTTGCCTGGTGAGCTTTACAAGCTGCGAGGTAAGATACTCGTAAAGTCCTATCAGATAATCTAATGACAATCTCAGAAGATCACTATCAAATTTGAATTCTTTGAGCCATTTCACGTAAGCTTTTGACCAGCTTTGTTCTGCGGTAAATGGTGGGGTGATCCCATAGAATAATAGCTTGCTCTTTATTTGCCTCATCGTATCACTTCTGTGTTCGTTTATCTGCCGGCGCGTTCGAAGAAGTTCTCTGTCAGCTCGATCCTCTTCATTGAGGACATATACTTTTTTAAGCATACCGCGCTCAAGCAGATGGGCTATCTTTCTGGAATCCCTTCGGTCCGTCTTTACTTTATTGCCTGATTCCACCGGAATAAGCGTCGGTGGAACTACAATCGTCTCTATGCTATCAGCAGTCAGTTTATCGTAAAGAGAAAAACCACAAGGCCCGGCTTCGTATGCCACCTTCACAGTACAGCCGGGAAGCCGCTCAATAAGTTTTTCCAACGCCTGGTATTGACTCGGCAGTCGACTGTGAAATACTTCTTCACCTTCAGCACGGATTGTCACTTGCCAACTCTCCTTGTGCACGTCGATCCCGATAAATACGTCCTGACCCTTTGCTAAAATGCTTTTCCTTTGGTAATCTGTTTTCATTGTGAGCCTCCTTTCTGTGTGTACCCCTACATATAGAATATCCAGGGGGGCTCACAATCTATCATAGAATCCTTGAAACAGAATGTTCATTTCATAACGAAACTGTCGTATGCCACACAAAGGCTAATTCAGTGGGCGAGAGACGAATACTTCGGGCTAAAATACATCCGCTCATGAATAAAATGGTTTAAGAACGTAGCAGCATCTGCTTCTCAGGCTCCGCTTCTCCGTTCGCTGAAGAAACTTTTGAGCTGCTGCGCGCATTCATCCTCAAGCACTCCCGAGACGATCTCGACCTGATGGTTAAGCCTGTTGTCAGACAGCAAGTGGTAAAGGTTTGCGACAGCTCCTCCCTTCACATCGCCGCATCCATAGACGAGCCGCCCGAGACGGGCATTCACCATCGCACCGGCGCACATCGGGCAGGGCTCTTTCGTAACGTAAAGGGTTGCGTCTGAAAGTCTCCATCGCCCGAGCTTCTGCGCGCCTTCCCTGATCGCCATGATTTCGGCATGTCCAGTGGGATCAAAGGATGTTTCCCTATTATTGTGAGTCGAGGCTATTACCTGCGCGTCGACAACCAAAACCGCTCCCACCGGAACTTCTCC
>JBARHQ010000178.1:0-2130 GCA_049799315.1 Thermodesulfovibrionales bacterium | reverse complement strand
GCGCAGTGTTTTGATAACTTCAGCTTCGGTCATAGTGGGCAACGTTGTGGTCTGGCATTATTATTAGGTCGCATGCGTCTTTTTTGTGAATTATAGTGACAATTAAGGGGGGTGTCAAGAATAATCGCAGTTTGAACAAACCTAACTAATTGAAAACTCAGCATAAGTTTGAAAATAGTTGAATAAAGTTGAAGGATTTCAAGGGATCTTAACCATTGACCGAACCCCTCGATAATGAAGAAAAAAGTGGAGCCAGGAAAGGGAGTCGAACCCTCGACCTACTGATTACGAATCAGTTGCTCTACCAACTGAGCTATCCCGGCACGATGGTTATTTTACCAGAACGGGAGGGATTATTTCATGATATGGAGGGGATGCCTCTGCAGGCATCCCCTCCACGAAAATAAAAGACTAGTAACCTGCTGCCGGCTTCTTTGCAGCGGGCTTTGCTTCAGGCTTTACTTCAGGCTTTACTTCTGCCTTGCCCTTCTTGAAGGACTTGACATACGCAGCCAGAGCCTTCATGTCCTCAGACTTGACATCAATGGCCTTGCCCTTATTCATGCCAACAATACAAACGTTGATCGCTTCTTCAATGCTCTTCTGTGTCTTGCCACCCAGCTTGAACTCTTTTTTGTCGGCGGCGTTCTCGAGGCCCTTGCCATCCTTATGACAGGAGCTGCAGGCCTTTGAACCACCCGCAAACTTCGCGTCATTAAACAGGGCCTTACCCTTGTCCTCAAGCGCACCGGCGAATGCAACCGCTGATGCCAGCCCTACGATCAGAAGGCATATCATCATAATTTTAATCATCTTCATATCGGTAATCACCTCCTTTCATTTCATATATTCTGTACTGATCCGTTCGCAAACTGCGTCCGTTATGTCAGTTCTGTCTAAATCTTTGTAGTCAGCCCCTTGTATACCTTGACGATGACAATCGTCATATACCCTCCGAAAATGCCCATCAGCAGACTACCGGCCAGAGGGCCAACAACCGGGATAATCCTGAATATCCTATTGACGATGCTGATGACGATCCCGATTCCGATCACCGCGATAAACAGGATCACGAGATCGGCCAGGTTTGCCTTGACCAGCTCGAAACTCTTTTTCATGGCGTCAACTGCAGGTATATTATCGGCGATGATAATCACAAAGGTGAACATGAACAGAAAGGCAGCAATAATTCCCGGAATCACCAGAAGCATCATACCGATTCCAACCGCCAGACCGACAAGCACCGCAGCAACTACGAGCTGAACAAGACGGCTTGTAACAACCGAAAGACCGGTGTTCAAGGTTGTCGTCCCTGATGCAATCGCCTCCTGCGCCATAGCAACAGTCATTCCATGGGCAATAAGCCCGGCTATCATACCGACGATGCTCAGCAAAGCGGCCAGCCCCATTGCAGCACCGACCGCGCCCATCACCCCTGCTGGTGATCCCATACCGCCCATCATGCCTGCGGTCGTCACTGCCCCGCCGATAATGGCCATCGTAAGCACTGCCATCACCAGCCCAACCGCCACGGTCGGCACAAAAATAAGCGGGTTTTTCTTAGCAACCTCAATGCTGTCCTTAAAAGTCCCGGCAATGTCCATGAAACCTCCCATAAATTCTATATTTAACCGCTTAGATACTTATACACTTTTTCGAGGAAACCGTCAAGACAAAAGCGGGCATATGCACAGACAGAACTACGTTGAGCGGGAAATAAAGGTCAGAGGACCTTCCAGCCTATGGCAGTGTTGATCAGGTCACGAACTGCATCGATGGAGGCATTAACTGCGGATTCAACAGCAAGCATCCCGAGCCCTTCGAGGGTCAGGAGGACTGTCTTCATTGCATTCTGCTGGAGTCGGGCCAGAAAACGGGCCTCGTCCTCAGTGATCGTCCTTGCGTCTTTCAATTTTTCGATATGCCGCATCTGAAGCACGAATTTCTCGAATTCATGCTCAACATACCTCCGTGCAGCGGGCCATTTTTTCTTGAGTGCCACTGTCGCCGCCTTTATCATTACCTGCGTGATAGCTGTTGCATCTATCTTTGATGCCATAACTCCCCCTGTTATCGGTTACTGGTCTTCTTAGCGACCTCGAGGGTCAGTATTGCCGCGAAGTGTTCCTG
>JBARHQ010000177.1:0-1586 GCA_049799315.1 Thermodesulfovibrionales bacterium | reverse complement strand
GTCACGGCGAATATCTTTGTCAGGAGCAGCTGCATGACCATGGCTATGCCGATGAAGGGCAGAAAGGCGGCATACAGAAGCCCGAGGACCGGTCCTGCTGCCAGAATGATGACCGGGCTTGCCTTGTAATAGGTTGCCGTGCCATCGCCGGGAAGTGTTTCCTCGCTGCGAACAATTATCCTCTGTCCATTCGTAATATTCCAGTAATTCCCTTTGGAGACCTTCTCTCCTCCCTTATGGCTGATCCTTAGCATTTTCGTGTCCTCCTTCTTTATTTTTTCCCTGTTCTTGATTTCATACTACCAGAAACAAAGAAGGACTGTAATTGGGATTAGTTCCTATATTGCTGGAAAAGATGTCTTAGTCCTTGGGTATTGCTATGTTCCCTGAAGTACGTATTCATCTGCGCCCGCTTGAATGAAATACTGTGAAACTTTTTGCAAGCGCGCAGCGGCTTTCGCAGATATGCGGTTTAATTGGTGCAATTTGATATTAATAATCAAGAGGTTGCAGATGGCATCAGTTTTGCATTAATCATAAATGGATAAAATTAATGTAATGGGAGGAATTAACATGGGTCTAACGAACATCATCTTCAAAAAAAGTTTCTTGGTAATCGTCGGGGTATTTTTGATTATTGCAATCAGTGCGTTTGTCTTTCTCTCCAGAATTTCCGAGAAACCGTCTTACTGCGTGACATGCCATTATATGACCCCTTTCTATCAGAAATGGCAGACGTCGTCACATAATAAGGTGGGATGCCTGAAGTGTCATAATTACGGCTCATGGAACGCGATGGCCAACCAGCTCAAATTCTTTGCGGGTTCGAGTAATCCGAGGCCGAGGGCTGAAGTGCCGGACGCCAAGTGTCTCCAGTCCGGATGTCATTCCATGCGCCTTGTTGAATCGAAGGTGACATTCAAACAGGGGATACTGTTCGACCATAAGCCCCATTTCAACGAGATACGAGGAGGGATGAAACTGCACTGCGCGAGCTGTCATTATGATATGGTTCAGGGAAATCATCTCGCTGTATCAGAAGACACTTGCTTTTTGTGTCATTTCAGGAAAAAAGGGAATACGGATGTTGCCGTTACCGGATGTCCTTCATGCCACGGTGCTCCTGCCAAAGCGATAGTGGTAAACGGGAAGGTCTTTGAACACAGTATGTATCTTGAAAAAGGGATGAAGTGCGAAAAATGTCATCTGCAAGTTATTGAAGGAGACGGCAGCGTGCCTTCAGACAGGTGCTTTTTCTGCCACGTTGACAGGGGCAGCAGATATAATGATGTCGAGTTTGTGCACAACACCCATGTCACGAAGAAGAATATCGACTGCCACAGATGTCATACACGTATAAAGCATGGCAAAATAAAAATGGCATATAACCTGTGACAATGCAGAGGAGCTGAACTGCCCGAAGGGCCGGTTCTCATCAGATAAATGAGAGCCGGCCTTTTTTAATCAAAAGAATTCCTCGATGCTTTGCATCGGGTGTTCCCAAAAATTCCTCCACCTTGAGGGGGGAGGTTAGGTGGGGGTGATTGGTTACGCTTTTCACCTTCCGATTGTTTTTTCACCCTCCC
>JBARHQ010000176.1:0-4828 GCA_049799315.1 Thermodesulfovibrionales bacterium | reverse complement strand
TGCTTTCTTTCCCTGAACTGAGTTTTATTGCGTCGGCCTCAATGATAATGAGCCTTTTTTTGTACAGGGCGCCTATCGCCTTTTTGTATGTTTTCTTGCTCACCCCGAACAGGCGATAAATAACTTCAGGAGAACTATTGTCAGAAACGGCAATAGACCCTCCCCGCGCCTTGAGTATCTCCAAAATCTTTTCCGACATCGCATCGACCTTTTCAGGGCCGGGCTTATGGAGGCATACATCTATCTTGCCGTCCTCCCGCACCTTTTTGATAAAGCCGGGGATGACCTGCCCCTTTCTGAGGGTTTGAAAGACCTCATTCTTATAAAGCATTCCCCATCGTGCTCCGTTGATAACGGTTTTATATCCGATCTCTGTGCGTTCACAGATCAACAACTCCACACCCTGGCCCTCTTCGAATTCAACCGATCGCTTCTCAACAAACTTTTCCAACGCAGTGTCCTCTTTTTTCATGATTTTTATCTCTTATGATACTGATTTTCACTCCCGAGCAGTTTACTGAAATATTCAGGAAACGCCGTTTCAAATGCAAGTCGCCTGCCGCTGACGGGGTGGATGAAGGAAAGTGATCTGGCATGAAGCGCCAGCCGCTTATATGCCTTTTTCCCTTCCCCGTATTTCTCGTCGCCGACGACCGGATGCCCGATTCCGGCAAGGTGGACGCGTATCTGATGCTTGCGGCCGGTCAGGAGATCGACCTCCAGAAGGGCGTACTCTCTTGTATCCCTGAGGACCCGATACGCTGTCCTGGCCAGTTTCCCCTTTGCGGGATCAGGGGTCGAATAGACGACATGGGCCTCATTCTCGGCCAGATAGGTGCTGATCATTCCCTCTTTTTTCTCAAATCTGCCGTGGACAACAGCAAGATACTTCTTCTCTGTCTCCTCCCACTGGCCCTGCAGCCTCGCCTTGGCCTGCACGGTCTTTGCAAAAACCAGTATCCCGGAGGTATCGCGGTCCAGCCGATGAACAATAAAGATGCGCTTTGAAGATTTGGCACAACCCTTGCGCACATAATCAGTCAGCATGGCATAGGCTGTGCGTGTCTTGTCCCTCTCTGTTCCCATGGTAAGCAGGCCTGACGGCTTGACCACCACCAGGATGTCCTCGTCTTCGTGAAGTATGCTAAAGTCTTTCGGAAAGTGTCTGCTGACCGGACGTGGTTTCTTAGTCATTGTGATCATATACCGTTACTGTATCCCTATGAACCCGCCCTGCCTGCAGGTAGTCCCCCTGGCATAGCGGTAGGAACAGTACTTCCCGGGATTGCAGGAGGTGCAGTCCTGCGCTATCCAGATGTTCTCTTCTCTGATACCTTCAGACAGGGCCTGATATTTGTTCGCCAGAGGAAGATCAACATGGTACTTCGCGCCCTTCTTCCGGATATAATTATCCTGAATATGGCCCCCCCGCATATAATCTTCAGGTCCCGACGCCTTTGCGACCGCATAGGCAACGTCGGGATCGACCTCATAGCAGCAGCTTTTGATGCTCGGCCCTATCGCAATCAGAATATCCCGGGGAGCGCAGCTGAACCTGTCCGTAAAAGTCTGGATCGTATTTTTCAGGATACCGGCCGCAGTCCCGCGCCAGCCGGCGTGAACAGCACCGATCACTCTCCGGCAGGAATCGTACAGCAGGACCGGAACGCAATCAGCAACCTGGACGCCAATCAGAATATTTTTTCTGTTCGTGACAACTGCATCCGCAATCGTTGGATTGAGGTCCGCATCAGGAACAATCACCCTATCCGTATGTTTCTGGACCGGAAGATAGATCTGGTGTTCATCAAACCCAATGATTCTGCCGATCTCACCAATGTCGGCGCCAGGGTCTTTGCCGGTAAAAAAAGCAGTTATCTGGCCGCTGATATTCTCGGGACGGAGAAGTCTCTTCATACCCGACCAAGGGACAGAAAGGCAGCGGGGATCGATTCAATAATATCCCCTGCGATCAGCGAATGCATGCCTTTATCAGCAGCCGCGATATCGCCGGAGAGGCCGTGGAGATAGACACCGAGCACGGCTGCGTCGAGCGGATTCATATTCTGTCCGAGCAGTCCGGCGATCATGCCGGTCAGGACATCCCCGGAGCCTGCTGTCGCCATGCCGGCGTTCCCGGTGGTGTTGATAGAGACAGTGCCTTCTGGTGATGCAATAAGTGTCGGTGCGCCCTTGAGCACGAGGTATGACCCAAAACCGGAGGAAAAACCCCGTGCAGTCCCGAGCAGATCAGAAAGAAGATCCGTCCTTAGTGTCTCTGTCAGTCGGGACATCTCTCCGATATGGGGTGTGAGTAAGACGGGAGATTTTGCCGTCTTCAATATAGCAACGTTTCCCTGAAGCGCGCTGACCGCGTCGGCATCAACCACCAGAGGCACCGTAGAAACACTGATCAGCCCTGATACCAGGCGTCTTGTCCCCGGGGTAACCCCAATACCCGGACCTATGGCACAGACGTCCACCTTTCCGGCGATAAAGGACAAGACTTTTTCGAGCGCGTCATCAGAAAATGAGCCGGTCCCGTCATCAGGCAGGGGCAGCACCATCTCCTCGGCAACAACAGACTGCACAATGCCCGCAATACCCTCAGGCACGCCGATCGTCACCATCCCGGCGCCTGCCCTCAGGCATGCCCTGGCTGCCATCAGGGCCGCCCCGGTCTTGCCGCGGGAGCCTGCAAGAATGAGCACATGGCCATAGATGCCTTTATGTGAATAGGCCGGCCGCTCAGGCACCAGCAGCACAGCATCCCGGCGGACAACAACCTCTGTCATGATCCGGTCAGAAATGATAAGCTCACGGGGGAACCCGATGTCCTCGACAAAGAGTCTGCCGGTGTATTCAGCGCCGGGATGAAGATAGTGCCCTATCTTCGGGAGCCCGAAGGTGACCGTCGCATCGGACTTGACTGCCTCGCCCATAATGCGTCCGTCGTCAGAAGATAAGCCGGAGGGGATATCAACAGAGATCACCGGTACATCGGTCCTGTTGATCAACCGGATTATTTCCGAAACCGGCCCTACAACCGGTTTGCTTAAGCCGGTGCCGAAAATCGCATCGATAATCACAGCGCTATGGAGGTCCTTTGGTTCAACCTGACTCCGGAATTCAATCGGAATCCCGAATTTTTTTGCCGACCGGTACTGCAGGAGACAGTCAGGACTGAGCCTTCTCTCCTTTACGAGCAGGAAGACCCTGACATTCCAGCCTTCGTTGAAAAGCTGCCGCGCAGCAACAAGACCGTCTCCCCCGTTATTCCCCCCCCCGGCCAAGACAATCACCTTCCTCTGTCCAAAAAGTTCCCTGACCCTGTTGGCTACACACAGACCTGCCCGCTCCATAAGGACCGGACCGGGAATCCCATATCCCTCGATCGTTCTGCGGTCGATGCCTCTCATCTCTTCTGCAGTGACCACCTTCATCATGTCTGCATTCCTGCTATTCCGCCTGCGAAGTAATTTCCCGGATTTCTCATGATCTTTCTATTATATCAAATTCTGGTCGCAGTGCCTCTGGTCAGGATAGCGCCGGCCGGGAGATTTTCATTGCCAGGCACTTCTGAAGCTGGAATTATAAGATAAGGTGTTAGCCACCGATTCAAATTGAAATATGGTTTTTGTTGTGTTTTAATTGTCCAAGGGGTGATGACTCAGTTTTTTGGAATCGGAGGCCTTCATCTCCGTCCGGACAAATATTCATAAGCACGGGGGGAAGAGAATGGACCAACAGCCTGTTGACCTTAGGAAGTATAATTATTTTTCAAGTCTGTCGGATAATGCATTAACTGTCCTTTCGAAAAGCATCAAGGTAGTTCACTATCCTGCAGGAAGTGTAATCGTAGCGGAGGGCACGGTTGGCGATGCCTTCTATTTTGTCCAGGAGGGCCAACTGGAGGTAACGACCAGAACGAAATCGGGTCTGGATGTGAGGCTTTCAGTGATAGGTCATGGCCAGGGTTTTGGCGATATGGCCTTACTGACCTGTTCGGTCAGATCAAGCTCAGTCCATACAACAACCGATGTAACACTTTACAGCCTGCCGAAAAAAGATTTCGAGGATGTCATTTGGCGGGAGTCTGCATTCAGGGAAAAGCTTCTCAGGCAGGCGGAAGACTATACTCAGTTAAACAGGATCAAGACCCTTCAGCCGTTTCAGCTCCTCGATCCGGGGAAGATGTGTGCTCTCGTCGAAAAGATGGTCGCCAGGACATACATGCCTGGAGAAAACATTATCGTGCAGGGCGAAAAAGGCGATTTTTATTATATTATAAAATCGGGCAGCGTCGCGGTCCTGAAAAAGCAGAAAAATGGGGAAGGGAACATTAAGGTAGCCGTCCTGGGAGACGGAGAAGCCTTTGGGGAAGAAGCACTTATAAGGGATGACCCGCGCAATGCAACCTGTCAGGCCCTCACCGAGACAGAGATCCTGGCACTGGATAAGTGGGATTTTAACCAGATAGTGAAATCATCGTTTCTGGACAATATATTCCCTGAGGACATCACCGTTGATACCTACCTGGATCAGTATGTGATCATTGATGCAAGAATCCCGGCTGAATATGAAGAAGAGCATATTTATGGGGCCTTAAATATTCCGGTAGAAGCACTGCGGGAGCAATGCACCGGGCTTGACAAGTCAAAACAGTATATTACCTATTGCCTCAACGACTCACGCGGAATGGTAGCAGCGTTTCTCCTGAAGAACCGCGGCTTCAGCGCCCAATGTCTGCGCGGCGGCGTCAGTGGCTGGCCGGGACCTCTGGTTACCGCGTCTGAAGGCGTCCATATGCCCAGACAGTAACGTATAC
>JBARHQ010000175.1:0-11754 GCA_049799315.1 Thermodesulfovibrionales bacterium | reverse complement strand
GTAGTACGTTTCATGCTGAGCAAGGCAGGTGGGGATTTCCCCACCTGCCTTTTTTTATGGGTTTTCTGGCATAGGACAAACCGCTTCGCGGCCTTTACCATCCCGCCCGCGTGTATCCTCCCTAGTTAAGCTGAGCATTGGACACAAACATTGTTTGATACGGGGGAGTTGGCCATAATAAGGAAGTCTTTTCGAAATTCCCCCTTAAAAAAGGGTTAGAAGGAAGTCTTTTCGAAATTCCCACTTAAAAAAGGGGGTTAGGGGGTTGTTTCTCTTCTGTTCAGGCTTCACAACCCCCTTTCTCCCCCTTTTTTAAGGGGGAATCTGGCAGCAACTGTTGCAATTTCCCTTTGTTCAGCTGGACTTATGGGTAACGATCAGCGGCCGGAGGCAACACGTTACTCTAAAGTGGTAATTTGACTTTCGATTTGGTTATTTCACCTAAGACAGATCTCAATAGTTCGTAGGGTTGAACGCTGAGACGACCGGGGTAAGTATAAAATTATTAATTATCAATATGTTACGTCTGAGTAAATATTATTTCCCCTTCAACTTCAAGCTGGTACACGAATTGCTTACTATAATAACGAGTTTGCCTGGAGTATAGATTCAGGTTTCCGGTGTTACTAGGGGTGACATTGGAAGCAGGAAAGTAGATGCCGCCTTTGTGGCGGACAAAAATAATTCACACAAGATTCCTAAGGAGGAATGTAACGTATGAAGAGATTTACTTTTACAATGTTGACTGTTGCAGTTGTAATCCTCGGCTTATCGGCACTCGCCATGGCCGCCTTGACCCCTGGCTCTGGTATCACCGGTTCGTATCATGACCTGAGCAGCACTGGTCCTTCCGCTACGTATGGTGATTCAGTTGAGCAGGCTGCAGGCGCAGGCTTCAACAGAATCTGCGTATACTGTCATGCACCTCATCACACCCTGAAACCGGCTGATGCACTTACCGGCGTAAACCCTGTTGGTTATGTGCCTCTCTGGAACCATGCAATAACCACCACCGCTACCTGGAAGCTTTATGACAACGGCGCAGACGATCCCGCAGATCCTCAGCATTTTGCAGATTCCACCCTTCTGGCAACCACTCCCGGCAGCGTATCACTTCTCTGCCTGAGCTGCCATGACGGTAGCGTTGCAGTCAACCAGTATGGCTTCCTTCCTGCAGCAGCTGCAGAAAGGCATACAGGCGCAAACGTATTCATGCTCAACACCTCAAGGGCATCCATCGGCTTCGGCGGCGACCTTTCCAACCACCACCCGATCGGCTTTGATTATAATTCAGTTGCAAGTGCAACAGGCGGAGCTGACACTGAGATCGCAGATCCTCTTACCGCAATGGGCGCAACCGGCAAGTCAATTGGCGACCTCCTCTGGGGCGGCAAGATGGAATGCGGAACCTGCCATGACGTTCACAACACACAGAACGCAGGCAGAAAGCTTACCTGGGTAGAAGACACCAACAGCGCATTCTGCAAAACCTGTCACCTTAAATAACATCGGCTTAGTTTAAAAAAAAGGGGGAATGGAAACATTCCCCCTTTTTTATTCCCCAAAGACATTAGAATCCTTTCTAACAAAAGGGTGTGTTGTGAGGCATAAATGGAAAAGGAAACAACCCCCTCAGCCCCCTTTTCTAAGGGGGAATTAGTAGAGTTAGTACTCAGCACCCCCTTTATTGAGGGGGAATTAGTAGAGTTAGCAGGCTGTTGAAAGTGTTTCTTGATGTTTTTTCGTCATTCCCGTGCAGACGGGAATCCAATGTTTTCAAAGGCTTTTGGATACCCGACGGAGTTTACCCTCGTGAAGACGGGGGCGGGTATGACGGCTTTAGCTGGAAGGATGAGCGTTTTCTAATATTGCCGTGATTCCCCCTTAACAGAAGGGGATTGAGGGTTATTGGGGTATTGTTTTAGGGTTGCTCTAATATTGCCGTGATTCCCCCTTAGTTAAGGGGGATAGAGGGTTATTGGGGTATTGTTTTAGGTTGCTCTAATATTGCCGTGATTCCCCCTTAGCAAAGGGGGATTGAGGGGGTTGTTCTGAAACTGCACTACAACTCAAAAATGAAACATCTCTCCCGTGAACTGCGGAAAAACAGCACCCTTTCTGAGGTTCTGCTCTGGAACGAATTGAAGGCCCGGAAGATGAAAGGTTATCAATTCATGAGACAGAAACCCATTGGCGACTATATCGTTGATTTTTATTGCGGCAAATTGAGATTGATAATTGAAATAGACGGTGAAAGTCATTCTGATAAAGCAGAAAGGGACCGGAAAAGGCAGGAGTGGCTCGAATCCATTGGTTTGACCGTATTAAGATTCTACGACATTGAAATAAAGAGAAACCTTTCTCCTGTGATAATGGTTCTTGAAAGGTGGATTGAGGATTTTGAGGGACAACAACCCCCTTAATCCCCCTTTATTAAGGGGGAATCAAATCAGACAGATCCTCTTTCGTCAGGGGGAATCAAATTCGAGAATACCCTTTTACCGGGGGGGAATAAAATCAGACGGTTCTCCCTCTGTTAGGGGAAATCAAATTAGATAATCCCCCTTTTACCGGGGAGGATTCAAATCCGAAAAAATAGCTGTGGTGTTATACTCCCTTAATAACTCACGTGAATTTACAAGAGCAACCTATCACTGTATAATATAGTAGAAGATTTCTCAGGAAGAAAATTTGGCAGAAAATTTGATTGATAAAAGGAGAATTCTCATGAAGAATAAACTGATACGGTTTGCAGCTCTGATTATCATCGTCATATTAACGGGGTGCGCAGCGCCTCAAAAAAAGGAAGGGATTGCTTTCTTCCCGCCGCCGCCTGAACTCCCGCGCATACAGTATCTCACCTTTCTGACGAGTGAGAAAGACCTCGGGGAGTCGCAATCGGCCTTCGACAGGTTCGTGGTCGGCCAGAAGAAAGACCATCGGCTCGACAAACCTTACGGCGTTGCTTTTTATAAAGACAAAATATATGTCTGTGATTCGAACTCAACGGTTTTTGTCTTCGACCTCGTGAAGAAGACCCTCTCCCAGCTGAGCGGAGCCCAGGGCCCGGGGAAACTCCTGCAGCCCCTGAATATCAGCATCGACAAAGACGGGAACAAGTATGTGACCGACCCTATCCGGGGGCAGGTGGTCGTCTTCGACAAGACCGATGCTTACGTGAATGTCTTCGGCCTGCCGGGGAACTGGAAGCCTGTCGATGCCGTTGTATACGGAGACCGTCTTTATGTCGTCGATGAAAAGAACGCCCTGATAAAGGTTTTCGATAAGAAGACCGGGGCCCAGATCAAGGAATTCGGCAGGCAGGGAGAGCCGACAGAGATGCTGGCGATGCCGACAAACCTTGCCTTCGACAGTGACGGCTACCTCTATGTGTCTGATGCAGGGCGGTTCCAGGTCGTGAAATTCGACCGTGACGGACACTTTATTTCGGCTATCGGGAAGATCGGAGCGAACCCGGCGCACTTCGCCCGGCCGAGGGGCGTGGCCTTTGACAGGGACAACAGGATGTACGTTGTGGATGCGGCCTTCAATAATGTGCAGATGTTCAATAATGACGCCCAATTGCTCCTCTTCTTCGGAGGCCCTGGTACGAAACCGGGTGATCTCTATCTTCCGGCAAAGGTCGCTGTCGACTATGACAATATCAATTATTTCCAGAAATACGCTGACCCTGATTTTGAACTTGAGGGTCTTATTGCCGTGACAAGCCAGTTCGAGAAGAGACTCGTCAGTATTTACGGGGTAGGGAAGCAGAAGGGCAAGACCTATCCCTCGGATGAAGTACTCAAGAAGGACCTCAGGGAGAAGCTCGAGAAACAGATGAAGGAGCAGACTCCCCAGCAGATGGAGGACGTTCAGAAGTCGAACTGAGAAGGATTATTGAATTATAAATTCTAAAATTGTATTTTACATTATTAATTTTAAACTGACCAAGGTTCTGTTCTTTGCGTTGACCTGTTGTTTGGCGCTTTCACTCCTTACCGGATGCGGGGGGCAGAACGGATATAAGGTGCTCAGTTTTTTCTTCGACGGGGTACCCAACCCGGACGAGCCCTCTGACAAGGACAAAGAGGCGCTCAGGAAAAAAAAGCCCGCTGAAGGGACTATGTCAAAGGGGGCATACAGGGAGCATGGACCGTATGCCGCCAAACAGTGTACTGCCTGCCACGTGAGAGGCTCGAATAAACTCGTCTCTCCTATCAATGAACTCTGCTTTAATTGCCATGCGCTCAATATCGTGAAACAGTATGTCCACGGGCCTCTCGCCTCCGGCGGCTGCCGGGTCTGTCACTCACCCCACGGCTCGGCCTATCCCTTTCTTCTTGTCTCGGAACCGAAAGACTTCTGCTACTACTGCCATGATAAAGACCAGGTCCTTGCGAATGACGTCCATAAATCCCTCGAAATGCAGTGCACGGCCTGCCATGACGCCCACAGCTCCGAGGCCAGATATCTGCTGAAGTAACCTGCCGATATGCTAATATAGATGGTTGATACGACCATCTGATGGAATATATGAAAAGACTCGCAATTATCTTTATGATAAGCCTTATAGCGGTCCCCTCGCTCGCCTATGCCGACGCGAGGCAGTTTATTCCTGTACTGATGGACTACTACGGCGAATTATCGGTTGACGCGCGGTACCAGAATGATCAGAACACTTTAAACGGCGTCGGGGTGAAACTGACGGACACGAGGCTGGTGGAGAGGCTGAACCTCTACTCTGTCGGATATGTTTATCACCCGAATTTTATAACCTTCCGCCTGAACGTGTCGGGCGGCCTCAGGGAAGAGAAATTTTCGAACACAACCCAGGACCTGCCGTGGTCTACACAGCCTCTGGACGAATACGAATTCAGAATGTATGTCCTGCCTTCCCATCCCTATAACCTCGAGCTTTTCACCGTGCGCCGGACCCCCGTGACAAGGGCCACCTTTTCGCACAGAGAAAATCCGGTAAGCACCTCCTACGGCGCGATACTGAAATACGAGGACAAGCCTTATTTTGCCTCTCTCTCTTACAGCCAGCAGACTACTGACGCCGGCTCTATTACGACCGATTCGCATGTCTATTCAGCCAACCTGAGCTATAAAAGAGGGAAGTTGTTCAACAATGCGTCGTATCAGCATACAGACTCTGCGACGAACCTCAATGACAGGGTCTCGAGAAATTATTATTTCCTTAACAACAGATATGACAACAAAAAAATCATGTGGCACAGCAACATTGCCTATACCAACCAGGACCAGGAGAGACAGGTTGGAGCGCCGTTGAAGGTCAGTACGTTCTCGATCAGAGAGAGGGGCGAGGTGAAGCTTCCCTGGAATTTCGAATCAGCCGTTGACTTCGGGCATATCAGGGAGACCTCGGGCTCAGGCAGGACTGCCTTATCCCTTGAGAGTGAGTCAAAGGTAACGTCGAGCGACGCAAGGTTCGAGATCACCCACCGGCTCTTCGACAGTCTCAGGTCAAGGTACTCCCTGGCCTACAATATGTCCCGTTTCCCCAATGGAGAGTCGAAGACCCTGACTAATTCCTTTGATCTTGACTATACAAAAAGAATACCCGGCGGAACAGTCCGCGCAGGGGCCAACTACCAATATTCGCTGCTGGACAGAAAGGGAAGCTCGCTGGTGCTAAACGAACAACATACCGGCAGTATCGGGGGCACCTTCAACCTGAACGAGCAGAGGGCAGAAGAAACGTCCATAGTCATGCAGGTGTCAACTGTCGTGCCGTCGGGGGACACCCCCACGTTTGTCGAGCTCCAGAAAAATATCCATTACCTTGTGGTCCCGAGCGGCAGTACCTTTGTCGTTACGATAATTTCGCTCCCGGCTGAGGTCTGCCGGACCATTGAGTGCCAGGCCAATCCGGGTTTCCAGTATTCTTTTCGGGCATCCTACAAGATCCTGGGAGAGGACCTCAAGATCGGCAGGACGCTCTATGGTGGTAGAATACGCTTTGAACTTTTCAAAAGCCTTCTGAGCCCATACTTCAGCTATTACCGGTCCAGACAGAATTTATTGTCCGGCACCCTGCTCGGGACCGATGAAGACAGCGTGAACCTGACGGCAGGCCTGCAGGTGCAGAAACTGCCCATCATATTCCTTGTTGAGTACCAGGATATTACGTCAAACGTCAATCCTTCCAGGGCCTTGAGGTCTGAGCTGGATTACCAGGGGGCATTATCGACTTCGGCCTTTCTCTTCGGCAAGGCCCACTATTCGAGGACCCAGTATGCCCCCGGTTCGCTTGGACTGGGACTACAACTGGCATATACAGAGACCATCTACGGCATTGATGTGCGGGTCCAAAAGTCCTTTCTTGTCCCCCGGTTATCAGTTGCTCTCGGCGTCGCTTATACCCAGACGAGCGGCTTGAACAGGGTAAAAACCTATTCGTTAAATTCAGGTCTGAATTTAAACATGGGGCGTACGGATATCATCTTTTCGGGGAGGGCAAGCCGCTCTGAAGCGGAAGGCATTTCTGTGACACAGGAAGCGAGGTCTGAATATTTTTTCCTGACAATAAGAAGAAAAATATTTTAGCAGGCTGTTGAAAAAGTGTTTTTCGATGTTTTTTCGTCATTCCCGCGAAGGCGGGAATCCAAGGGCCTTTGCTCTCAAAGACAATGGATTCCCGATTACTACCTCGGGAATGACAGCCAAAGATATTCGAACTTATGTAAAGAAGCCTTGGAAACACTACACTAGGAGCATGATAAGTAGTGAATAGTGTTTGTGTGTAAATTATCATTTTTGTTTTTGGCCGTCATTCCCGCGAAGGCGGGGATCCATTCTTTTCAATATATTCTGGATCCCCGGGTCAAGCCCGAGGATGACAGCCTTTAATTTATACACAGACTCTATGTAGCGAATAGTGAGAAGTAACATATCAGCAGGAGGATATATGAAAAAAGGGATAGAAATAGAAAAGAAAAAAACGGTACCAGTCCTGCCTGCGTTGTTACTGTCCTTTGTCATGGCTGCCAGCTGTTTTGCCGTTCCTGACGGAGAGAGTGGAAAGGCGGGGGTGGCCCCGCCGGCAGCTGAAGCGGAAGCAGGGGCAGCAAAGTCAGGGGCGATCAAGATCAACGTGGCTAAGGTCAACGGAGTTGCCATAACAAAGGACTCGCTGATAAATGTGATGACGTTTATGCTGGCGAAGCAGGAAAGCGGCAGGAAGCCCGAAGATTTAAAGAAAGACGCATTGAACAGTCTGATAGTCCAGGAGCTTGCCTATCAGAAGGCAAAGGCCGTGGGGTTGGCGGCTGATAAGAAAAAGGTCGACGATGCGCTGGAAAAGATGAAGGAGAAACTGGAAGGGGAGGAGGGATATCGCGAGTTCCTCGAACGGGAGTCGCTGACCGAAGAGGGAGTGCGGTCAGTCCTCGAAAGGAAATTCACTCTTGAGAAGATATTTGAAAAAGAAGTCGCCGGGAAGGTCGTGATACAGCAGGATGAGGTGAAGAAGGAATACGAAAAAGAAAAAGAAAAGTACCGCAAACCTGAAAATATATCGGTCATCGATGTTGTTTTTTTTCTGAAGCTTGACGATCCTGATTCGGTACGCAAAACAGAAGCGATACTGAAAGAGATCAGAAGCAATGCGGAGAAAGATCCCCGGGACCTTGTCGCTGACGGCACATTTCTTGTGCGGACCGTGGATCTCCTGAAGGACGAGGAGCCGGAACTTTACGCAGAAGCCAAGAAGCTCACGGAAGGAGAACTTTCCGGTGTGATAAGGACATCCGACAGCCTCCATATCCTGAAGCTGAAAAGTTATATACCCGAGAAACAGTTGACCTATGACGAAGTGGGCAGATCCATCGAGATGAGGTTGAGGACCGAGGCGCAGAAGAAGAGAATGCAGGAATTTGAGGCTGAGTTGAAAAAAGGGGCAAAGATCGAGATAATAGACATGAAAGGCAGTGAATAGCATAAAAGACAGTGAGTAGTGAGTAGTAAGTAGTAAGTAGTAAGTAGTAAATCGTGAAGTGTGAATGGTGAATAGTAAGAAGTGAGTAGTAAAAAGTGAAAAAACGTTACTAATGAAAACGAAACTAAAGCGACTTCTCAGCTTGCCCTGTCATTCCGGCTTGTCCGGAATCTTCATGAGCAAAGGCTCACAAAGGGATATGAAAATTGGGATGGAAACTTTCTTATCCTCGCCCCTTGGGGGAGAGGGTTGGGAGAGGGGTATTTTCAAGGCTTTACTTATGGCCTCCTTATTAATGGTCCTCCTGACGGCGGGTTGCGCATCAAAATGGGCAATGGACACCCGGCAAGCTGATTACCGGATGCAATGGCCACCGATGCCGAATGAGGCACGGGTCCAGCAGGTCATGACGATCAGCGGATTTACGGAGAAAGGGACCTCGCTCAAGTCCTTAGTCTTCGGGAGGGACACGGCTGCGCTTGTGCGTCCGGTTGCGGTTGTGACAGGGAGGGACGGCAGAATTGCGATAGCGAATGCGGACTGCCAGTGCGTACATCTTTATGTCCCCTCTGAAGAACGGCATCAAAGGCTCTATGCTGCTGAAAAAGATGCGCTGGTTTCACCCATCGGGCTTGCCTTCGATGATGAATTGAGGCTCTACGTTTCGGACTCGGTCCTCGAAAAGATTTTTGTCTATGACAGTCAGGGTGCGTATCTTTATTCCTTTGGTAAAACAGCTGATGCAGAACTGAAAAGACCCACCGGCCTTGCCTATAACGGCGACAGGAAGATTTTGTATGTTGTCGATACGCTCTCCCATAAAATATATGCGATCAGCAAGGATGGGAAGGTGCTTTTTTCTTTCGGGGAAAGGGGCAAAGAAAAAGGCCAGTTTAATTTCCCGACGCATATCTTCTGGTCGCCTGCAGGGTATATCTATGTTACGGACGCGATGAACTTCAGGGTGCAGATCTTCGATTCATCGGGAAATTTCACGGCTGTCTTCGGCAGCCACGGAGACGGCTCCGGGGACTTCGCTATGCCCAAGGGCGTGGCAGCGGATAAAGACGGTATTATTTATGCTGTTGACAGCCTCTTCGACAATGTACAGCTCTTCAATGAACAGGGGGATTTTCTTCTCACTGTCGGCAGTCGGGGGGGCGGAGCCGGTGAGTTCTGGCTGCCTTCAGGTATTTTTATCGACGAAAAGAATAAAATGTATATATGCGACACTTTCAACCAGAGGCTCCAGGTCTTCCAGATAATGGGAAATCGGAGATGAAAAGATATTCTCAGCTGCTTGCAGCCGTTGTCGTTGCCCTGATTTTATCTCTCCCGCTAGTGGCAAACTCACAGTCAGACATTGCTGGCACCAAACATAATCTCTCCATGAGCGGCCCGGGTGAGCTGAGGTCCCTCACGGAGACCCGTATCTGCATCTTTTGTCATACGCCACACAATGCTGCACCGAGGACCCCCCTATGGAACAAAGAGATAGTGGAAGGTAATGTGTATGTCCCCTATGACAGCTCCACTATGGGTGCTCTGGTCTCCCAGCCCAGCGGCCCTTCGAGGCTCTGTCTGAGCTGCCATGACGGCACCCTCGCACTCGGTGCAGTGCTGAGGCCGGCCGGAGGGATCGAAGTGACCGGTCAGATAACGCCGGGCAGACCATCATATATCGGCACCAATCTTTCCGCGCACCATCCCGTCTCTTTCTCCTATTATGATTCGCTCCCGAACTCCGAACTCGAACCTCTTCTGCCTGAGGGCCTTCTCTTTTACGGTGCAGGGTTCATCCACTGTTCCACCTGTCACAATGCCCATGACAATCATTATGGGAAATTCCTTGTTGCGGACAATTCTTACTCCCGGTTATGCACCAAGTGCCACATTAAGGCTGCCTGGAACTTCTCCACGCACAGGACTTCGGTCAGCATATTGCCGGTCCCTCTGCCCGGGAAAGCTTGGACAGGCTGGTCTAACGTTGCTGAATATGGATGTGAGGGCTGCCACACGCCCCACTCAGCCGGCGGACCGAAGAGGATACTCTACAATCTCAAAGAGGAAGAGAACTGTTACCGCTGTCATGACGGGACGGTGGCGCTCAAGAATATCAAGGCCCAGTTTCAGAATAAACCGTCTGTACACCCTGTCGAGGCGACAACAGGGACGCACGACCCTGCCGAGACGAGGCTGTCTCCATTTGTCGCAGGCCATGTGGAGTGCGTTGACTGTCACAACCCTCATGCGGTGAACAACAGGACAGCCGTGCCTCCTTTCATCTCGGGAATGCTCGATATGGTGGCCGGCGTTGACTCCAACGGTCTTGCTGCTACTCCCGCAAAATATGAATACGAGATCTGTTTCAGGTGCCACTCTGATATGACTTCCCAGCTTCCGTTTGTCCCGAGGGTCGTTGACAGTACGAATGCGAGGGTTGCCTTCAGCTTGGGGAATCCCTCATACCATCCTGTGGTGGGTGTGGGAGCTAACCTGAGCATCCCAAGCATCCCATCTGCTCTGAACCCTGCCCTCTCTGCGTCGAGCACCATTTATTGTTCAGACTGCCACAGCGACGATGGAGGGCTGTCGAGGGGTCCGCACGGCTCGGTTTATGCTCCCATACTGAAGGAGCGGTACGAAACAATGGATGGGACGCTCGAAAACTTTCAGAATTACGCCCTCTGCTACCGGTGCCATGAGAGAGATAGTATTTTGAGGGATGACAGTTTCAGAAAAAGCAGCCTGTCGAATAAAGGCGGACACAGCGGACATCTGGCGGCAGGAAGTCCCTGCTCAGCCTGTCATGATCCTCATGGAATAAGGGACGACGGTGCCACCGGTAACCATACCAATCTCATAAATTTCGACACGCGGACTGTAACGCCTGCAGCCGGGAATATATATCCTTTTTTCACCGACCTGGGAAGTTTCAGGGGAAGCTGTACCCTTGTCTGTCATGGGAAAACCCATTTAAACGCTTCTTACCCTTAAAAAAAACTATTTCACCCGGCGACTTCTTCAGTCGCCTTCATCTTTTGTCGCAAACGTCTGACCATCAAAATGCCGGAGCGCGCCTATTTTGGCAGCGGCACCTTGTGTTTCTTCAGCATCTTCCTGAACTCCCTGCTCTTGCGGACATTGTTCAAATCCGGGTCCTTCAGCAAATAATCGGGATTGTTAAAGCCGAGTTCAAGCGCACGGTCAAGGGAAACAAGGGCACGGTCCGGCTGGTTCTTGAGTGAATAGACAGCAGCGGTATTATAATGGACCAAGGGGTTGTTGGGATTGATCTTTAGCGCCTTATTGAGGTCATCCATAGCCTCATCCAATTTTTTCTGCTCAACAAGTGCCGCAGCCCTGTTGGAATAGCTCTGTTCGAAAGCAGGGTACTTTTCGATCGCCAGCGTGAATTGCTTGATTGCCCCGTCGTAGTCCTGATTCGCTATAAGGTCCATCCCCTGCCTGTTGAGCATCACCTCCGGCGGAACTGCCTCAACGGAAGGCGCAGTCGCTGCAGCCGGGGCCGGCTGAGGCTGCTCTTTTTTCTTGCATCCTGCCGATAGGGCCACAGCAGATAAAAGTCCGGCCAGTAAAAGTATAAAGGCTGCGTCGCGAAATAGTCTCATGGTGTAATGGTCCTCCTTAAAAGGGGTGTGTCTTTAATCAAAAGAATTCCTCGATGCTTTGCATCGGGTGTTCCCAAAAATTCCTCCACCTTGAGGGGGGAGGTTAGGTGGGGGTGATTGGTTACGCTTTTCACCTTCCGATTGTTTTTTCACCCTCCC
>JBARHQ010000174.1:0-1652 GCA_049799315.1 Thermodesulfovibrionales bacterium | reverse complement strand
CCGCTGACCGATCCGGAGACAGGTCTCGGGAGAGACCCGGGGGCGGAGATCGCGATACGTGGATATACGGCCTGAACCCGGTGCTGGAGGCGTTGCGGGCAGGCAGAGAGATGAAGGCTGTCTATGTCCTTTCCGGCCGCAGGGACAAGCTTGATGAAGTAGGGCAGGCAGCTGCCGGTCGCGGCGTAATGGTCAAAAAGGCTGATATTGACTTCTTTGACAACAAATTTCCCAAGGGGCATCAGGGTATTGCTGCTGCAGTTACGCCCAGAAAATATGCTACCCTCGACGATATCATGGCCATACCGGCGCAGAAAAACGAGCTGCCGTTATTCCTCATTCTGGATCTTGTTGAGGACCCGAGGAACTTTGGCGCTATCCTGAGGGTTGCGGATGCCGTGGGTGTCCATGGCGTTGTTATCCAGTCCCACCGGTCGGCGACTCTGACCCCTGAGGCGGTTAAGGCCTCTGCCGGTGCTGCTGAATATATGCCGGTTGCCATGATCTCGAATATCAAACATGCCATCAGGACTATGAAGGATGAGGGGATACTGGTCGTCGGGGCAGAGGCCGGCAGCAAGAATGAGTTATGGACAACAGACCTCTCGGTTCCCATCGCTTTGGTCATAGGGTCTGAAGGCCGGGGCTTAAGAAGAACCGTTGGCGAGGATTGTGATATAATAGTCAGTCTGCCGATGCAGGGGATGGTTAATTCCTTAAATGCCTCAGTGGCGGCGGGTGTCATACTGTTCGAGATAATGCGCCAGAGGATTGGCAAAAGATAGCATTTAATATTTTTCCGGCCCTGCAAAATACCCCCCTTGCCGGTTACTTGCTTTTTTCTGCTTGACGGGACTATAATTTTTCCTTTATATTAATAACTTGACAAAAACCCAGTGGAATACTGTTGCCTTTTTAGGGAACGCCACCGTAGCTCAGTTGGTAGAGCAGTTGATTTGTAATCATCAGGTCGGGGGTTCGAATCCCTTCGGTGGCTCCAGAAACACAGTGGCCGGCAATAAGTTGAAGAGCAGGTCCCGGGAGCCTCGGACTCATTATAAAGAGGCCCCGGCTCTGTTTTACCAGATGGAGAGGTACCCGAGTGGCCAAAGGGGACGGGCTGTAAACCCGTTGGCGTAGCCTACGGAGGTTCAAATCCTCCCCTCTCCACCAGAATAGCGGGTAGCAGGTGATGCGGGAGTAGCTCAGTGGTAGAGCGTCAGCCTTCCAAGCTGAGGGTCGCGGGTTCGAATCCCGTTTCCCGCTCCATATTGGAAGATTTATCGTTAAGGCAGCGGGTTGCCGGTAATGAGTCTAGACGAAACTCGTTGCTCATTGTCCGGGATTCATTGCCGAAGGTGTGATGCCCATGTAGCTCAGTCGGCAGAGCACATCCTTGGTAAGGATGAGGTCACCGGTTCGATTCCGGTCATGGGCTCCAGAACTATATAGGGTTTTAGTGATTATTTTTTGTGGAGAGCACGGCTGCGCCGTGAGCGAAAACGCTGTCCACTGGACGAAGGAGGAAAAGAGATGGCAAAGGCAAAATTTGAGAGGACGAAGCCACATTGCAACGTAGGGACGATAGGGCACGTTGACCATGGGAAGACGACGCTGACGGCGGCGATCACGAAGGTGCTGGCGATGAAGGG
>JBARHQ010000173.1:0-2990 GCA_049799315.1 Thermodesulfovibrionales bacterium | reverse complement strand
CCTATACTCAACGCCGCTACCCTTTTTCCCACAATGACAACTTTCGATTTGAAAGAATCGGTATGGGCACTATATATTCATATGGATTCAGTTACAAGTATTTATAAAACGCGACCATTAACAACATAATTACAGCGCCAAGCTGTCCATACGTCCTGAATAGCGTGTATGGCATATCTGGACTGACAATTCATATGGAGAATTCTAGCTGCTTCTAGTATGATTTAATCAAAAGTGATCAGTGTTATTCGCAGTTTGATTATTAGAATCAACATTAGCATGAATGAAAAGGAGCGTAAATGGATGATAAAAAAACTAAAGAGCAGAAGAGTAAGCAGCAGAATGCAGCCGGACGCATAAGACAACCAGACGCGCCGAAAGACGAAACTAGGCTTGATAAGGAAGCCACTGGGTCGGTTAACAGGCCTTTGGGCATCCCGGTGGTCGGCATAGGCGGTTCGGCCGGCTCGCTGGAGGTTTTTAAGACTTTTTTCGCTAACATGCCCGCGGACAGCGGGGCCGCCTTCGTCGTTATACAGCATCTGGCCCCCGCGCACGAGAGCCTGCTTGCGGAAATCCTGGCCCAACAGACACGCATGAGTGTTGTGCAGGCCCATGATGCGCTGCCTGTTGAACCCAACTGCGTTTATGTAATCCCGCCAGGGCACTACCTGGCGGTCCGGGAGGGAGTTCTTTCCCTGTCCGAGCCTGATACGCATGACGGCATCCGCATGCCCATAGACTTCTTCTTTCGCTCCCTGGCGGAGGACCGGCAGGAAAAGGCGGTATGTATACTCTTTTCCGGGGCCGGCTCGGACGGGACACTGGGGGTACGCGCGATTCGCGGCGCCGGAGGGCTGGCCATTGCGCAGGACCCACAGAATGCCCAATTCGCCGACATGCCTCGCAGTGCGGTCGCAACAGGGCTGGTGGATTTTGTCCTTTCCCCGGAACAGATACCTGATGCCCTCATGACCTATTTACGGCATCCTTATGTCAGGGGCGGAGAGCCAGCGAATGCCCTTGAGGTCGAAGTAAAACCTGGAGGCATTCAGGACATCCTGTCCCTTATGATGGCCCAGAAGGGCAGCGATTTCAGATACTATAAGAAGAGCACCATAATGAGACGGATCGAACGTCGCATGGGCCTGCACGGCATCGCGGACATGGCCCGGTATTATGACCTGCTTTTGCGGGACACTGATGAAGTAAAACAGTTATTCACGGATCTGCTCATCAACGTAACTACGTTCTTCCGGGACCCAGAGGCGTTCGAGGAACTCCGTCATAAAGCCATAGCACCGCTGGTCAGGGCCAAACATACCGACGAACCGTTGCGATTCTGGGTCGCAGGCTGCGCTTCCGGAGAGGAGGCGTACTCCCTCGCCATACTGATAATGGAGGAAATCGCTGCGGCGCGCAAAAACTGTCAAGTGCAGATATTCGCGACAGACATCGATGAGGAGGCGCTGGAATTCGCTCGGCAGGGCATCTACCCTGAGAGCATCGCCGTGGATGTGGGGCCGGAACGTCTCTCCCGGTTCTTTATAAGGAATGATCGGGGCTATCAGGTCAGCGAGAAGCTCCGCAAGCCCGTGACCTTTGCTGTTCAGAACGTTATTACAGATCCACCTTTCTCGAAGATGGACCTGATCACCTGTCGCAATTTGTTGATCTACCTTGAAACTGATACGCAGACTAAGCTGATGCCGCTCTTCAACTTCGCGCTCAATCCAGGCGGGTATCTATTCCTCGGCAAGTCAGAGGGAATCGGCGGACAGGACAACCTGTTTGATGTTGTCTCGAAGAAGGCAAGGCTTTACCGCAGCCTCATCGCGGCCCACCCGATAATCCTGGATTCACCGATCCTGCCGGGTAAAAAGCGGGTGATTCTGCCTGCCGGGTCGGTAGTGGTCAAACCCACATCAGCCGCCCTGTCAGAAGTAATCCGGCAGGCACTCCTTAATCATTTTGCCGCCAGCGTCGTATTGGTCGACCGAAAAGGGCAGATCCTCCAGTTCCACGGTCAGACCGGAAAGTATCTCAACATGCCTGCGACCGAGCCCAACCTGAACCTGATGGAGATAGTCAAGGAGGGACTGGCCACCAAACTAAGGCTGGCGATGTATAGCGCGATTCAGGATGGCAAAAATGTTCTGCTGGACCAGGTTCAGATCACGCGGGATGATGACAGCCCGTTCGTTCGGGTCACCGTCGCCCCGACTTCAAAGTTTGGAGAAGTTGAGCCGCTTCTGGCCGTGATTTTTGAGGATATTACCCGACCCTCCGGCCCGGTGAGCTTGCAGGTCCAGAGCGGAGAAAGCGAAACAGTCATCAAACAGCTCGAAGATGAGTTGAGGGTCACTCAGCAGGAGCTCCAGTCCACTATCGAGGAGCTTCAGGCGTCAAACGAAGAACTCAGGGTCGCCAACGAGGAAGTGGTCTCCACGAATGAAGAGCTCCAGTCCATGATCGAAGAGCTGGAGACCTCCAGGGAGGAATTACAGTCTGTCAATGAGGAATTGACGACCGTCAACAGCCAACTTCAGGACAAGGTCGAGAGATTGGATGCGGCCAACAGCGATATGGACAACTTCCTGAAGTCCACGGAGATCGCCACTCTGTTTCTGGATGGCGATCTGCGAATCAGGCTCTTCACTCCGGCGACCACCCGGGTGCTGAAGCTGATTCCCTCGGACACGGGCCGGACAATCAGCGACCTGTCTATTAATTTCATCAATTTTGACCTGACGTCCGATGCCCGCTCTGTCGCAGCCGGAGGGGACGTTATTGAGCGGGAAGCGCAGCATGCCGATGGCTCATACTACCTGGTGCGCATTATGCCGTACCGCACTCAGAAGAACCGGCTTGACGGCGTAGTAGTAACCTTCAGCGATATAACCCGGGTGAGGCGGGCCGAGAAACAGATCCGCCGGCTGGCCACTGTCGTGATGGATTCCAATGATGCAATCCTTCTATTTGATCCGGAC
>JBARHQ010000172.1:0-5162 GCA_049799315.1 Thermodesulfovibrionales bacterium | reverse complement strand
TTCTGCAGCCCCATAAAGTTTTGTTCAGCGAGTTGACACAAGGTATTGCGGATATCGCCCGTGATCGTGAAGTGGTCAGGTCTATTGAGCACATCCTCTGTCCCGGCAACGAGTTTATCCTCAATTCCGGAGTCATCCCATAACAGGGGGGGAGCTATGCCAAGTATCTGGGCAAGCGCCACATTCTTCGGGGTATTGCTCCCCAACAGGATGCAGGGCGTACCGAGCATTGCTGCTGCAATCGTATGATGAAAACGTCCTGAAACCAATACAGAGGCCCCTGCAATGGTATCAAGCCAGGCATCAAGAGAGTCAGCCTGTATAAGTGACCAGGCATCCGGACATGCCCCGGTAAGCCCCTGGACAAAAAGCTTATCATCCCGCGCAGGACGCATATTGGCACCAGTCAATACCTTGATGGAATGTCCCCTGCCGTGCATTATCCGGAGATATTTCACAAAAGATGGCAGATAGTTGTCGTTCAGTATCACCGAGCCGGCAATGACAATCGAACCGTCTGCCGGAACATCCGCGCGGTCGTAGGTTTTCCGGATATACAGCGGAAGACAGTCAAAGCTCAACGCCGCAGAGACTCCTTCACGCGTCAATAATCCATGACTGAGCGGCTCACGGATCGCAACAAAATCAATTGCCTTATATACTTTTTTGTAGAGCTTCCATGCCGACTGGTCTCGTACCTCAAGGGAATCATCAGGATAGCATGAATGGTTAATGATCTGGACCTGTTTCCTGAGATGCACCTTCGACGCATATATGAGATACAACAGATTAAGCGTATATGAATTCACGCCATGCAGCGATCCTTCTCCATTGACCACAACGATGTCCGCATCGCGCAGTTCCCGCATTATCCAGCTGTTTGCTTCGGAAAAAGCATGGAAAAACTCCGGGTCATCAAAATCGTGGATGTTCTGCGGTGTATGGGTGCACTGTTGTATTCCGCTTATCGGTATCTTATTGACTGCATAGCCCCTTCCTGTTATCTCCCCGTCTATCCCCCTGCTCGTTCCGGTACATCCCCAGTGATACCAGTACGTCGTATCGTTTAATAGTCCGACTGTCGGTCTTGCTTCAATCATGAAATCTCTGCTATCCCGATAGGAACGGACAGAGGACTTTCTATCGAGGGTACCGTACTGCATCAGCACCAAAAGCTCTTCCCTGGCCCGGTTAAATACATCGCTCCACTGGTTGTGCTCTGTCTGTCGTACCAACTTCACCGATGAATACCATGGGCTATCTTCAAATTCTCCCATCCATCGCCAGTCGCAGCCCTTCGGCAGCAACGCCAGGGTCGGTATCCCCAAGGCTCCAGCCATATGCACCGCAGAGTTGTCTACTGAGATAACAAGATCAAGTGCAGCGATCTGGGCCGCAAAGCTATCGAGATCCTTAAGTGGATCTGCATCTTCCCAGTGGTGGATTGTAACACCAAGGCGCTCCTGAGCAGTCGTTAGTTCCTGCACACAGTCGCCGTACTGAAGATTAATGAAATGAACGCCCTGCAATGAAAAAATACTCGACCACTGCGCAAGCATTGTTGAACGTAAATGGCGCACGCTGGCATCTTTACCGCCTCGCCAGGAAATACCTATCTTCATTCCCTCACCCAGAGCGCTGAATCGACTCCGCCACTCCATAGTTTTTTCGGCATCAGCAACGAGATATGACTTCAGTTGAGGAAAACTTTTAAGGTCAGGTCGCAGATAAATAGGCAGGCTTCCCATCGGCATTGCCATATCCATAGCGGGCAGTCCTTCCTCAGATATCCGCTGCTCGGCGGGAATCACTATTAATCCGGGAAACGACCGTGCAAAAAGAGGTACAAGACGTCTATCACAATCCACCACGCAGTACGCAGGTTCACGAACAATATCAGGGAAAAGAGAGGCAAACATTATCTGATCACCAATGCCCTGTTCGGAATAAATAAATAATGTTTTGCCCTTTAGAGAGGATCCGTCCCAACGTGGATATGGAAAACTTCTCAGGTCCGAATCACTTTTCAGAGTCCGCCATTCATATTTTCTCCAGCCACGGCTAAAATCACCGTAATGAAGCAAGGCAAGTGCAAGGTTCCAGTGTGCCTCGGCGTTGTCAGAGGACATAACGATCGCCCTTTCCGCATATTCGATAGCTTGTTCAATTTTTCCGTCTTCCCGGTAAGCTATCCCAAGGTTGTTGCAGGCAGCAACTCCTGGTTCGATCTCCAGAGATCGTTGTGCACAAAGAAGCGCTTCCTCAGTCCGGCCCTGTTTCCTCAATGTTACTGAGAGATCATTCTGAGCATCTGCAAAATCCTGACGTATTGTTATCGCTGTTCTAAAGAAAATCTCTGCCTTATCATACTGTTCCAGTTCCAGGTACACATTTCCAAGATAATAGTGCGCGTGAGCATTCCGGGGCATCCCCTTGACAGCCAGTTCATATTGCGCAACAGCTTTATCATACTGCTTCATCTCATGATAGATGAGACCGAGATTATAGTGAGCATCATAATAATCAGGCATTATCGTGATTGCACGAATGCAACTTTCGATCGCTTCTTCTTTTCTATTCAGCTGTTTCAGGGCAACTCCAAGGTTAAAGTGTGCCTCAGCGAGATTGGGATTGCTGCGCAGTGCAGCCTTGAAGTGGGAAACTGAACCTTCCAGATTCCCACTCTCGCAAAGTTCTGTGGCCAGGTTATAATGAGCCTCCGCCATTTCAGGCTGGAGCGACAGGGCCGTCATGAAAGACGCAATAGCCTCTTTATTCCTTTTAAGTGACTTTAAGACATTTCCGAGATTTAAATGAAAGAATGCGGTTGTATTGTCAACGGCTATCGCCTGTTTAATGAGCTTTTCTGCTTCAGCATGGTTCCCTGTCTGGAACGCGACCATACCAAGCAGATGAAGGGCATCGGCATGCTTTGGGCTTTTCTCAAGTATCAACCGGTAACGTGCTTCTGCTTTGTCCAACCGGCCTTCCTGGTGATGACCTATGGCCTCCTGAAGCAGGGCTCCTGAAGAGGGTTTCTGACCTGATGCTGTTTCGCTTTGTGAAGCCATCTTTGTTTCGCAGCATTTTTTGAATTTTTTTCCACTGCCGCAAGGGCAAGGGTCGTTTCTGCCTGCCTTCATCTTTCCCTTCCTCTCTTCGAGACCAACATATCATCGATATTCGCCGTGATCGTTTGATTAACATGTATATTGTCAGTTTCAGTGAAAGAACTTTTTTCATCAGCCTGATCATGAGTCTTAGTCAATCGCTCGCGATAAGAAACAGCTACAGTTTGGGTCAACCGATCAATTGTTGTCCGGTCGAGGACGGCAAGGGAAAGCAGGTCCCTTACACGTAAAAATACGTCTGACCAGTCATGGGGTTCCTTCTGACTGAACAGCCGGAGGCTGGAGTACCATGGTGTGTCCTCCACTCCCTGCAACCACCGCCAGTTGTTACCTTTAGGAAGCAACGCCCAGGCTGGCACCCCGAGAGCACCTGCCATATGCAGGGTCGAGTTATCCACAGAAATAACAAGATCAAGGGCCGAGATCTGCGCAGCGAAATTGTCGAGATCCTTAAGGGGGTCAGCATCTTCCCAATCATAAATAATAACGCCCACATGCTCTCTTGCCTCTTCGATCTCCTGTTTGCAGTCTCCATATTGAAGGTTAATAAATTGAATACCAGATACACGAAGAAGGTCTGCCCATTGGTAAAGCTTTGTTGAACGCAAGTGGCGCACACTCGCCTCATTGCCTCCCCTCCATGAAATGCCAACCGTCAGTCCATCTCCAAGGTCCCGGAAGCGGTTCCGCCAGTTATCAATCTTATCGGCATCAGCAACCAGATAAGATTTCCTCTGAGGAAAACCGCCAAGGTCCGGACGCAGATGCATCGGCAGGCTGCCTATCGGTATTGCCGCATCAATATCATGAAGTATTTCCGGCAGGGTCTCTTTAACCGAAGGGATTACCGTTAATTCCGGGAATGATCGGGAAAACAGAGGCACAAGACGTTCGTTGCATTCGACAATGCAGTATTTCGCCAGGGGAATAACATCGGTTAACACTGAAGCGAACATGATTTCATCTCCAACGCCCTGTTCAGCATAAATGAACAGTGTTTTATCTTTCAGTGAAGATCCGTCCCACCGGCGATAGGAAAAATCCTTCACAGCAGAGGCGGTCCGCTGAAGATCCCTTAATGCATATTTTTTCCAGCCATTGACAAAATCACCAAGTTGCAGCAAAGGAAGCGCCATATTCCAATGCGCTTCAGTATAGTCAGGCCTGATCGAAACCGCTTTATTGAAATTATCAATAGATTTTTCCAGTTGTCCGCTGTTTGACAATAAAACCCCAAGGTTATTGTATGCCTCCACATTATCAGGGTCTATTCTTAATGCCTCTTCTCCATAATGCAAAGCCTCCTGCGTTTGTCCCATACTCCTCAGCGCAAGGCTCAAATTGTTACAGGCATATGAATGATCAGGCCGGATTTTAATAGCATTCCTGTAAGATTGTACTGCCTCATCATATTCTCCTCTTGCGCAAAATTCATTGGCCAGATTATAGTGAGCCTCAGCCATGTCCGGTTGAAAAAAAAGCGCTTTGCGGTAGCAGACAATTGCTTCATTTTGCCGATTCATCTTTTTAAGGACTTTCCCGAGATTAAAATGGAAGACCGCGACATTGCTGTCCGCAGAAATTGCGTCTCTTATCAATAGTTCAGCCTTGGCGTTGTTGCCTTTTAAATAGGCGAGCATCCCCAGAAGATGAAGAGCATCCGCATTCCGGGGGACCTTTTCGAGAATAAAACGGTAAAGCGCCTCAGCGTCAGAAAGTCTACCGGCATTATGACAATCAACAGCCTTCTGGAGCAGGCTCTCCACCGAAGGAATTTCCTGTAATGTTGCAGCCTCTTTTAACCTATCGCTGCCTTCGCAGCACTTTTTATACTTTTTGCCGCTCCCGCAGGGGCAGGGCTCATTCCTGCCGGTCTTCATGTACAATAATATCCTTTATTAAGATTCTGCAGCCCCATAAAGTTTTGTTCAGCGAGTTGACACAAGGTATTGCGGATATCGCCCGTGATCGTGAAGTGGTCAGGTCTATTGAGCACATCCTCTGTCCCGGCAACGAGTTTATCCTCAATTC
>JBARHQ010000171.1:0-2085 GCA_049799315.1 Thermodesulfovibrionales bacterium | reverse complement strand
GGTATCTTCGGAGAGAGCTATGCATCGCTCGGTGGCATCGACAAGGTCATCCCCGTCGATGTGTATATACCGGGATGCCCGCCAACCCCGCTTGCCCTGATGAACGGCATACTCTCGGCCGTAGACGGATATCCGGGGAAGAAAAAATAGCGCCATTATATTCGTTGCATGACGGTTAATAACAGACTGGAATAATGGCGGAGACAGGAATGCCGAAAAGACGCTGCCTGCAACTCCTTATAGCCGGTTCATGGGGCCAGCCAGCCTTTTTTTACAGACCAGCGTAGGGGTGGACTGCGTTTACGTGGTTTATAATGAGATTATGTTGCATTGCAGAGTCTTTGAGGTGTTTCTGTCTCCGCCCATGCAGCTGACAGCCTAGAACGATCTGAAGAGTGGCTTGTCATTTTTGGGTTTGTCGGGCTTCTTCTCTTTCTTTGGGCCCTTTGACGCGCACATGCTGCAGCGTGTCTTGCTGCAGTATTGACAGAAGCTGCAGTCAGCGCAGGGGTTTTTCTTCAGGAATTTCAATTCGCTCATTCTTTTACTATAAAGCTCGCGCCCTGCTTGAAGCAAATACGGAGAGAATGGTATAACAAAAGCTTGCGAACGTCATTTGCGGGAGGGGTTAACCTATGCATATTGGAGTGATTGGTACCGGGTATGTCGGACTGGTGACAGGGGCCTGTTTTGCCGAATTCGGCATCTTTGTTACCTGTATCGATAAGGACGAATCAAAGATCAGGGCACTGAAGAAGGGAAATATCTCTTTTTATGAACCGGGTCTCGAGACCCTTGTTCAAAAGAATATCAAAAACGGGCGGTTGAAGTTTTCCACGAAAATCGGCGACGCCGTTGACTCATCACTGGCAATTTTTATCGCGGTCGGCACTCCGCCGCGGGGAGACGGCTCTGCTGACATGCGGTATGTAGAGCAGGTCGCCGATGAGATTGCGCGGCATATCAAAGACTATAAGGTGATCGTAACGAAAAGCACCGTGCCGGTCGGCACCGGAGCCCGGCTCAGAGAGATCATCTCAAAACGCCTGAAGGAGCAGACGGATTTCGATATTGTCTCGAACCCCGAATTCCTGAGAGAAGGCTCTGCCATAGAGGATTTCATGAGGCCGAACCGGGTGGTGCTCGGGTCTACAAGCCATCAGGCGATCGCGATTATGAAGGACCTCTACCGGCCGCTCTATCTCCTTGAAACCCCATTTGTGGTCACAACGGTCGAGACAGCGGAACTGATCAAATATGCCTCGAATTCATTCCTGGCTGTCAAGATTTCGTTTATCAATGAGCTGTCGCAGCTCTGCGAAAAAGTCGGGGCTGATGTGAAGATGGTCGCCAGGGGCATGGGACTCGACCAGCGGATAGGCTCGAAGTTTCTGCATACCGGGCCGGGGTACGGAGGGTCGTGCTTTCCTAAGGACACCAGGGCGCTGCTGACCATTGCTGCGGAGCGGGGGGTGGACCTCGGGATTGTCAATGCAGCGGTTCATGCAAATGAGCATCAGAAGGACCGTATTGTCGAAAAGATACGCTCGGGGATGGGGACGCTGAAAGGCAAGACAGTAGCAGTGCTCGGTCTTTCATTTAAGCCGAATACAAACGATATGCGTGACGCGCCGTCAGTGCACATCATTGAGAAGCTGCTGAAAGAGAAGGCATTCGTACGGGCGTTTGATCCTGCCGCGGTTGAAGACGCGAAGGCTGTTCTGGACAGGAAGATAAAATACGCGGAGAACAGCTATGACTGCGTCAAGGGTGCTGACGCCGTTGTGATCGTGACCGAGTGGAACGAGTTCAGAAATCTCGATCTCGCCAAAATAAAGAAGCTCCTGAAAACGCCGGTTTTCTTCGACTTGAGGAATATCTACGATCCGGAGAATATGAAAAAGCTCGGCTTTAAATACTTCTGCGTTGGAAGAGGTTGACGGGAGACTACCAATCCTTTATTATTTAAGATCTTACAGTTTGTCATTCCCGTGAAAACGGGAATCCAAGTTTTTCCTTTTTCTGCTGCATAGTGTTTGCGGGCGATTAGCTCAGCGGGAGAGCACTCCCTTCACACGGGAGGGG
>JBARHQ010000170.1:0-3383 GCA_049799315.1 Thermodesulfovibrionales bacterium | reverse complement strand
CCGGGACTGTTCAGCCTGCTCAGCTTGCCGTTGACTCTGTCACAGGCGCATTCGTGGGCTATCCGATCGGCAACCAGTTCCTGAACAGCCCGCATTCAAGGTTCTCAGGAACAGCGGGCGGGATCGGCAGTCCTAAAGCATACAGCAGCTCATTTGCAAACGGCACGACCAGTGCATATTGCTCTGATCCCAATTTCTCCACATTGACTACGTGTACCGCGGCTTCCGGCTCATGGGCAGGGACCTGCAGTAATCCTGCATACCTTGTGCTGAACACCTGTACCACCAATGCCGGCACCTGGACAGCAGCAGCCACGGCTAATGTTAACGCGGGCTGTCTGAACTGCCACGATGTGCATGTCGGAGCGGTCGATCCCGACACTATGGACCCGGCGAGTTCGCAGTCCAGTATCAATTCTAACAGACATTGCCAGTCGTGCCATGTTATCGACCTCAATATCATATCCCATCCTACCATTCCCGGCACACCGCTGGACAAGATCGGCGTGACAGGATATGACCAGACCAAGGCAACTGAACTTGCATGTATCACGTGCCATATGGGACCGGACCTTAACCACCTGGTCAGGATTAACACAGACGCAGCTTACCGTACGGCAACGCCCGGTTCCTCAGCTGCAAATACCTATACTGACAACGGTTATACTCAGGCTGTCGGTATGGACTTGGATCATGCCTGCGGCCAGTGTCATTCCGTAGAAACAGGAACGGCGCAGAACAGATTTACGACTGGCCAGATGTCAGTTTTGGCAGACGACATTCACAATAACATCCCGAAGACTGCTGATTTCTCTGCGACAGCTTCTGCAACCGTAAAGAAACAGCTTGACTTCGTAGCAACCGGTTGCTCGACGGGCGGAACCTGCTCCTATAAATGGAAGTTCGGTGACGGTCAGACAGTAACAGTAGCTACCGCAGAAACCAGCCATATCTATCCCAGTGCCGGTTCGTATATTGCTCTTGTAACGGTCACTGAGGGCAGTGCGGTATCGATGTCACGTGCCGGAGTTGTGACGGCAATATCTGTCAACATTGCGCCGACCGCAGCAAAGACGATCACGCAGAGCGGCTGGACAGTGGGCGTCACAGACTCATCGACGGATGATGATACGCTTCCTGCAGGTGCAGTAACCGTAGACTGGGGCAACGGCACAACCTCCACAGGGAATGCCGGCGCCACAATCTCGAAGCTCTACACTGTTGCCGGAACCTACATCATCAAGCACAAGGTAACGGATGCAGAAGGCAAAGCGGCATGGTCTGCTAACACACAGGTTACCGTGCCGATCAAGTACACAGTAAGCGGGTCTGTTATGAGACTTGGCGGAGTGATACCGGTTTCCGGCGCATCAATCCGTCTGAAGAAGGGCACGCAGGTAGTGAAGATGACGACGACAAATGCAGCAGGAGCTTACACAGTACAAGATGTGAATCCTGACAGCTACACGGTTGAGGCGGTCAAGTCTGGATTAGTATTCTCCAGTACGCCTGCAGCAGTTGTAACAAATGCAAACGTAACAGGCGTCAACATTACAGCAACAAGGTAGTACGTTTTATGTTGTGAGTGGCAGGTGGGGAAATCCCCACCTGCCTGTTTTTGTGTGCTGTAACCTCCTTGCACTGCTTCGCCATGCATGAAATCTCTGCATAATTTATGTTGAATTCTTCAGGTGGGAGGGTCGGCTTCCGGCCCCGGACCGTGCGATATTACCTACCCGACTTCCCAATGGAATTATCGAGTTACCGCAATGCCGGATTGTGTTATTATATCCGATGGGAAAGGCTTCAAGAAGGAAACAGGCGCTGTCTTCCGATGTCAGGAAGGACGAAAAGGGACATCCTGCAGCCCCGGCCCCACCTCGTGGAGAAGGTTTCTTCACCCGGTCGACAGGGTACCTTCTGCTCATCGGAATTGTTGGTTTCCTGGCATATTCCAATACCTTCAAGGGCCCTTTTCAGTGGGACGAGGCTGAGTATATTCTCAACAATCCTGTTATCCGGGATCTTGGCTATTTTCTGTCGCCTTCGAAAGTTGAGGGATCATGGCTTTACTATATTCTTAAATCGCGGTACATTGGATATCTCACCTTTGCTTTGAACTACAGGCTGCATGGATATGATGTTTTTGGCTATCATATCTTTAATCTTGCCATTCATATAATCAATGCGATACTGGTCTATTTTCTGATCCTCTTGACCTTCAGGACGCCGTATTTCCGGGGACTGGGGACCAGGGACCAGGGACCGGGAAAGCAGGATTTACCAGTCCCCGATTTCCAGTCCCGGGTTCCGAACTTCTTTGCCCTTGCCGTCGCCCTGCTCTTTGTTGCGCATCCGCTCCAGACAGAGGCGGTGACCTATGTCTTTCAGAGACTGGCCTCCCTGATGAGCCTGTTCTATCTCCTTTCGGTCGTGCTGTACATAAAAGGCAGGCTATCAGCTATCAGCAGTCAGCAGTCAGCAGAAAATTCGCGGTTCACGATACTATGGTATGTTTTGTCCCTTCTTGCTGCTGTCCTTGCCATGAAGACAAAGGAAAATGCTTTTACCCTGCCGGTAATCATAGCGCTCTATGAGTTTCTGTTCTTCACGGGTCAGCTGAAAACGAGGATGCTGAGGCTGCTGCCTTTTTTTCTCACTATGCTGATAATACCCATGACGATCTTCGGGACGGGCAGCTCTGCCGGCGAACTCATGGCCCAGATAAAAGACCCCCAGGCCTTGGGCTATCAGGAGCTATCAAGGGGAGATTATCTCTTTACGCAGTTCAGAGTGGTTGTCACCTATATACGGCTTCTTCTTTTTCCGGCAAACCAGAACATCGACTATGAATATCCGCTCTATCATTCACTGTTCGATCTTCCGGTGCTTTTTTCGTTCTTTTTCCTTCTGGCGCTTTTTGGAGCTGCGATATGGCTTCTTTACAGAAGCAGGCCATGGGCAAGAGGCCATGGGCAAGAGGATATTAAGCTGTCTACTATTCACTATTCACTATTCACTATTCACTGTTTTTGTCTAATCGGTTTCGGCATTCTCTGGTTTTTCATAACGCTCTCAGTTGAGTCGAGCGTCATACCGATCCCGATGGTGATAAATGAGTATAGGATTTATCTCCCTTCAGTGGGCTTTTTTCTTGCGCTTGTTGCGGGCCTTGGACTTCTCCTCAGGCAGAGTTCGCGGTTCACGATTCACGATTCACGCTTTATGAAGGTTGTCGCAGCTCTGTTTACAGTGATCATACTGGCACTCGCCTCAGCCACGTTTGCAAGGAACACTCTCTGGAAGGACAAGGTCAGTCTGTGGGAGGATGTGGTCCGTAAAAGCCCGTACTCCTCAAGGGGGTATAATAATCTGGGGATCGC
>JBARHQ010000169.1:0-2815 GCA_049799315.1 Thermodesulfovibrionales bacterium | reverse complement strand
ACCAGGCAGATCGCCAGTGCCTGACCTTTCATTTTCCAGAGGTCGCGCCAGAGTTTGTGGTCGAGTGCCCTCATGGTTTCACCAATGGAGCTCCCGGGGTGCCTTCTTTGTTGTATTGCTGCTGATTGTCGCGACAAGGCCGTTGCTGAGATGAATGACACGGTCTGCCATGCCGGCTATGTCGACGTTGTGGGTAATGATGACCGTTGTCGTACCGAGCTCGCGATTGACCCGCTCCAGTGCCTCAAGCACAACAATTCCCGTGCTGGAATCGAGTGCACCGGTCGGCTCGTCGCAGAGCAGGACATCCGGGTTTTTCGATATGGCCCTCGCGATCGCAACACGCTGCTGCTCACCACCTGAAAGCTGTGCCGGAAAATGGTCCAGCCGGTCAGCGAGCCCGACTACCGCAAGCGCATCTTCCGGCTTCATGGGTCTCTGTGCGATTTCTGTTACGACCTCAACATTTTCCTTTGCCGTAAGGCTCGGGATGAGATTGTAAAACTGAAAGACAAACCCCACGTGATACCGTCGGTATTCGGTCAGCTCTTTTTCAGTTGCCTGTGTCAGGTCTTTGCCAAGATAGCTGACCTGGCCTTCCGATGCCGTATCCAGTCCGCCCAGGATGTTGAGAAGCGTCGACTTGCCGCTGCCGGAGGGGCCCAGGAGCACGACCAGTTCTCCGGAAAAGAACTCAAGATCGATGCCCCGCAGCGCATGCACCTTCACCGCCCCCATCTCATAGACCTTTGTCAACCCCTTTGTCTGGAAGACAATGCGAGACTCCGGAGAACCATTCTGTAACAGAGTATCATTCATAATTCTGTTGCCAGCTTTCAGTATACCGCATAATACTCCCGGCAACCAAAGGTCATTGTAATATGATCGCTTTGTCAGGACTCTCCTGTTTCTGGTAAAGTTAATACCATTATGAAATGTCTCAGGATAACCAGCTCTGCAAACCCTCATATCAGGGAGATGCTATCGATACTCAGGAGGCGGACGGAAGCCGGGGACCGTTTTTTTCTGATAGAGGGGATCCATCTGGTCGAGATGGCCCTTGATGCAGACGCTGCGATCAAGGAAGTCTTTTTTACCACGCAGTTTGACGCGAAAGAGGAAGGGGTGCGGTTGCTGAACCGGCTTGCCGCCGGAGGGATCAGGCTGGTTGAGGTCACCGGCCAGATCATGAGCAGACTGACCGATACAGAAACTCCTCAGGGAATCGTTGCTGTTGTGAGACATCAGGCAAAACGACTCGGCGACCTCAGGTTAAGCAGCAGGCCTCTCCTTGTCGTCCTCGACAGGATCCAGGATCCCGGCAACCTTGGGACTATAATCAGGACATCTGATGCAGCATCTGCTGCTGCCGTGCTGCTGCTGCCTTCCACCTGTGATCCCTTTATGCAGAAGACGATCAGGTCGACTGCGGGCAGCATTTTTAATATCCCGGTCATTCAGGCGGGACTTGATGAGCTTACTGCATTCCTGGGTTTGGCTGAGGTGAAACTGGCGGTTGCTTCCGCAGATGCGCCGTCTTCACTTTATGAAGCGGATCTGTCCGGCCCCATTGCCCTTGTATTCGGGAACGAGGCTCAGGGGGTGAGCAGTGAGGTCAAAGAAGCAGCCGATCTGTCGTTCAGGGTCCCAATCATTGGAAAGGCCGAGAGCCTGAATGTGGCCACAGCTGCTGCGGTCTGCGTCTACGAGGCCGTTAGGCAGCGAAGACATTTATAGAAGAGGACATCTCTATTTCCCCTGTTTTCTCCGTTGGGTCACTGTTTCACCGCCAATCCCCCAGTTGTCCGTATCAACCTCATCAATTACCACGACCGTTGTCTGAGGGTTTTTCCCCAGGATGTCGCGGAGCAGCCCGGTCACCCCTCTGATAACCTGTTCCTTTTGCTCTGCGGTTGCGCCATCTTTTGTGATTCTGATATTTACATACGGCATCGTATTTTTATCTCCTAAAAAAATCTGCTACCGTGAGGGTTTGAACTCCTCGAGGAGCTTATTGAAATCCTCTTCCCCCATCTCCTTCGTCAGGTCAGTGATAAGGCTATGAACGATATTCACGTTCGGGGACCCGAGCTTTTCGAATATGTCGAGTGCGATCAGATAGTCGATGAAGGCATCGATGTAGTTTTTTTTCAGCTGCATGACCCTGCCGACCATGCCGATGCTGCTGCCGATGCCTGAAATGTCCCCCACTTTTCTGGCTATCTCGAGCGCCTTCTGATAAAAATCAAGTGCCTGATCATAATCGCCCCTGCTCTGGTGCACGATGCCGATCTGATGATAGCTTTTGGAGACACCGGCGATATCGCCGATCTTTTCAGCAATCTCCCCGGCACGTTTGAAGTGTTCAAGTGCATCCTGGAAATCCCCCTTGTTCTGGTGGACCATGCCGATCTGGTGGTAACTTTTGGAGATGCCCGAAATATCTCCTATCTTGCCGGAAATCTCAAGGGCCCTCTCATAGAATGCGAGTGCCTGGTCGTAATCACCCCTGCTCTGGTGGACTATTCCCATATTGTGACAGCTCATCGCGACCTCGGACTTATCTCCAATTCTCCCGGCAATTTCAAGCGCGTTCTGATGATACTCGAGCGCCCGGTCATTGACACCTCTGCTCTGATATATGATGCCGATCTGGTTGCAGCTCCGCGCAATACCGGCATCGTCTTTGAGTTTGGTGGCGATATCGAGGGCCTTTTCCGAGAGTTCGAGTGCTTTTTCATAATCGCCCTTGAGCTTGAGGAGGAGGCCCATCTGACCATAGATCCTGAGGATGCCGTAGAAGTCTGCCGAGTTC
>JBARHQ010000168.1:0-5866 GCA_049799315.1 Thermodesulfovibrionales bacterium | reverse complement strand
CCGATCCCGCCCGCTGTTCCTGAGAACCTTGAATGCGGGCTGTTCAGGAACTGGTTGCCGATCGGATAGCCCACGAATGCGCCTGTGACAGAGTCAACGGCAAGCTGAGCAGGCTGAACAGTCCCGGCCACGCCTCCGACCCGCTGCTGATGGCAGTAGGTGCAAAGCTGGGTGGCTGTTTGATTGACAGGCAGGGTGATACCATTGTCCATAGGAGTAGTATTACTCGAAGAAAATGGGACTGGCGCACTGCTGTGACAGAGGGCACACTGTACGCCATCATACAGCCACTTGTTGCCGCCGCTGCTGAGGCCGTTGCGGCCCACCCCAACGCCCCATTTTCCGACATAGCCGGTAGCATGGCACTCTGCGCAGGCGTCGCCAGTCATTATTACCGGTTCATTCCCGGTCACAGGGGTCCTGCTTATCTGGGCCTTTTTGACAGCCTTGTACCAGCCGCCGACGATGTACTCGGCGCTGCTCAGATCTGTTGTATAGGGCGCTGCTCCCGCAACGTCGGGGAACTCATAAGTTATTGCGGTGACGCCACTCAGATTGGCCGCAGCCGGGACAGTGGACTGTGATGAGGTCCAGGCAGCTCCACCTAGAGGAATGCCCGGTGTTACCCGCCTGAGGGCGTTCTTATGCCCGTTCATCGGGAAGGATATGCCGTTCTCAGTTCCGGAGTTGTTGCCACGACTGGCATAATCATGACAGCGCTGGCAACCACCGTTATAACTGCCGGACCAAAGCTGCTGCCAGTCTCCGCTGTTGCTTGTGCAGGACGTCACATCGGTATATGCGGGATTGCTGCACAAAGCGAGTGTGCCGTAAAAACCCGCTGTTACGCTGCTGCCGTCAGCCCATGTGGCGGTGCAGGCAGGCGTCCAGGTTCTGCCCGTGGCAACTGTCGTACATGAAATAGAATCAGTGTATGAAGGGTTGGAACAATGCGGGGTAGGGTCCCACGTATTGTTTGAAAGGGCCGCTCCTGTTGTGCAGCTGCCGGCAGTGCTGTAAACTGGATTTGAGCATGTTGTACCGTTCCATGTGGCAAGCGAACAGGTAGGCTGAGTGGTGTATACAGGGTTAGAACAGGTTGTTCCGTCCCATGTATTGATCGTGCAAGTAGAAGCAGTGGTATACGAAGGATTCGAGCAGCCTCCCAGAAACCATGTATTTCCGCTGGCGAGATACGCGGTTGTGCAGGTAGTGGCGCTGGTGTACAAAGGATTAGAGCAGACACCAACAGTCCACGCCCCCGCGTTCGTTGTACATGTGGTCTGGGTTGTATACTGCGGGTCCGAGCAGAACGGGTTAGTCCAGCTAAAGTTGCCGGGCGTTGCCTGGCAGGCGATCTGCGTGCCGTAATTGAGGTCAGAGCAGATGTTCTGCCATGTGCCCTGGTTGACCATGGAGAAACCGGCCGCATTACATTGCGCGGCGGTCTTTGCAGTGCCGTCTGCGCAGATCTGTGTCTGGCAGGTGGCCTGGTCGGGATACGACGCAAGCATTATCCGCCTGCATTCATCCAGCATCTCGGCCGCAGGATTCCCGATGCAGCTCGGGTCATCGATCCGCCATCCGCCGTTATCATTTATAGAGTTGCTGCCGAACCATATGTTTACATTCGGCAACACCGTGCTGGCCGCTCCGGCGTTAAGGGCCAGCGAAAGCGGGATTATCAGTAAAATAAGCGCTGCCAGGAAGGGCAGTCTGTTTCTATGTTTCATAAATATTTCTCCTTAAGTGGTTGAAAAAATTGAGATTTTTGATCAGCTCACCCGGCCCTGCTATCTGTCTTAACCGGTTGAGTTTGATGTCTCTTGCCATTACATACAATACGTGATGATGTTGCCCTCTCATGCACTGTCCGGCAGTCAGGTCTAGGGGTTCCTTCATTCCGGGAGTGGCATCAGAGGTGACACTGCCATGCAATATCCTGCTTTGAATCCTGCTTTGCCGCTACTTTCATTCAGAGCAGGGTGTTGCGGGTCCAGCCGTATCAAACCACAATATCTTTTCCTGTACATATCCTCCTGTTGAGTTTGCCAACATACATAAATTTAGGGGTTCATAAATTAAAACATTTTAATAAATGTTTTGCAATCAGGGAATGCCTTATAATATGCTTCGAATTCCCTGAGGCCACGGGAAAAAAGAGAGACGGGACGTTTCCAGCTAGTGTAGTGTTTCCAAGGCTTCTTTACATAAGTTCGAATATCTTTGGCTGTCATTCCCGAGGTAGTAATCGGGAATCCATTGTCTTTGAGAGCAAAGGCCCTTGGATTCCCGCCTTCACGGGAATGACGTAAATGTTTTTCACGGCACTTAATTATGTAAAGAGATTTATGACGCACTACACTAGGGGTGTCACTTCCCGATCTGGTGTTTTCACCAAGTGACCGTTTAAATTACTGTGGCAGCCGCTGAAAAAACAGTCATGGATTCCCGGTCGCTGATCGTACCAATTAGTATCATTTTGAATCTAAAGCTTTTTTGGTCATTCTCCTCCGGATTGATATCAGCCTTGATTTTGGCACAGTAGTTGCTTCATAATAGGAAACCCCTAAATTCAGTATTCAGTCTTAACAGGCAGACTCACGAGGAGGTGGAACAGAAAACAGACTTCAAAAAAAGAAATAGCGAGATTCGGGCCTTAAATCTTTCTGAATATTATTAAGGTAATAGAAAAATCCTATAAAAATAAGGAGTTAAAGCAATATGAAAATAACTAATAGACTGCTTATAATAGCAGCTCTTTTTGCCCTGGCACTGCCGCTGATTTTTACAGGCAATGCCGGCGCAGTCGTCTACAACCCTGACGGCTTGTCGCTCAACGCCACCACAGGGCAATGGGACCTGCCGACCTTTGGCGCTACCGGCGTTGCAGGATGTTATGACGGCACTACCAGTATTGTCAATCCGTCACCAGCTACCAGGTTCGACTGCTACAACCTGCAGGGCACGGCTCTCAATGCCATAACAACCCAATCTGCATGTATAGCAACGGGCATAACCCCTTCCGGCTGGACTGCTGCGGCAGCCATCGGCAGATGGTCTGCTTGCAGCAAGGGCGGCTATTCTGCAAACACCACGAATGCGCTTACCGATTGCGCCACAAACGGCGGAACGGTCAGCTCGATCACCAGATGCAACAGGAGCTTAGCTCCGGCTGCCTGTACGAGTCTGCCTACGTATACCTTTACTTCAACGGGCACCTCTGCAGCCACTTATGCATGCACCACGACGGGTGCGACAGCTGCACAGTGCGCAGCCTTTACCGGCACCACGGGCGGTGTTTCTTACTTAGGCAGCGCAGTTGTCAGCGGCGCTACTACAACATGTAGCATTTACATTTCTGACGCCACCTCCTGTACAGCAGCAGGCGGCACCATTTCAACCACCAACGTTGACCAGACCCGCGGCTTTTGCGGCGCTAACTGGGTCTTCAAGGACGGCACAGTCGGCGATTGGGGTTCAAGTGTCAGAAACAACTGCACGAAGTGCCACAACGGGGTCTACATGGCGTCAGCCGGAACAGACTTCGAATTGTCCAACGGAGCTTTAATTGAAAATGTCAGATCAGCCGGCGTCGTGGAAAAATATCGCAACGCCAGCCATAAGAACGCATCAAGAAAGATCCCGGCAGCAGGCTTCTTCGCTCCTGGACAGGGCCTTGTAAACGTTTGGCAGGGCACGGACGGCTCTGAGAACTTCGGCGTATTTCCTTATGTGCCGGGCGGATTCTCCGGAGCAAATTCAGCTCAGGTCAGAAGGATCGACTGGGTCAACGGTAAGATCGAAGACACCACCGGCGGACTGCAGAACCTTCCTACCGGCGTATTCACAGAGTGGTACTGGACCTTCGGCTACTATGGCGAAGATCCTGAACGCGGCGTATTCAACATGGAAGCCGCATCAACCGGCAAGCCTATAGCAAAACAGCCTGCCTGCTTCAAGTGCCATGCAACAGGCTATGTGTCCCCTGCAGCAGTAGATGCCACGAAAGAGCCTGAGAAGTCCTTCCCCGGCATTTCCTGGAACGGAACGACTACCTACACACCTGGCAGCCGTCCTGGCGTAATCAATTTCGCCACTGCATTCACCACCGACAGGAACACAAACACCAAGACAACAAACACCTATGGTGCATGGGACCAGTACGGCGTTGTCTGTTCGAAATGCCATAACTCAGCCGGCGGTTCTCATACCAGCGGCGGCGACGGCATTGCTATGTCCGTCGGAAATGGTTACAATGCAAACGCGATCTGCGGACAGTGCCATATCAGGGCCTCTTCCAGTGACTGGTCAGTAACAGCAGGCACCGGCGCATTAGCAACACGCGCTCAGGTAGGCACGGGTCATCCGAACTGGCATGCGACCGACTTCCTGAACAGCCCGCATGCAAGGTTCACCGGAACGTATGCGCAGGTAGCAACCTCTTCGATGTATAACAGCGCCTTCGGTACGGTTGCCGGCGGCGGTTGCACCGGTTGCCACAACCCTCACGGCAGCGTACGTGAGTTCTTCACAGAGCTTGCCGCTGAAGGCGACCCTCACGGAACAGACGAATCACTTGGGCCTTTGGAAGGCGTTGAAGTAGGATGCGTGGATTGCCATTCAGTTGCACAGGGCAACTCATATCCTATTACCACGTTCAGACATCCTACTGATCCGACCAAGCCTACTCCTTGGGGAACTCCTGATCCTTGCGCAACCTGTCATATGGCTGGCGCAAGACATCTGTTCAGGGTAACGACAGACGTCAACTACACAACAACACAGGCGACAGCATTCCCTGTCAAGTCAGACGGCGTCTCTGCTGAGGCAGTCTGGCAGGACCTCAAGAGTGTATGTCAGCAGTGTCACAGCGGTCACGTAGACGGTATTCCGTTTATCCAGACTGCTGATCTCCGTGGCTTTGCGAATGGTTTCCACGGTGGTCCAGTATCACCTGAAGCATTCGATATGGACTTCACCTATACTCCAGGTACAAACAGGCAGATGCTCTTTACCGCTACGGGTTGCCCGACCGGTAAAACCTGTAACTACAAGTGGGACTTTGGTGACGGTACAACCGATGCCCTTCCTACTTCAGGTGCAACATCGTCACACACCTATGCCACTGGCGGTACCTACAGTGCTCAGGTGATAATCGTCAACGTGACGGATAGCAACAACGCAGCCAAGGCGAAGGCCTTTACCGTTGTGTCGACAAACGCTGCTCCTGTGGCAGTCAAGACGATCACACAGAGCGGCTTTACAGTAAACGTCATCGATGCTTCAACAGATGACGCAACGCTTCCTGCAGGTGCAGTAACAGTAGACTGGGGCAATGGCACAACCTCCACAGGGAATGCCGGAACCACAATCTCAAAGCTCTACACTCTTGCAGGATCATACATCATCAAGCATAAGGTGAAGGATGCAGAAGGCAAAGTAACTTGGTCTGCTAACACACAGGTTACCGTGCCTATCAAGTACACAGTAAGCGGGTCTGCTATGAGACTTGGCGGAGTGATACCGGTTTCCGGCGCATCAATCCGTCTGAAGAGCGGCACGCAGGTAGTGAAGATGACTGTTACAGCAGCTAACGGGACATACACATTGAACGATGTGAACCCTGGCAGCTACACGGTTGAGGCGGTCAAGTCTGGGTTAGTATTCTCCAGCACGCCTGCAGCAGTTGTAACAAATGCAAACGTAACAGGCATCACCATTACAGCAACAAGGTAGTACGTTTCATGCTGAGCAAGGCAGGTGGGGATTTCCCCACCTGCCTTTTTTTATGGGTTTTCTGGCATAGGACAAACCGCTTCGCGGCCTTTACCATCCCGCCCGCGGGTATCCTCCCTGGTTAAGC
>JBARHQ010000167.1:0-5320 GCA_049799315.1 Thermodesulfovibrionales bacterium | reverse complement strand
ATCCTGAGGGCTGTTTTCTACTCGTCGATCTCGGACCACCTGACAAAACCCTCTGCCCCGTCGGCAAACATGAGCAGCTCCCCGGCGAGTGTGGCGAGACCTACGAGGGCAGCTTCCATCTCAATTTCCTCATCCTCACGGAACAGGCCGAGTATCGACGTCCTTATCTTCGCAATAAGATCCTTGGTTGAACCGGAGAGTATATGCAGGGCTTCGGAAAGCCTTACCGCATTTTTAATGATTGCGCGGTCTTTGAGGCTATTGGCGACTCTGGCCCAAAAAACACCTATCTCTTCCCTCATTGATTCAACCGGGTTGAACAATTCAGGAGACTTAGCCAGGAGACCTTTGTATGCACCTCTTTCGTCCAGTCTCAATAGTCTGTTAAGGATATTGTCGGTTTTGTATTTCGAAAGATTGATTCCGATCTGATCGGAAAGCACACTGTCCAGGGAATGTCCCTCGTCTATTACCAGGACATCTGCCTGAGGCAGGATTTTTGAGTCCTCCGGCATCATGGCATTGATGGCGATGAGCGCGTGATTGGCCACGACGATCCGGGCTGATTCCCATTGTTTTCGCGCCTTGAAGTAATAGCAGTCCCGGTAGTAACTGCATTTCATCTTCCGGCAGGCATCTCCGTCAGAACAGACTTTGTCCTGAATACGTGATCTCCGGCCGCCCAGCTCCTCAAAGTCTCCGGTCTCAGTCACATCAGCCCATGACTTGAGCTCCAGGTGCTCAGAAGCCTCATTATCTGTTGAAGGTGTGAATGCCGTTATCCTCCTCAGACAGAGGTAATTGCCTCTGCCTTTGGCTATAACGTAGTCGATATCCTTTATGGAAGAGAGAAGGGCAAGGTCCTTCGACATAAGCTGTTCCTGCAAGTTCTTTGTCCTGGTGGTGACAATGGCCTTCTTGCCGGAGAGCATCAGGGGGATCAGATAGGCGAAGGTCTTGCCGGTCCCGGTGCCTGCCTCGACCATGAGCGTGCCACCCGATTCGGTGATTTCGGCACAGGCCAGCATCATCTCGACCTGAGGCGCCCTTAATTCAGAATCCTGAAGTGCCTCCATAACGACGTCTGTCAGAAATGTTTCTGATTCCCGCGCAAGATCTTTGTTATTGACTGCAGCTCTTTGAAGCTCCATGGTCCTCTTTCATTCTTGTATTATACGCAACAGTGCAAAAGAAGAGATGATTCAGAGATGATTCATGGGGGGGGTGACTGTCAGCGGGTGGACGTGTTGACCAGCGTTATTGACCCTGAAGAAACACTGCCAAATCGATAAAAAATGGCGGAGAGAGAGAGATTCGAACTCTCGGTGAGTTTTATCCCACACACGCTTTCCAGGCGTGCGCCTTCAGCCGCTCGGCCATCTCTCCGCGTACTTAAATAACCCAAAATCATAACCAATAAAAGAACCTTAAAGCAAACTTACGAAGAGAGCTTCTTTTTCAGCAGCTCATTGAGCATCTGCGGGTTGGCCTTGCCTTTGGTAGCCTTCATCACCTGGCCGACAAAGAAACCGATCAGTTTTTCATCGCCGGCACGGTACCGCTCGATCTCTTTCAGGCTCCGTGCGAGGATATCATCAACCGCCTTCTCGATCTCGGATGCGTCAGAGATCTGTAAGAGCCCCTTTTCTTTTACAATCGCGTCGGCATCCCTGCCAGTCCGGTACATTTCGTCAAAGACTGTTTTGGCGATCTTGCCGCTGATCGTACCGTTATCGATCAGGCTGATCATGCCGGCGAGCTGTTGTGGTTTCAGCGGGCATTCGCCGATCGTTCTGTTCTCCTCATTGAGGGACCGCATCAGATCACCCATCATCCAGTTAGAAACAGATTTGGCCTGACCGCCGGCCCTGACAGCGTCTTCGAACCATTCCGCAACTGCCCGCTCTTCTGTCAGAAGAAATGCGTCATGCTCCGGCAAGCCATAGTCCGCGATAAGACGTTGTTTCTTTGCGTCGGGCAGTTCCGGCAGGGACGCCCGGATGTCTTCAATCCACGACTGCTCCGCTATAATCGGCACAAGGTCAGGGTCAGGGAAGTACCGGTAGTCATGCGCCTCTTCCTTTGAGCGCATTGATTCGGTTATTCCCTTTGAAGCATCCCAGAGTCTGGTCTCCTGGACCACCTTTCCGCCGTCTTCGACCACACTGATCTGTCTCCGGATCTCGTACTCAATTGCCTTTTCGACAAACCTGAAGGAGTTGATATTCTTCACCTCTGCCCTGGTCCCGAGTTCCTTTTGACCGACGGGCCTGACAGAGACATTGGCATCGCACCTGAGCGAGCCCTGGTCCATATTGCCGTCGCAGACACCGAGATACCGCAGGATCGCCCTCAGTTTCTTCATGTATTCAGCCGCTTCTTTCGGACTGCGGAGGTCAGGTTCAGAGACGATCTCCATCAGAGGGACCCCGGTCCTGTTCAGATCGACAAAGCTGTAGATCCCTGCTTCCTCATGGATGTTCTTCCCGGCGTCCTCCTCCATATGGATCCTGGTGATGCCGATTCTCTTTGTCTCGCCGTCGATAGTGATATCTATATGTCCCTTCAGGCAGATGGGATGCTCGTATTGGCTGATCTGATAACCCTTCGGAAGGTCCGGGTAGAAATAGTTTTTTCTGGCGAACCGGCTGTAGTGGGCTATGGAACAGCCTGTCGCCAGGCCTGTCCTGACCGCAAACTCCAGCGCCTTGCTGTTCAGGACCGGAAGCACCCCCGGCATGCCGATGCAGACCGGGCAGGTCTGTGTGTTCGGGTCGGCCCCGAAGGTGGTTGAACAGCCGCAGAAAATCTTTGTCTGCGTCAGCATCTGCGCGTGGACTTCGAGCCCGATTACCGCTTCATATCTCATAGGACCGGCCTCCGTGTATGCCAGGGGGTCGACTGTTCATATGCATAGGCCGCCTTCAGGACCGTCGCCTCATCGAAGTGTCTGCCGATAAGCTGAAGCCCAACGGGTAAATTCCCCGCTGTAAAACCGCAGGGTATCGAGATCCCTGGCGCGCCGGCAAGGTTGACGCTGATGGTGAAAATATCGGCAAGGTACATCTGGAGCGGGTCGTCCGTTTTTTCGCCGAGCCGGAAGGCAGGCGTCGGTGTGGTCGGCGTGACGATCAGGTCGACCTTCTGGAAGACCTTTTCAAAATCGTCCTTGATCAGTGTCCTGACCTGCTGGGCCTTTTTGTACTAGGCATCGTAGTATCCCGACGATAGGGCGTAGGTGCCGAGCATGATCCGTCTCTTGACCTCAGGGCCGAATCCCTGAGCCCGTGTGTTCATATACATCTCCATGAGATCTTTTCCCTCTGCGCGGAAACCGTATTTAACGCCGTCATACCTCGCAAGATTTGAGCTTGCCTCTGACGTTGCGAGCAGATAATAGGTAGCGACCGCGTAGCCCGAGTTTGGGAGTGAGACCTCGACCGGTATTGCGCCGAGGGATTCGAGCTGCTGTATGGCCACTTTTATGGCAGCCTCGACCTCACGGTCCATCCCGTTGATCATATATTCCTTCGGGATACCTATGCGCAGTCCTTTGATGTCTTGTCCGAGGTTGGCGGTGAAATCAGGGACGTCTACCGGGGCAGAGGTGGAGTCCTTTGTATCCCTGCCCGCTATGATGTTCAGGAGCAGTGCTGTGTCACGCACGGTTTTTGTTATAGGGCCGATCTGATCCAGGGAAGAGGCAAACGCTACAAGCCCGTAACGTGAGACCCGTCCGTAGGTCGGCTTCATGCCGACGACCCCGCACAGTGCCGCAGGTTGGCGTATTGATCCGCCTGTGTCAGATCCGAGGGCCGCGATGCACTCACCGGCTGCTACTGCAGCAGCAGAGCCTCCGCTTGAGCCTCCGGGAATGCGTTCGGTGTCCCAGGGGTTGCGGGTCGTGTGAAACGCGGAATTCTCTGTTGATGACCCCATGGCAAACTCATCGAGGTTAGTTTTGCCGGTGAGGACATAATTATGGTCAATAAGCTTTGAAGTTACCGTGCTTTCGTATGGCGGCACAAAATTCGCTAGGATCTTGGACGAACAGGTTGTCCTGATGCCCTTTGTGCACATGTTGTCCTTTATTGCGACAGGAATTCCGCAAAGGGAAGTTACCCTGCCTGATCCGATGGCTTTGTCCGCTGCAGAGGCCATGCGTTCCGCTTCTTCTCTTGTGACAGTTACATATGCCTTTATTCGGTCTTCGACAGAACCAATACGCGTGAAGACGGAGTCAACAACGTCCTTCGACGTAATCTCTTTCCGGTCAAGCAGTGTCCTTATTTCATGTATTCCGAGATTATATAATTCCACAGATTCTCCAATAAGAAAAGTTCATAAATTTTATCACCTTGACCGACCGGTTTGCAAGGAATCCAGCCTGCTCACCGGACGATACCCCACCTTTCTTTTCGAGTCGTACTCCTTGCTGATGTTACCCGGAAACGGATGATCAGAGGATAGCGCCTAGACCTGAGCCAGCCGATCTATCCATAGTTCGGTCAGTGCCGATAGATCACCGGCGTCAGCATTATGCAGGGCTTTGAGGTAATGTCTTTTTCCCTCAGGATCGACTGATACAGTTTCAACAGGAGGGAGCCTGAGTTTATAAAGTACTGAGGACAACAGTATTCTTCCGACCCGCCCGTTGAAATCTTTAAAGGGATGAATCCACTGAAACCGCCAGTCGGCAAAGGCCAGTGTCTCGGCTATTTTCTCTATATCTGCTTGACCGGAGGTATTAGTAAGCCGCGCGGAGAGGTCTTCGCAGAAGAGCCGAATCTGTATCGGGACTTCAAAATACGGCGGAGGCTGATGCGAGCCGACCTGGACATTTATATCTCTGAATCTTCCTGCCCAATCAGGGAATAACCCGCCTGCTATATCTCCATGGAGGATGCATATCCATTCGGGGCTGATCCTGATATCGGCAGGGTCTTTTTCGATCAGCGCTTCAATCGACCTGGCAACAGCTACGGCAAGGACCTCGGCGACTTCTGCATACGACTTTATCCCCAGTGCGGTTTCGAGATAACGGGTCGAGTCTACCGGGCGTGTGCTGCCTTCTTCTGGTCGAGAAGCTCCTTCAGCCGGGTCATACTCACCGGTTCCCTCTCGAACTCCATGGACTTCACCACCCAATCCGGTATTTTCTGCTGATAGGCCCTTCTCAAAGAGTTCGTGTCGCTGTGTGCTTCCCGCCATTTTTCGAGATTTAGCTGGGCTTTTTTTAGCTGGGCTTTTGTCATTGATCTGTTCCTTGTCTTTATTCTGCCATGTATCGGAATTTATGGCAACCTGTTGGGGTTCCGGT
>JBARHQ010000166.1:0-6808 GCA_049799315.1 Thermodesulfovibrionales bacterium | reverse complement strand
GTAGAAAAAAGGGACACATTCACAGAATGTGTCCCTTTTTTCTACAAACCGGCAATCTCCTTCGCAACACAATAATCTGAACTTGCCTGGCAATTGCCGCACTGTCGCCGGCAATAAAAATTTTTTTCTTCCTGGTTGTTCTCAATCCGGAACAATTACAATTGGTTAAGTATACTTAGACAAAAGACAAAGACAACAGTTTTCTGTCGTGCTCATGCTCCCCAGCGGCGGTATATCTCATGCTCCACGCCCATCGCATCGAGGAGCTTCCCGGCGATAAAATCGATCAATTCGTCCATATCCGCCGGCTTGTGGTAAAAACCAACGACAGGCGGAGCGATTTTGACTCCGAGACGCGAGAGCTTCAGCATATTCTCAAGATGAATCGAACTCAACGGCATCTCCCGGGGCGACAGAACCAGGGGCCGTCCTTCCTTTATCGTCACATCAGCCGCACGCTCAATCAAACTGTTTGAATAACCGCCAGCAATACCGGCAAGGGTCTTCATAGAGCACGGGACAACGAACATGCCGTCGGTTTTGAAAGACCCGCTTGCAACCGGTGCCTCGAAATGATGCTCTGCATGAAAGTGCACCGGAGATCCGGCATACGCCCTGAGCTTCTCCTGTATGGCCTCTTCTGTCTCGCCGCTGAAGTCGACGCCGGTCTCATCCCGGATGATCGGGAATGACTGACGGGAGATCAGGACATGGACCTCGGCTGTCCGGGCCAGTTCCCTGAGGAGCCGCAGTCCTATGACCGGGCCGGTAGCGCCGCTGATCGCCAGGACAAAACGTTTCATGCCAGATAGTCCGTCAGGGTGAACAGGAAAACCGTCATGCTGATATAACCGTTCATATTAAAAAAAGCCATATCGAGCTTCGAGAGATCTCCCTGTCGCACGAGTGAATGTTCATAGATGAAAAGCCCGGCCACAATCACCATGCCTGCCCAGAAGAAGAGACCCAGCCGGAAGATCAACCCGGTTGTCCCCAGCAGCAGAAAGGATACAAGGTGAAAGCCCCTCGCCAGATAAAGTGCTTTTTTGATGCCGAAACGCTGCGGTATTGAATAGAGCCCGTGGTTCCGGTCGAACTCAAGGTCCTGCAGCGCATAAAGCACGTCAAAGCCCGCAAGCCAGAATATCACCGCCAGTGCAAGCGGCAGGATACCGGGGTTAAAACTCCCCCGCACCGCGACCCATGCGCCAAGAGGCGCCGCCGATATCGCCAACCCCAGGACAAAATGCGCCGCCCAGGTGAACCTCTTGGTATAAGAATAGATGAAGAGTACACAGATCGCCGCCGGAGACAGCACGAGGCAGAGCGGATTAAGCATATATGCGGCCAGGATGAGAAAAGAGAATGAAATGACAACAAAAACGACCGTCTCACCGGCACTGATAATGCCACGGGGAATTTCCCGGTTTGCCGTCCTCGGGTTTGCACGGTCGATCTGCCGGTCGATCACCCTGTTGAGGCCCATCGCACCCGACCGCGCACCGACCATCGCTACAATAATCCAGAATATCTGCTTCAGAGGCGGAATACCGGATGCCGCGATAAGCGCAGCGGTCAGTGCAAACGGCAGCGCGAAGATCGAATGCGAAAACTTGATCATGCGAAGGTATAGGGTCAGTCTGTCAAACACAGCACTCATCATGGATTTCTGATACTCCTGACCAGCGAATCGATCTCGGCATCACTGAACGGACCGCCGTTTTTCTGCCCGAATCCGGGCATCGTTGTATTCACGACGCCATCGCGGATCACGCGGCGGAGATAACTCTCCGGCCTCTTACTCATCTGCGTTATATTCTGGGCGCTGGTACCGGCGTTATGGCACATGAAACAGTCGGCCCTGAACAGATCAAAACCGGTTTTGCCCCGCCCCTGATCAACATGACAACGGCGACAGGCCTCATCAAAGATATTCGCCGCACTATCTTTCCTGAAGTGGACGGCGTCCCTTACCAGCATCGTCACCTGGAGAGTCACCATCGGCATCCTCGGATCATTGCTGTAAACCTGTACGGTCTTGGTGACCGACCCCCGCTTGCCCGCAACATCCACCGTTACCTGAATGCTGCCCTTTTCCCCTGGCTTCAGACGGCTCAAACTAGCCATCGCTGCGGTGCAGCCTCAGGAGGCCGAAACCTTCTCTATGATCAGTTCCTGATCACCCCGGTTGATGAATTCAAATAAATGTTCGACCTTCCCCTCCTGACCGACCGGTCCGAATGCATATTTCCGTTCAGGAAAATCAATCACGGGATGGGCATACGCTCGCATTGGCATCAGGAGCAGCATAAGTACTATGATGGCCTTCAGTCGCATGTTTTATAGTACCTCAGAAGCCCTGAAAAATGAAAATTGTGTTAAGATATTCTGCCGCGGATCGGACATAGCGGTGCGAATGCCTTGCCGCAGCAGGCAGAATACAACGATTAAAAAGACATGGAGGCCGGGACGTGAAGAAAACAAATATCGATGAACTCTGTATCAATACCATCAGGATGCTCTCTGCAGATGCAGTACAGAAGGCAAACTCCGGGCACCCGGGGATGCCGATGGGAGATGCGCCGATGGCATATACCTTATGGCAGAAATTCCTGAAACACACACCTGCCAATCCCCGGTGGCAGAACCGGGACCGGTTTGTACTCTCGGCAGGACACGGCTCTATGCTCCTCTACAGCCTCCTTCACCTCACCGGACATGCCATGACGCTCGATGATATAAAAAACTTCAGACAGTGGGAGAGCAAGACACCGGGCCACCCGGAATACTGTCCTGACTGCGGTATAGAGACAACAACCGGACCTCTCGGCCAGGGCTTCGCCACCGGAGTCGGCATGGCGATGGCTGAGAAATACCTGGCGACGATGTTCAACAGGACTGGCTTCAAGATCGTTGATTATCATATCTATGGCATCGTGAGCGACGGGGACCTGATGGAAGGCATCTCCTCTGAGGCAGCCTCGCTTGCGGGACATCTCGGTCTCGGCAAGATGATCTATCTCTATTCAGACAACAAAATCACAATCGAGGGGTCTACGGACCTGGCCTTTACCGAAGACGTCAAAAAGCGCTTTGAAGCCATGGAATGGCAGGTACTGAAGGCAGACGGAAATAACACAAAACAGATCGAGGCCGCTATCAGGGCCGCGCAAAAGGAAAGGGGGAAACCCTCCCTTATCATGGTCAGGACGAATATCGGCTTCGGAAGCCCCAACAGGCAGGATACCTGTGATGTCCATGGCTCACCGCTCGGCGAAGCCGAACTGAAGCTGACAAAGCAGAACCTCTGCTGCCCTGCTAAAAGCTTCTGTATTCCAAAACCCGTGACTGCCCATATGCGCAAGGCCGCTTCCAGAGGACGCGACGCTGAAAAAAAGTGGCGGGCGACCTTTAAGAAGTATAGCCGGAAGCATGCAGACCTTGCAGGACTATGGGATGATCTGTCAGCCGGAAGACTGCCGAAAGGTTGGGAGAAATCACTTCCGGTCTGGAATGCGTCAGACGGTTCAATCGCAACGAGAAGCGCATCAGGGAAGGTCCTTAATGCCATCGCTGACAGACTCCCTCACCTGGTCGGTGGCTCTGCTGATCTCGCGCCCTCAAACAACACCTGGCTCAATAAATATATTGAATACGGAAAGAAGAAAGCCGGAAGAAACATCCATTTTGGTGTCAGGGAGCATGCAATGGCAGCAGCTCTGAACGGTATGGCGCTAAGCGGCATGCTGATCCCCTACGGCGGCACGTTCTTTGTTTTTTCAGATTATATGAGGCCGGCAATCAGGCTTGCGGCCCTGATGGGCGTACATGTGGTCTATGTCCTGACCCATGACTCGATCGGGCTTGGGGAAGACGGGCCGACACACCAGCCGGTCGAACACCTGGCAAGCCTTCGGGCGATGCCGAACCTGAATGTTTTACGCCCGGCTGACGCAAATGAAACGGCAGCCGCCTGGAAAGTCGCGATCACTGACCGCAGCAGACCGCACGCACTCGTACTGTCACGACAGAACCTGACAGTTCTTGACCGCAAAAAGTACGCCCCGGCAGAAGGCACTGAAAGAGGCGGATATGTTCTTTCAAACTCAAAGGGCAGGCCTGATCTTATCCTGATAGCCTCAGGCGCCGAGGTCCATATCACGCTTGCGGCCGCGGCGACGCTTAAGGCAAAAGGGGTGAAGGTACGCGTCGTCAATATGGTCTGTACCGAACTCTTCGACAGGCAGCCTGATGTCTACCGCAACAGCATACTCCCCCGTGAGGTCGGCAAACGAATGGCAATAGAGGCCGGGGCAACGTTCGGATGGCATAAATACGTCGGCCTTCAGGGCGATATTATCGGTATCGACACTTTCGGCGCCTCAGCACCGGCAAAGGTCCTCTTCGAAAAATTCGGGTTCACTGCCGAGGCCATTGTCGTCAGGGCTGAAAAACTGCTCAGGAAAAAATGATTATGCCAAATCAGACGTGGAAATACCAGTCTCGGAGATAAGATAACTGCCATGGCCAGAGACCTGAACGATCTGAAGAAACAGATATTCTTTGAGATGCTGGACTTGGCCGGCAGGGTCTTCATCGTCGTCAGGCATGCCGAGACCGTCGTCATCGGCAACAGGGGCTTTCTGCCGGAGGAAAAAGAGCGGGGACTGGTCCTGGTTTTCAACAGGATGATGCAGTTCGACTGGAACGAAAGCGGGATCCACGCCACACTCGGTTTTGGTCCAAAAAACGAAAAATGCTATATCCCGCCTGATGAGATCACTGCCGTCTTCTCCCCGGAACTCGCTGCGCAATTCGTCATCTCGTCCGAGCACAAAGAAATTCCCGAAATGCCGCACAAGGCAACTCCAGAGGGAAAACAGCCATCCAGGCCTGCCCTGAAGGCAGTCCCCGGCAAAAAAGTAGTCAAGGTAGATTTTTCAAAGAAGAAGTAGCATCGGGATAACCTTATCATTGTATAACAATACTAAGTCGCAGCAGACAGAAATGCCGAAAAAGTCCTGCCTGCAACACCTCACAGACATTTAAGGGGCCTGCCAACCTTCTTTACAAAACTCACTCACCGTTAAGTCTGCGTTTACGTAAATCATGAATGAATCACCCCGCAGCAAGCTGCGAGGTATCTAAATATTTCCCCGCCCTTGAGGGGAGGGGATGAAGGGGAGGGTGAAAAAACAATCGGAAGGTGAAAAGCGTAACCAATCACCCCCACCTAACCTCCCCCCTCAAGGTGGAGGAAATTTTGGGAACACCCGATGCAAAGCATCGAGGAATTCTTTTGATTAAAGACAATTAGAACTATCAGAATAAACGGGGAATTGACACATTCACACCTTTAGACAGATATGCGCAAGCAGTCCGGCAACCCGCTAAACGGGTTACGTCCCTATTGTGTATGGCTTAATTAACTTGGGAGATTATATTATGAAAATGCTAATTGTATTTTTTTTGTTTACAGTGTCGGCATGTGCCGCAAGTCCCATTAAATATGTGCCTCCACATGAAGTCGCTACTTCTGAAATATATTTTATTAATAATTCAAGTTACACTATCTCAGTTGCGTTTTTTGAGGAGTCGAGGAACTGCAAGAGAAGAAGAGATACAGACCCTATCCTCCCTAAAAGCGATAGTTCCACTGTTGTTCGTGCGGATGAGGAACTTACTTTTCAGTTTCACCAAAGGAAGCAAGGAAGTAAAGAGTATTGCTTGGTTAATCTTAGATTCACTCCGATTTCCGGTAAAGAGTATTTATTTGAAACAATTCCTGGCCAAATGCCGTGCAAGTGGGAGATGCGTGAAATGCATAATAATAGACCTGTCAGTAAAGTTATTTTAGAGAAGATAGATTGGGAAACGGGTTGGGATGAAAACGGTTCATTTTGCAATCACTGACATTGATGATAAGCGCAGTCAATCTTTCAGCGCGTTCATTTGTGCGCCACGTTCTACTACTTTAAAGATAAAGGAGCGAACAATGAAATATTTGTATTTTATATGTCTGTGCTTGTTGTCATCCATTACCGGTTGCGCGACAATTGATACTCACTCCCGTTGCGCTGAAGGGTATATAAAAAACTATAAAGGAAAGTGTGTAAGTCAACTGTATACAACTGATGGAGAGGTAGAACTTTTCAAGGAGAACGTCGCCACTGCAGAGTTGAATGATGATTTGATTAACGCTGCCGGACAAGGTGATCTTGCGTGGGTAAAGTATCTTCTGGCCAAGGGGGCCGATGTCAATGCCAAGAGTAGTGAAGGCCGGACTGCTTTGATGCTTGCTTCCGGTGAAGGCCACAGTGAGGTTGTACAGGCCCTGAAGGCCAAGATCGCCGCCGATGAGAAGAAACAGATCATCCGCCGTACTGCCGTGGACAAGCTCACCGATCAGGCACTACTAGCCAAGCTCGCCGTTGAGGACAAGGATCAGGCCGTCCGTCGCACCACCGTGAAGAAACTCACCGATCAGGCCCTGCTGGCTAAGCTCGCCGTCGAGGACAAGGATTTGGACGTCCGCCATGCTGCGATGGAGAAACTCACAGACCAGGTCTTGTTGGTCAAGATCGTTGTTGAGGACAAGGATCAGGCTGTCCGCCGTGCTGCTGTGGACAAGCTCACCGATCAGGCCCTGCTGGCTAAGCTCGCCGTCGAGGACAAGGATCAGGCCGTCCGTCGCACCACCGTGAAGAAGCTCACCGATCAGGCCCTGTTGGCTAAGCTCGCCGTCGAGGACAAGGATTTGGACGTCCGCCGTGCTGCGATGAAGAAGCTTGACGTTGAGGACAGGAAA